>NZ_JAESIF010000004.1:0-238395 GCF_016757295.1 Streptomyces sp. M2CJ-2 | reverse complement strand
CACCGACCCGACCTGGATCTTCCGGCTCGTGCGGCGCGGGGCCAGGGTGATCGGAACGGACGGCATGCCGAGAGAAATCGCAGTCATCTGCTGTGCAACCCCAAGTCGTGGATCAAGGTCCGGCTCCCGGTGAGCAGCGGGCTCCGCGGTCCGAGATTACGGCACGGGCATCGGCCCGAGCACATCCCGCCCGCAAACCCACCCAAAGGGCGATGGCCCGGAACAAAAGGGTTCCAGGCCATCGTGAACGGCGGATGTCCGGCGGATTCGCACCCGGTGGCGGGGGCGGGTCCGTACCGGTGCCTCCGGTCCGTCTAGGAGATCCGTACCGGGTTCACCACGTCCGCGACGAGGACGAGGAGCGTGAAGCAGACGAAGATCCCGGCCACCACGTAGGCCACCGGCATCAGTTTCGCCACGTCGAACGGGCCCGGGTCGGGGCGGCGCAGCACCCTGGCGAGGTTGCGGCGCAGCGACTCCCACAGGGCGCCCGCGATGTGCCCGCCGTCGAGCGGGAGCAGCGGGAGCATGTTGAACAGGAACAGGGAGAGGTTGAAGCCTCCGAGCAGCATCACGAACATGGCCATCTGCTGTGAGGCGGGGATCTCGAGGGTGGCGATCTCGCCGCCGACCCGGGCCGCTCCGACGACGCCCATCGGGGAGTCCGGCTCGCGCGGACCGTCGCCGAAGGCCGCGTCCCACAGGGCGGGGACCTTGGACGGCAGGGCGGCGAGGGAGTCGACGGCGTCGCCGACCCGGTCGGTCATCCAGACCACGGAGTCCCCGAAGTCCTGTTTGACGACGCCGGTGGCCGCGCTGAAGCCGAGGAAGCCGGCCTTGACGTACTCACCCTCGACGTAGGCCCCGTTGGAGTCCTTCTTCGCGACCTGGTTGGTGGCGATCTCCGCCTGGAGGGTGACCTCCCGGCCGTCGCGGTCGACGACGATCGGCACGGTCTGGCCGGCGCTGTCGCGGATGAGGTCGGAGAGCGTGCCCCAGTCGTCGGTCCTGACGCCGTCGAACGCGACGATCTTGTCGCCGGCCTTCATGCCGGCGGCCTCGGCAGGGGACCGGGGGTCGGACTTCACGCACTCGTCGCGGTTCTCGCTCTGCGAGATGACGCACGGGGAGACCGAGCTGACGGTGGTGGTCTGCTGCTGGATGCCGAAGCCCATCAGCACGGTGAGGAACAGCACCGCCGCGAGGATCAGGTTCATGAACGGGCCCGCGAACATCACGATGACCCGTTTCCACGGTTTACGTGTGTAGAACAGGCGTTTCTCGTCGCCGGGCTGCAGCTCCTCGAAGGCGGCGGAGCGGGCGTCCTCGATCATGCCGCGCCACGGCGAGGTGGAGCGGGCCTCCAGCCGTCCGTCGGCGCCGGGCGGGAACATGCCGATCATGCGGATGTAGCCGCCGAACGGGATCGCCTTGACGCCGTACTCGGTCTCGCCTTTGTGCCGGGACCAGATGGTCGGTCCGAAACCGACCATGTACTGGGGGACCCGGATGCCGAAGAGCTTGGCCGTGGACAGGTGGCCCAGCTCGTGCCAGGCGATCGAGAGCAGCAGGCCGACCGCGAAGACGACTATGCCGAGGATGAACATCAAGGTCGTCATGCACGCGCCTCCGCGCTCGCAGTGAGGGACGTCAGTTCCCGGGTCCTCGCTCGCGCCCAGGTCTCCGCTTCGAGGACGTCGGGCACGGTCAAAGAGGTTCCCGTCCGCGGGGTGCCGTGCTCCTCGACCACCCGGGTGACGGTGTCGATGATCCCGTTGAACGGCAGGGCGCCGGCGCGGAACGCCTCCACGCACTCCTCGTTCGCCGCATTGAACACCGCCGGGGCGGTGCCCGCGAGCCCGCCCACGTGCCGGGCCAGGTCCACCGAGGGGAACGCCTCGTTGTCGAGGGGGAAGAACTCCCAGGTGGACGCCTTGCTCCAGTCGAAGACCGGTGCGGCGTCGGGGACCCTTTCGGGCCAGCCGAGGCCGATGGCGATGGGCCCGCGCATGTCGGGGGGCGTCGCCTGGGCCAGTGTCGATCCGTCCGTGAACTCAACCATCGAGTGGACATACGACTGCGGGTGCACGACGACCTCAATGTGATCGAAGGGAATGTCGTACAGCAGGTGCGCCTCGATGACTTCGAGGCCCTTGTTGACGAGGGTGGCGGAGTTGATCGTGATCACCGGGCCCATGGCCCAGGTGGGGTGGGCGAGGGCGTCCTCGACGGTGACGTTCGCCAGTTCGTCCCTGGTACGGCCGCGGAAGGGGCCGCCGGAGGCGGTGACGACGAGCTTGCGCACGTCCGCGCGGGTTCCGGCGGCCAGTGCCTGGAACAGCGCGGCGTGCTCGGAGTCGACCGGGATGATCTGCCCCGGCTCGGCCAGCCCCTTGACCAGCGGGCCGCCGACGATCAGCGACTCCTTGTTGGCGAGCGCGAGGGTGCGGCCGGCCTCGAGGGCGGCGAGTGTGGGGGCCAGCCCGATGGAACCGGTGATGCCGTTGAGGACGGTGTGGCAGTCGGAGGCGGCGAGCTGCGTGGCCGCGTCCGCTCCGGCGAGGATCTCGGGCAGCGGCTCCCCCGGTCCGTACCGCGCCGACAGCGCTTCGCGCAGCGCGCCCACGACGTCCTCGCGCGCGACGGCGACCGTGCGCACCCGCAGCCGGCGGGCCTGCTCGGCGAGGAGGGAGACGCGGCCGCCGTTGGCGGACAGGCCGGTGACCCGGAAGCGGTCGGGGTTGCGCAGCACGAGGTCGACGGCCTGGGTGCCGATCGACCCGGTGGAGCCGAGGATCACCACGTCCTTGGGGCCGTCCCCCGCCACGGGGTCGTACACCAGGTGCGGGTCGGCGAGCGGAGCTGGAGCGTCGGTCATGGACCCCATTGTGTCCGGTCGCGGGCGCTGCCGGGGCCCCGCCCCGGCAGCTCGTGTGTCCTGTGTGTCCGACGCCCCCGCCCCGGCCCGCCTCAGCGGATCGGCCGGTGCGCGTTGCTCCGTGTGCTGGGGCCGGGCGTGGTGTCCGCGATCCAGGGGCCGTCGCCCGAAGGGTCGAGGACACCCTGCTCCAGCCACTCGTAGGTGCCGGAGAGCACACCCTTGACGACCTTGCGGTCGATGTCGTCAGTGTTGGTCCACAGCCGGTCGAAGAGTTCGTCGACGCGGACGCGGGACTGGCGGCAGAAGGCGTCGGCGAGCTGGTAGGCCTCACGGCCGTGGTCGCCGCGGCGGCGCAGCAGTTCGGCACGGACGCAGGCGGCGCTCATCGCGAACAGTTCGGCCCCGATGTCGACGATCCGGCCCAGGAAGCCCTGCTTGGTCTCCATCCGGCCCTGCCAGCGGGACATGGCGTAGAAGGTGGACCGGGCGAGCCTGCGGGCCGCGCGCTCGACGTACCTCAGGTGCGGGGAGAGGTCGACGCCGTGCTTGAACTCTCCGTAGGTTCCGGGGAGCTGTCCTGGGCCCGTGACCAGTCTGGGCAGCCACTTCGCGTAGAAGACGCCCGCGTTCGCGCCCGCCCTCGCCTTGTCGCCCAGGGTTTTCTCGGGGTCGATGAGATCGCCGGCGACCGACAGATGGGCGTCGACGGCCTCCCGCGCGATCAGCAGGTGCATGATCTCGGTGGAGCCCTCGAAGATGCGGTTGATGCGCAGGTCGCGCAGCATCTGCTCGGCGGGCACCGCCCGCTCGCCGCGCGCCCGGAGGGAGTCGGCGGTCTCGTAGCCGCGTCCGCCGCGGATCTGGACCAGCTCGTCGGCCATCAGACAGGCCATCTCCGAGCCGTACAGCTTGGCGAGCGCCGCCTCGATGCGGATGTCGTTGCGGTTCTCGTCGGCCATCTGGGAGGACAGGTCGACCACGGCCTCCAGGGCGAAGGTGGTCGCCGCGATGAACGCGATCTTCGAGCCGACCGCCTCGTGCAGCGCCACCGGCTTGCCCCACTGCTCCCGGGCCGCCGACCACTCACGGGCGATCTTCAGGCACCATTTTCCGGCGCCGACACACATCGCGGGCAGGGACAGCCGTCCGGTGTTGAGCGTGGTGAGCGCGATCTTCAGGCCCTGGCCCTCCTCACCGATGCGGTGGCCGGCCGGGACGCGGACCCGGTGGAAGCGGGTGACGCCGTTCTCCAGGCCGCGCAGGCCCATGAAGGCGTTGCGGTTCTCGACCGTGATGCCCTCGGATGCCGCCTCCACCACGAAGGCGGTGATGCCGCCCCGGTGGCCCTCGCCCTTGGGCACGCGGGCCATGACGACGAGGAGGTCGGCGACCACGCCGTTGGTCGTCCACAGCTTCACGCCGTCGAGGACGTAGCCGCCCTCGCCGTCCGGGACGGCGGTGGTGGCGAGTCGTGCCGGGTCCGAGCCGACGTCGGGCTCGGTGAGCAGGAAGGCCGAGATGTCGGTGCGGGCGCAGCGCGGCAGGAACGTGTCCTTCTGCTCCTGGGTGCCGAAGATCTTCAGCGGCTGCGGGACGCCGATCGACTGGTGGGCGGAGAGCAGCGCGCCGATCGCGGGGCTGGCTGAGCCGACCAGGGCGAGCGCCTTGTTGTAGTAGACCTGCGTCAGGCCGAGGCCGCCGTACTTGGTGTCGATCTTCATACCGAAGGCGCCGAGCTCCTTGAGCCCGGTGACCACCTCGTCGGGGATCCGCGCCTCGCGTTCGATCAGGGCGCCGTCGATCTTCGTCTCGCAGAAGTCGCGGAGTTTGGCGAGGAACTCCTCGCCCCGCTCGGCGTTTTCGGTGGCCGGAAGGGGGTGGGGGTGGATGAGGTCGAGCCGGAAGCGGCCCAGGAACAGTTCCTTGGCGAAGCTGGGCTTGCGCCAGTCCTGTTCCCGGGCGGCCTCCGCGACCTGGCGGGCCTCACGTTCGGTGACGGTGGGTCGCTGCCCGGACTGGGGTGCCTGGGGTGCCTGGGGTGACTCGGGTGTTGCGGACATGAGGCTCACCTCGCCGCGGATCGGGATGCGTGGACGCCGGCCCGTGGGACCGATGTGCGTGATCTTGAGGTCCTGTGGGGCGGTTTACGTTACTGACTGGTGCTACTCGTACGTATGTACCTGATGCGCAGCCGCCCCACCACCCTTTGTGCGTCCATTCGGCTGATATGCCGACGCGAGGCGTCCGTCGTGGACCTCGGCGATCCGGTCGGCGGCGGCGAGCAGGGAGCGGTCGTGGGTGACCAGGACGGTGGCGGTGGCCCGTTGGTGGGTGAGCCGGGTGATGAGTTCCATGACGGCTGCGCCGCGTTCGTGGTCGAGGGCGCTGGTGGGTTCGTCGACCAGGAGCACGGTGGGGTCGTTCATCAGGGCGCGGGCGATGTTCACCCGCTGGCACTGGCCGCCGGAGAGCTGGTGCGGGCGGCGCCCGGCCTGGTCGGCGAGCCCGACGGCGTCGAGCAGTTCCATGGCCCGGTCACGTGCGCCGCGCGCCCTTCGGCCGTCGATGTGGGCCATGACCTGGAGTTGTTCGGCGGCGGTGAGGGAGGGCAGCAGGTTCGGCTGCTGGAAGACGATGCCGATGCTGCGGCGGCGCAGGTCGGTGAGGTCGCCCCGGCTCATCCCGGTGGTGGGGGTGCCGTCGACGGTGACGGTCCCGGAGTCGGGTGCGACGAGGGTGGCGGCGACGGCGAGCAGACTGGACTTGCCCGAACCGGACGGGCCGACCACTGCGGTGAGGCTGCCCCTGGGCACGTCGAGGCCGACGCGGTCGAGAGCGGTCAGCCGGGAGTCGCCGTCGGGGTAGGTGAGGGTGATGTCGGTCAGTTCGAGGCTCATCGGGCGCTCCCCAGGGCGGTCAGCGGGTCGACGGAGGTGATGCGGCGGATGGAGAGGGCGGCCCCGAGAGCGCCGAGGACGATCATCACGGCGGCGGGGCCGAGGACGGTCCCGGGGGCCGACTCGAAGGGGACGGCGGAGCCGGAGAGGGCGGCGCCGGTCGCGGCGGCGAGAACGGTACCGAGGAGGGTTCCGCCGGTCAGCAGGACCAGGGCCTGGCCGAGAGCGTCCGCCAGCAGGTTGCGTGTGGGGGCGCCCAGCGCCTTGAGGACGGCGACGTCACCGCTGCGCTGGATGGTCCACACGGTGAAGAAGGCGCCGATCACCAGTGCGGAGATCGCGAACAGGAAGCCGCGCATCAGCTGCAGGGAGCCGTTCTCGGAGGTGTAGGAGCCGATCGCGGACAGGGAGTCGTCCTTCTCGACGGTCAGGGTGCCGGCGGCCCGGTCGATGGAGGCGATGTCCGCGTCCGGGCCGGTGCTCAGGGCGATGACGGTCGCGGTACGGCCGTCGGCGGCGCCGGTGTCCCCGGCGGTACCGGTGGACGGGGTGATGCCGTTCCAGGTGCCGAGCGTGGCCCACACCACGGGGGTGTGGCTGAAGAAGGCGTCCCCGCTCACCGCGGCGACGGTCAGCCGCCGGTCGGCGAGGGTGACGGTGTCGCCCGGTCCGGCCCCCAGTTCGGTGGCGGCGGTGCTGGACAGCACCACCGCACGGTCGTCGATCCGGTCGCTCTCGGGGGCGAGCGGAGAGCCCGCCGGCACTCCGAGCACCGAGACCCCGGTGGTCCGTTCCCCGGCGCTCGCCCGGGTGGTGGTGATGCCCAGAGGCTGGGCACGGGTCACGCCGGGCGCCGCCGCCCAGGCCCGCCACTGTTCCTCGGTGACGGTGGAGTCGGCATACGAGAGGTCCGAGAGGTCCTGGCCGTCGGCGGGGGCGGCGAAGGCGATCCGGTCGGCCGGCAGGCCGGTCACGGCCGAGACGTTCTGCCGTGCGAGCCCCTCGGTCAGGCCGGAGAGCAGCCCGACCAGCAGGGTGATCAGCACGACCACGGTTCCCATCAGTGCGAATCGCCCCTTGGCGAACGCGAGATCCCTCCAGGCGACGAACATGCCCCGGCCTGCCCTTTCGATCGGTGGAAGCGGCACGTCCCACCCTTGCGGCACGGCCCGGGGCCGGGCATCGCACGCAGGGCCGGACTTTGCGAATCGAAGGGTCGGGGCGCGACTCCACCTTTTGATCGATGCCCGGTGAGGGGAGTTTTCCGTAGGGTGGTGGGTGATGAACGTCCTCACTCCCACCACTCGGCCTCTCGCCCGGTGCCTGCATCTGCTCGTGGCCGGGCTCCTCGTCCTGACGGCCGCGCGGGCGCTCGTCACGCACGATCCGCGGGCGGGGGCCGTCGTGGCGGTGTGCGCCGCCGTGGCGGGGGCCTACGCGGTCGGCCCGCTGACGCCGCTCATGTCCGTCTCCCGCCGGGCCGCCGGGTGGTGGCTCGCGGGGCTGGGCGCGGTCTGGCTGCTGTTGCTGGCGCTGACCCCGGACGCGGTGTGGCTGGCGTTCCCGCTGTACTTCCTCCAGCTGCACCTGCTGTCCCGGCGCGGCGGGCTGGTCGCGGTCGCCGTCACCGCCGTCGCCGCGATCACCGCGTTCGCCGTTCATGAGCAGGCCTTCTCCCCCGCCGGGGCGGTCGGGCCCGCGCTGGGGGCGGCCGTCGCGGTCGCCGTGGTGTGGGGGTACCAGGCGCTGTTCCGGGAGAGCGAACAGCGCCGCCGGCTGATCGAGGAGCTCACCGTCACCCGCGCCGATCTGGCCACCGCCCAGCACACCGCCGGTGTCCTGGCCGAGCGTGAGCGGCTGGCCCGGGAGATCCACGACACCCTGGCCCAGGGCCTGTCCAGCATCCAGCTCCTGCTGCGCGCCGCCGAACGCGCGCTGCCGAAGCGGCCCGAAGCGGCCGGCGCGCATGTCGTGCAGGCCCGACAGGCGGCCGTCGACAACCTCGCCGAGGCCCGCCGTTTCGTGGCCGCCCTCAGTCCACCCGCACTGGAGGGCACCACTGTGGCGGGCGCCCTGGAGCGGCTGTGCGCCACCACCAGCGCCCAGCACCCCGTCACGGTCCGCTTCCGCCGTACCGGTACGCCGCTGACGCTGCCCACCGCCGTGGAGGTGGCCCTGCTGCGCATCGCGCAGTCCGCGCTGTCCAACACCGTCCGGCACTCCGGGGCCCGGAGCGGCACGGTCACGCTCTCCTACCTGGACGACGCCGTGGCGCTCGACGTGGCCGACGACGGCACCGGGTTCGATCCCGAGCGCCTGGAAGCCCCGGACCCGGCCACGGGCGGTTTCGGCATCGCCGGGATGCGGGCCCGCACCCGCGCCCTCGACGGTGCCCTCGCCATCGAGTCGTCACCGGGCCGGGGCACCGCGCTGTCCGCCCGCTTTCCCCTCCGGGCCACCGAGGCCGGGCACGAGCACCCGGCCCGGGGCGGAAGCGTGGTGTGACCGGTGAACGACATCCCCACCTCTGACCCCATCCGCATCCTGATCGCCGACGACCACCCGGTGGTCCGCGCGGGCCTGCGCGCCGTCCTGGAGACCGAACCCGGCTTCAGCATCGTCGGGGCCGCCGCCACCGCCGAGGAGGCCGTGACCCTCGCGGCGGCCGGCGGGGCCGACGTCGTCCTGATGGACCTGCAGTTCGGCGCCGGAATGACCGGAACGCAGGCCACCGCAGCCATCACGGCCCGCCCCGGAGCGCCCCGCGTGCTGATCGTCACCACCTACGACACCGACGCCGACACCCTCCCGGCCATCGAGGCCGGCGCCACCGGATACCTGCTCAAGGACGCCCCGCCCGAGGAACTGGCCGCTGCCGTCCGTACCGCCGCCGCCGGACGCACCACTCTCGCGCCGGCGGTCGCCGACCGGCTGATGAACCGGCTGCGCACACCGCACGCCGCACTGACCCGGCGCGAGACGGAAGTGCTCTCCCTGGTCGCCGAGGGCCTGTCCAACCAGGCCATCGGCGCGCGGCTGAACCTCACCCAGGCCACCGTGAAGTCGCACCTGGCCCACGTCTACGCGAAACTCGACGTGGACTCCCGTACGGCCGCGGTCGCCGCCGCTCTCGCGCTGGGCATCATCCGCCACTGAGAGCGGGCCGGGCCCCCTCGGCGCCGTAGCCGGGGGCTCGTGGGAACCTGGCTGGGTCGGGGACGGCTCGCACCCCACCCTCGGGGTGGTGGAAGAGAAAGCCTGTCGAAGCGCTTCGACAGCGTATGGACACCCACCTTTGCTGGGACTACTGTCGAACCGCCCTCACCTACCCCTGTACGTACGGCGCACTGTCGAAGCGCTTCACAACAATTGGAGAGCTGGATGGTCACCCTCGCCGAGGTCGCCCAGCACGCCGGAGTCTCGGCGAGCACGGTGAGTTATGTCCTCAGCGGCAAGCGGTCCATCTCCGCGGACACCCGCAGGCGGGTCGAGGAGAGCATCCGCCGGCTCGGGTACCACCCGAACGCCGGGGCCCGCGCCCTGGCCAGCAGCAGGTCCAACGTCATCGCGCTGATGATCCCGCTGCGTACGGACATGTACGTGCCGGTGATGATGGAGATCGCCGTCGCGGTGGCCACCACGGCCCGCACCCACGGGTACGACGTGTTGCTGCTCACCGGCGAGGAGGGCCCCGACGCGGTGCGCCGCGTCGCCGGCAGCGGACTCGCCGACGGGATGATCCTGATGGACGTCGAGCTGGAGGACGAGCGACTGCCGTTGCTGCGGGATGGGGGCGCCCCCGCTCGAGCAAAGCCGAGAGTGGGGGGCGGCCAGCCGTCAGTGCTGATCGGGCTGCCCGCCGACACCACCGGCCTGACCTGCGTGGACCTCGACTTCCGGGCCACCGGCGCGCTCTGTGTGGAACATCTGGCGACGCTGGGGCACCGCGACATCGCCGTCATCGGCGAGGCCCCCGCGGTCTACGAACGGCACACCGGCTTCGCCGAGCGCACCCTTGACGGGCTGCGCTCGCAGGCACGGGAGTCGGGGGTGCGGCTGCTGCACCGGCCGTGCGAGGGCGGGTACGCCGCGATGGCCGTGACCCTCGCCCGGATCCTCGACGAACGTCCGGGCACCACGGCGTTCGTCGTGCAGAACGAGTCGGCGGTCGAACCGCTGCTCGCCCTGCTGCGGCAGCAGGGGCGGGCCGTGCCGGAGGACGTCTCGGTGGTCGCGATCTGCCCCGAACAGGTCGCCGTCCAGGCCTCGGTGCGGCTGACCTCGGTCGCCATCCCCGCGCAGGAGGTGGGCCGGTACGCCGTGGAGCACCTGGTCGCCAAGCTCGGCGGGCGGGGTGACGACGAGGTCGTCCTGATCGCGCCCGAGCTGACGGTACGGGCGAGTTCGGGCCCGGCGCCCGCCCGCGCGTAGCCCGCCCCGCCTCGTTCCCGTTCCTCCGCCCTGTGGGCAGCCGACTGCCCACAGGGCGGAGGCGGTGGTCAACTGCTGCTGACCGTCAGGTTGTCGGTGCGGAAGTCCAGGCCACCGGGCGACGAGGTGATCTCGTAGCCGAATTGCACGTCACCGATGGTCTCGTTGCCCATCCAGCCCTTGGTGTCCTTGATCCAGTCGAGGATCGGCAGGATGTCGACGGTCCCGGAGGTGGAGTTGGACGTGCGCAGGAACGAGAAGACCTGGTTGGCGCCGTTGTCGCCCTTGTAGACGTTCCAGGTGTGACCGCCGAGGCTGACCGTGCCCTGCGGACTGCCGAGCGGGCCGACGGGACCGTACTGGTTGACCCAGAGCATGATCTCGTAGTCGTAGTCCGTGTCCCAGATGTCGTACGACGTGTTGTAGGCACCCGCGAACGGGACGGTGACGTTGCATCTGGATCGTCACCGAGCACGGCGAGGAGGCCGTGGCGCGGGCCGTAGCACGGGCCGACATGGTCGTGGCGGCAACGACCCGCACATCAACGGCCGTGAGACCGAGGCCTGTACGACGCTCCGGCTGCCCGCCCAGCAAAAGGTGCTGCTGCACGCGGCCCGCGCCGCCAACGAGAACCCGGTGCTGGCGCTGATCTCCGCCTACCGTTCCTGGAGGCCGAGCGGGAGTGAGTCCTGTTGCCGGGACTCGTGCTCAGCCGAACGCCCCGAACGGTGTTGGGCGTTCTGGTGGCCCGCGTTCACCCGGCGGTCCGGTGGCACGGATCGTGTCCGTGGTCCGGGAAAGCGGGGGCGGGTTTCCTCATGCCCAGGGGCCTCCGGTCGGGCCTGGACGGTCCGATGCCCGCATCCATCGCTCTGGTGGGTGCGGGGCGGTGCCATCCGACGCCTGATCGGATGCCCTTGGGCGCGTCGTCCGATGGCCACGGCTGCTGCGTCGTGGCGGCTGGTGTTACGCGTGGTGCTGGTCAGCGGTTTCTGCCAGTGCTGGGCGCCCCACTTGGAGGTGTAGGCGGGGTCGACGGCGATGACCGCGATCCCCGTCTGGTCGGCCATCGAGACCAGACGGGTGCGGAGCCGACCGGTGGGCAGGCCGGAGACCAGCTTTCGGAACCGCTTGTTGCGGCCGTGTTTCTCCCGGGTCTTCTCCGCGGTGAAATCGAGGTCCTCCACCGCGATGGCCTTGACGCCGCAGGCCTTTGCCCAGTGCAGGAGACGGGTCAGGGCGTGGCGGACCTGGGCGTCGCGGTGGCCGGCGGTGCCGGTCAGGTCGTAGAAGAAGCGACGCGGGTTGCCGATCGGGTTGCCGTGGACATCGAGGCGCCAGGCGGCGAGGTGGTCGGCGTTGGTGTCCACCCCGATCACCCCCTCGGCCAGCGCGGCCGCCAGGGGGAGCTCCGGGGCTGCGAGGATGGTCCAGGAGGCGGTCACATACCAGCGCCCGCGCTGTACGTCGTGGTGGATGCGGTAGGCGACCGCCCGGTTCGCCGCGACACGGTCGGCCCACTCCGGCCCGCGGTGCGCAAACCGCACCCGGCCGGTGAGAACGTACCGGCCGTGCGGAGCATTGGCCAGCCCGGCGAGCGGGACGGGCAGCCGAATGCTCACCTCACCATCCGGTCCTATACGAATCGTCTCGTTCCCGAACCGCTTCCCCGACTCCCCGTCCGCCTGAAGGAACCACCGCGCCGCCTCCCACCGCTGGCGCCACTCGCCCTCGGTCAGCCGCGCGGCGGACAGATGATGCCGGGCACGGGCCAGGCGTTTTCCGCCCCGCACGACATGCACGGTCCCCGCCTCCCAGTCGGCGCGCTCCCGCGCCAGCCGGTCCTCCAGCACGTGCAGGCGGCGGGCCTTGGCATGCCACTCCCGCCTGCTGCGGTAACCACCCGGAGCCTTCCGCATCCCCTTCTCACCCACCGGCAGGGACAGCCGGTGCCGGAGCGTCCGCACCCCGGCCTCCAGGCTCTGGATGTGGGCGAGAGCGCAGTGCCGGGCCAGCGCCCACTGATCATGCGTGGCCTTCGTGATCGCACCCGCCCAGCGGGCCGACGACTCAGGTGTCATCTCCCGCTTCCGCACTGCCCACGACCCGGCGTCATGTCCCAGACCGTCCCGGCAGCGCGCCTTCAGGTCACGGGAGGCCAGTGCGCCCAGATGCGCCCCGACCAGTGTCAACACTTCCTCATCGGTCGGCGTGAGATGCTTCAACCGGGTGTGGACCGCCACCCCCGACGGGCCGGGAGCAACGAACGGCGCCGCAAGCTTCCGCAGACCGCCCACCCGACACCCCCTATCAGCATCAGCCCAGCCTCACCGACTACCCGCTCACCCTTCCCAACGACCATCACTCGCAAAGGTCACACATTCGACAGCCGAACTCGCATACCACCCCCGGCCAGGCAATGCACAAAGCCCAGCCTCGACCACCGGTACTCACTCACACACCAAAACACACTCGTACTCAGTCAATCCCCAGCAACTTCAACCCCTACGCGGTCGATCCGACGGACCTGCCGGCGGTGCTCTGGACCGCGCACGGCGGTCAGGCCGCGGGCACCGCGCTGGCCCGCGTGCTGGCCGGTGACGTCTCCCCCGCCGGCCGGCTGCCGCAGACCTGGTACGCCGACGACGCCGATCTGCCCGGCCTCCTCGACTACGACGTGATCGGCTCCCGCCAGACCTATCTGTACTTCGAGGGCACGCCGTTGTTCCCCTTCGGTCACGGCCTCTCCTACGCGGCCTTCGCCTACGGCGAGTTGACGGCCCGCGTCGGGCCGGAGGCGGTGTGCGTCTCCTTCACGGTCACCAACGCCGGTGCCGTCCCGGCCGACGAAGTGGCCCAGCTCTACACGCGGGCCGTGGACCCGTCGGTGCCGCGTCCGCGCCGCGAGCTGGTGGCCCACCGGCGGCTGACCCTCGCGCCCGGCGAGACGGCCGAGGCGGCCTTCGAACTCCCCCTGTCCGCCTTTGCGTTCTGGGACGTCGCGGTGGGCCGGTGGCGGGTGGAACCGGGCCGGTACGAGCTGCTGGCCGGCGCCTCCAGCGAGGACGTCCGGCTGCGGACCGTCCTCACCCTCGACGGCGAACCCGGCGTCCCCCGCGCGGTCCTCGAACGCGGCCTGGAGGCGGCGGACTTCGACGAGCAGAGCGGCACCGAGATCGTCGACCGGACCAGGGAGTCGGACGACGCGGTGACACCGGTGGCCGGGAAGTCGGGCGAGCTGCTCTTCCGCCGCTGCGACTTCGGGAGCGGAGCGACGGAGGTGACCGTCGAGGTGTCCGGCGGGGGCACCGTCGAACTGTCCCTCGACGACGGCCCGGTACTCGCCACGTTGTCCCCGCGGACCCCGACGTCCGGCCCGTACGACTACGTCACGCTCGGCGCGTCCGTCGCCGCCGACGGCGTGCACGGCGTACAGGACCTGCGCCTGGGACTGCGCTGCCCGCTGCGGCTCGCGCGGGTCGGCTTCCTCTCCGGTTGAGGGTCCGGGGACGGCCGACGCGAAGAGGGGCCCGGCACCGGAGGACATCGGTGCCGGGCCCCTTGGACGACGGGCTCGCGTCCCCGCGGAGTCAGCCGGGAGCGGTCGTCGGGAACCGGGGGCCGGTCCGCCTCACAGGGCGAGGCCGGTCAGCACCATCACCCGCTCGTAGGTGTAGTCGTCCATCGCGAACCTCACGCCCTCGCGGCCCACACCGGACTGCTTGGCGCCGCCGTACGGCATCTGGTCGGCACGGTAGGAGGGCACGTCGCCGACGACCACGCCGCCGACCTCCAGGGCGCGGTGGGCCCGGAAGGCGGCCTGCAGGTCGTGGGTGAACACCC
Source organism: Streptomyces sp. M2CJ-2 (assembly GCF_016757295.1). NCBI lineage: Bacteria > Bacillati > Actinomycetota > Actinomycetes > Kitasatosporales > Streptomycetaceae > Streptomyces > Streptomyces sp. M2CJ-2. The sequence continues at coordinate 224,343 of NZ_JAESIF010000004.1, read as the reverse complement.
CTGCCTGGAGACCGTACTTGGAGTCGTTGACGGCGGCGAAGGCCGTGGCCTCGCCGTCCACCTTCTGCACGGTCAGGACGGGTCCGAAGACCTCCTCGCAGGAGATCGTCACGTCGGCCGGGACGTCGGTGAGCACGGTCGGCGCGTAGGAGGCGCCGTCGCGCTTGCCCCCGGTGAGCAGGGTGGCGCCGGCGTCGACGGCCTCCTGCACCCACGCCTCGACGCGCTCGGCGGCGGCCTGGCTGACCAGCGGGCCGACGTCGGTGGCGTCGTCCGCCGGGTCGCCGGTGACCTGGGCCTCCACGGCGGCGACGATGCGCGGCAGCAGCCGGTCGTGGACGGAGGCGTCCACGATGACCCGCTGCACGGAGATGCAGGACTGGCCGCCCTGGTAGTTGGCGAAGGTGGCGATGCGGCTCGCCGCCCGGTCCAGGTCCTCGTCGCTCGCCCAGTCGGCGAGGACGACGGCCGCGCCGTTGCCGCCGAGCTCCAGGGTGCAGTGCTTGCGCGGCACCGAGTCCATGATCGCGTAGCCGACCTGCTCGGAGCCGGTGAAGGAGATCACCGGCAGCCGCTCGTCCTGCACGAGGGCGGGCATGCGGTCGTTGGGGACCGGGAGGATGCTCCAGGAACCGGCCGGCAGCTCGGTCTCGGCGAGCAGCTCACCGAGGATCAGCCCGGACAGCGGGGTCGCCGGGGCGGGCTTGAGGACGATCGGCACACCGGCGGCGACGGCCGGGGCGATCTTGTGGGCGCACAGGTTCAGCGGGAAGTTGAACGGCGCGATGCCCAGCACGACGCCCTTGGGGAACCGCCGAGTGAAGGCGAGCCGTCCCTGGCCGCCGGCGTCGGTGTCGAGCCGCTGGGCCTCGCCGCCGTTGAACCGGCGTGCCTCCTCGGCCGCGAACCGGAACACCGACACGGCCCGGCCGACCTCGCCGCGCGCCCACTTGATCGGCTTGCCGTTCTCGGCGGAGATCAGCCGGGCGATCTCCTCGGTGCGCTCCACGAGCCGCCGACTGACGTGGTCGAGGGCGGCGGCGCGGACGTGGGCGGGGGTGGCGGCGAACTCGTCCCGTACGGCGTACGCGGCGGCCACGGCCTCCTCGACCTGGGCGTCGGACGGCACGCTCACGGTGCCGACGACCCGGCCGTCCCACGGAGAGGTGACGTCGAAGGCAGCCTCGCCGGTGGCCTGACGGCCGGCGAGCCAGAAGGCGTGGGTGGCTGCCGATTCTTCCTTTGGCATGGCGAGTCCCGGCCCTTCCGCGTTGGGGGTGGTTGCTTGGCTTGCTGGATCCACGGTAGGGCCGGGGTGACAGCGGGTCGTTTGTCCGAGTCGTAGCAGTCGGCCGCCGCCGCGCGCCGCTTCGGCAGATCGGCCCTCGGCGTGCCCGCCGCGCCCGGCACCGGCCCTGCCTCTCGGCCCGCCGCCAGTCGCCAGTCGTCAGTCGCCCGTCGCCCGTCGTCAGTCGTCAGTCGGCCGAGGTCGCCTTCAGGGCCAGCCACAGTTCCATGCGGACGTCCGGGTCGTCCAGGGAGCGGCCGAGGATCTCCTCGACGCGGCGCATGCGGTAGCGCAGGGTGTGGCGGTGCACGCCGAGGTCGGCCGCCGCGGCGTCCCACTGCCCGTGCCGGGAGAGCCAGGCACGCACCGAGGCGACGAGGTCGCCGCGTCCGGTCGCGTCGTGTTCGTAGAGGGGCCGCAGCAGCCCGTCGGCGAACGCCCGGACCGCGTCGTCGGCGAGCAGCGGCACCACGGATCCGGCGGCCATCTGCTCGTGCTCCACCAGCACCCGCCCCCGCCGCCGCGCCACCGACAGCGCCTGTCCGGCCTGCTTGTAGGCGGCGGACGCGGCGATGGGGCCGGCCGGTGCGGACAGGCCCACGACCAGTTCGTCCTCGTCGGCGCCGACCAGGGGCTCGTGGGCTCCCCCGCCGCTCCGTACCGCTTCCAGGCCGGCCGCGTGATCGCAGCACGCGGCCACCGCCGCGCCGCCGTCGGCGGCCAGCACCACCAGCCGCTCCCGCTCCGGCACCACCAGGACCGCCTCGCCGGAGCGGGCGGCAGCCGATTCCACGGCCTCCGCCAGGGCGCCGAGGGCGTCGCCGTTCGGGTCGCCCTGGGCCCGGGCGGCGGGCGCCGCTCCCGTCTCGGCCACGAGGATCCGGAAAGGGGCGTCCAGGAGGCCCCCGTACAGGTCTCCGGCCACCGCGCGGGCGTGGTCGGGCTCCCCGGCGAGCAGCATGCGCAGCACGGCGGCGCCGATCCGCTGTTCGGCCGCGCGCAGGGAGCCGGAGCGTTCCGTGGTCAGGGTGAGCAGCGCGACGGCGGAGTGGACGGCGTACCGCTGGGCGGTGCCGAGCGCGGCCGCCGTGCCCACGGCGAGCGCGGCCCGGGGGCGCCGGCCGGTGCCGAGGGAGTGCAGTTCGACCCGGTCGTCGATCTCCGGGTTCTCCGGCCCGGCCACCACCGACGAGGCGGGCGCGGGCCGCTCCCGCAGCCGGCGCACGTCTTCCGTGAGCCGTGCCGCGCGCCTGCCCGCCCACTCCGGTGCCGCGGCGACCACGGCGCCCGAGGCGTCGTACAGCGCGGTCCAGCCCTCGACCTGGGAGGCGAGCGCGGTCAGCAGTCCCTCGGGGCCGCCGGACAGCCCCTGCCTGGTCAGCTCCCGCTGGGCCGCGAACCCCGCGGTCACCGCGCGGTACTGGTCGGCGGCGATGGCGGCGGAGACGGCCTTGCTGATCGCGAGGAAGGGGGTGCGGCGCGGCACCTCCAGCAGCGGCAGCCCCTCCTTCCTCGCCGCGTCCACGAGCGCCTCGGGGATGTCCTCGTAGTGGACGCCGACGGCGAAGCCGAGCCCGACGACACCCGCCTCCACCAGGCGTTTCACATAGCGGCGCATCGCCGCCGGATCCTCCGCGTCCAGCTTCAGGGCGGTGATCAGCAGAAGTTCCCCGCCCTCCATGTAGGGCACGGGGTCGGCCAGCTCACTGGCGTGCGCCCAGCGGACCGGCACGTCGAGGCCGTCCTCGCCCGCACGCACGGTCAGCTTGAGCGTGGAGTGGTGGACGAGCGAAGCGAGCGTCGGGGGCATGGGGCCTTCAGGTCGGCGGAGATCGGCGGATCCGGCGATCGGAGGAGCCGATATTCGGTGATCGGGCATGCGCGTGGTCGGGGCCGGGAGAGCTGACGAGACGGTTGACGCATATGAAGCAGATAACGCAGATAACACGGGCATCAGGGCATCTGGTGAGCGTTGTGGATTTTTGGCCGCCACGTATGAACGGCCCATGTCGATTCTGCCCCACCGTACGGTCACGGCGTCACCGCATGCCGGGACGGTTCACTCACCGGCCCGCTCACTCCTGGCCCGCAGAGCCGGGCTGCCGGGCAGCCTCGGCTCAGCCCCGCAGGTTCACCAGCAGCGGTGGCGCGTGCTCGCCCTTGACGTCGGTCAGGGAGAGCACCGCGTGCCCCGCCGGCACCGCGTGCGCCAGTTCGGACGCGGACCACCGCTCCCGCTCGACCTGCCGCACGGTGACGGCCCGCGCGGTCGGCGCCTTGCCGGTGATGGCCCGCCGCACCGCGTGCCAGGCCTTGCCCGCGGGGCTGTCCGCGATGATCTGCCGGTCGGTGACGTCCCGGGCCTCGGTCCACTCCTTGCCCCACACCTCGGCGAAGTCCTGTCCGTCCCACGGGGTGAGCCCGGCCAGCGCCATCCGGCACCCGACGGTCCCGAGCAGCGGTCCGCGCAGCGGCCTCGCCACGTCGTCCAGGGTGCGCAGGGTGAGCACCGCACCGGCGTTGGCCGACCGCAGCCGCTGGATGCCGCGCACGGCCTCGGGGGTGACCACGCCGGTCGCGTCGTCCAGCACCAGGCAGGCGAACAGGGACCTGTCCTCCCGTACCGTCACGCTCGCCGTGAACTGCGCCAGCACCAGCCGCGCCAGCACCCGCGAGGCGTCGGCGTGGCCCCGCTCGGGCAGGTCGACCCGGACCCGCACCGGGTGGTCCAGCGCCTTGAGGCTGAACGGCCGGGACTGCGCGGCGGTGGCTGCGCTCTTGGCGGCCGCGCTGTCGGCGGCCGCGCTCTTGAAAAACGTGGCGAAGGCCGGCCGGTCCAGCAGTGCCACCCGGTCGGCGAGGACTCCGCCCACATCGCCCGGGTGTGCCATCTGCCGTTCCCGGGCGTCGAGTTCGCGCAGCAGCGACTCCTGCCCCGTCTCCGTCAGGCCCTGGCGCAGCGCGGCCAGCGGACCGGGCGAGCCGTCGAGCAGTCCGCGCAGTTCCGGAACGGAGGGGAAGCGGCCGTGCACCGCGTGGAAGGGGCCGAGGAGCTGGGCGAGGACGGTGGTGGCGCGCCGACTGTCGCTGCCGGGGTGCGGGTCGGCCAGGTCGCCGACCAGCGCCTCGGCGAGCACCGCGGCGGCCTCGTCGGGGTCGGTGGTCCCGCCGTACAGGTCGAGGTCGTACTCGGAGTCGGGGTTGCCGATCCGCACCACGACGTCGTACGCGTCGGCCGGGCCGATGCCCGCCCCCGCGGCGCCGACGACGACCACGGCGGCCCGTCCGGCGAGCGCGTGCAGGCACAGCGATTCGGCGAGCGGCCGGACGACACCGCCGGTCTTGCCGGAGCCCGCCGGTCCGACCGCGAGCAGGGAGGTGCCGAGCAGTTCGGGGCCGAGCGCGAGGCCTGCGCCCCGGTAAGCGTACGGGTTGCGGACGTCGTCGGCTGCGGTGCCGAGCCGTACCTGCCCGGTGACCAGGTCGTGCCGGGCCTGCCGGGCGGGCAGGTCGCGCGCGCCGGACGGGTGCGGGCAGGCGGCGGCGCCGTGGCTGAGCACCGCGCCGGTGAAGGTGGCGAGGGGGTGCCGGCCGGTGCGTACGCCCTGCCAGGCGCGGGCGATGCGGGCGTGGTCGACGTCCCGCATCAGTCCCGCGCGCGCGTCGGCGGCCAGCCGCTCCGCGGCGTCCGCCGCGCCCGCGGCGCGCAGGGCGGGCCAGGTGGCGGGGTCGGCCTCGGGAACGGGTGGGCGCCCGCTCTCCTGGGGCGTACGGCGCCATGCGGGCGGCCCGTAGCGGCGCCAGACCTCGCCCCAGCGGCCGAGCCGCCCCACGCCGATCATGAGGGCGCCCGCGATCAGCAGGTAGTAGGCGTAGACGACCACGACGGCGCCGAAGCTGTGGGGTTCGGCCCAGGAGTCGGGCACCATCGCGTAGAGCGGCAGCAGCCACCAGCCGCCGAGGTACCCGTTCCACAGCAGCGACCAGATCAGCCAGCCCACGAGGAACGCGATCAGGGCCCCGCTCAGCAGCTGCCGCCCCGGGATCCGCTCCGGCTCCTCCTCCGGGCGCGGCCGGTGTCCGAACCGCCACACTCCGGGCAGTGCCTCCGGCCGCGGCGTGCGCAGCCAGGTCAGGAACGCCGACCCGTCCGGCAGTGGCGGCGTGCCCGGCGCCCTGGCCGGCCTCGGGGGCACCGAGGGCACCTCCGGCGGCCCCGCAGGGCGCGGCACGGGGTTCGCATGCGTGCCCCGAGCGTCCTGCGTCCCGTCGCTGTCCATCGCCCTTGCCCCCTGACCAGCCGCGCCGTTCACCGTCAGCGAGTCAATCTAACGCCCCGGCAGGGCGAGTTCACTGTTCACCCGGCCGGGTCTCGCCACGACGGAAGGCCGGTCCGCGCCGAGCCCCCGACGTGTCCCGTGCCGCCGCTATGTCCACCACGGACAATCCGCCCCCCGGAACAACGCCCACATGGAGCATGCCCAGCTCTCCCTCCCCGCCCTAGCCTGCGAGAAAAGAAGGCAAGTGTCCGTTCCACCCCCCAGGAGCCCCGCATGACCGCACTTCCGCAGGAGCGCCGCGTCGTCACCGCCATCCCCGGCCCGAAGTCGCAGGAGCTGCAGGCCCGTCGTACCGCCGCGGTCGCGCAGGGCGTGGGCTCGGTGCTGCCCGTGTTCGCCGCGCGGGCGGACGGCGGGATCATCGAGGACGTCGACGGCAACCGGCTGATCGACTTCGGCTCGGGCATCGCGGTGACCTCCGTCGGCGCCTCCGCCGAGGCCGTCGTACGCCGTGCCTCCGCCCAGCTCGCCGACTTCACGCACACCTGTTTCATGGTCACGCCGTACGAGGGGTACGTGGCCGTGGCCGAGGCACTCGCCGAGCTGACGCCCGGCGACCACGCCAAGAAGTCGGCGCTGTTCAACAGCGGTGCCGAGGCCGTCGAGAACGCCGTCAAGATCGCGCGGGCCTACACCAAGCGGCAGGCGATCGTCGTGTTCGACCACGGCTACCACGGCCGCACCAACCTCACCATGGCGCTGACCTCGAAGAACATGCCGTACAAGCACGGCTTCGGCCCGTTCGCGCCCGAGGTGTACCGCGTCCCGGTGGCCTACGGCTACCGCTGGCCGACCGGCGCCGAGAACGCGGGCCCGGAGGCCGCCGCGCAGGCGATCGACCAGATCTCCAAGCAGGTCGGCGCGGAGAACGTGGCCGCGATCATCATCGAGCCGGTGCTCGGCGAGGGCGGCTTCATCGAGCCGGCCAAGGGCTTCCTGCCCGCGATCAGCAAGTTCGCCACCGACAACGGCATCGTCTTCGTCGCCGACGAGATCCAGTCCGGCTTCTGCCGCACCGGCCAGTGGTTCGCGTGCGAGGACGAGGGCATCGTCCCGGACCTGATCACCACGGCGAAGGGCATCGCCGGCGGCCTCCCGCTGGCCGCCGTCACCGGCCGCGCCGAGATCATGGACGCCGCGCACTCGGGTGGCCTCGGCGGCACCTACGGCGGCAACCCGGTGGCCTGCGCGGGCGCGCTCGGCTCCATCGAGACGATGAAGGAGCTGGACCTCAACGCCAGGGCGAAGAACATCGAGGCGATCATGAAGGCCCGCCTCAACGCCATGGCCGAGAAGTTCGACATCATCGGCGACGTCCGCGGCCGCGGCGCGATGATCGCCATCGAGCTGGTCAAGGACCGTACGACCAAGGAGCCGAACCCGGAGGCGACCGCCGCGCTCGCCAAGGCCTGCCACGCCGAGGGCCTGCTGGTCCTGACCTGTGGCACCTACGGCAACGTGCTGCGCTTCCTGCCGCCGCTGGTCATCGGCGAGGACCTGCTGAACGAGGGCCTGGACATCATCGAGCAGGCGTTCGCACGCGTCTGATCAGGCGTTCGCGCACATCCGGTCCGTCGCAGGAGCGGGTGGGCCGCCCCGGATTCCCCCCCATCGGGGCGGCCGGCGGCAGAGCGTGTGAAGAACGTGTGCGGGGTGGATGACAGGTGCCCGTCGGCCCTGTCGCGGGCCCACCCCCTGCCGTAGGTTCTACCGAGATGAGAGACACACCCGCTCACAGGGAACTGTGAACGGTTCGGGCCGAGGCCTCCCCAGCTTCGACCTGGTCGTGCCCTCGCGCACACCACCGGATCCTCCGGGTTCCGGGTCTCCTCACCGATCGGACGGTCGCCCGCCCCACACCCCCCGGGGCGCGCGACGTTCCGATCCGAGCGGACGGCCACAGACCGACCGTTCCCCGAAGGGCCGACGCAGCTCCCCCCCTTGCGTCGGCCCTTCGGCATCGCCGTACCTGCGAAGCTGTGCACGTGTCGTCCTCCCGGGTTTCCCTCCTTCTCGTCTGGCTCGTCGGTCTTCCGGCTCTGCTCCTCTCGCTGATCACCTGGCAGGTCGTCAGCCACGGTCCGCTGCTGGGCCTGGACCGGGACGTCAGTGATGCTCTGCTGCATCCGGACCGGGGCTCCGAGCTGCTCGCGGACCTCGGGAACGTGCAGGTCGCGGTTCCGGTGCTCGTGGCGGTGCTCGGGTACGCGGCCTGGCGGGGGCGGGCCGCGGGCAGGGACCGGTGGTGGCCTGCGCCCCTCGGGGCGGCGGGGTTGATGGTGCTGGTGCCGGTGTTCGTCGTGCCGCTCAAGGCGTGGACGGCCCGGCACGGCACGGCGGCCGTGCCGCCCGGGACCGGCTACTTCCCCTCCGGGCACACGGCCACCGCCGCCGTCGCCTACGGTGCCGCGGCGCTCGTGCTGCTGCCCTGGCTGCGCACGGCCACGGCCCGCCGCGTCCTCGTCACCGTCTGCGCCGCCCTCGTGCTCGGTGTGTCGTACGGGCTCGTGCGGCGCGGCTACCACTGGCCCCTGGATGTCGTGGCCAGCTGGTGCCTCGCCTCCGTCCTGCTCACCGCACTGTGGCTGCTGCTCAGCGGCCCCGGCCGAAGCAGGCGCCGAAGCCTTTCCGGACCTCCCGGCCCCCGAAGAACCGGCACCGGTTGACCGACCACGTCACCAGACCGCACAGGGCCGACCAGGCGCCGTGGGTGGTGTACGAGCCGCAGTTCGCCTTCTTGGTCGGGCAGTCCGGGGTCTTGGTGACCTCGGACGGGGAGATGTATCCGTTACCCGCGTTCGCGGGTGCCGACATGCCGATCGCCACCTCATCGGGGCGCAGGGGCGGGAAGACGTTCTTCGCGTGCCCGGCCACCGGGAACGCTGTCCCTCCCCTCATCGCGCACGCGCGGGGCGCGTCGCGAGAGGGGAAGTCTCCCAGGAGGTCTTCCCCCGGACCTCAGCTGTCGAAGCCCAGCCCCAGCCGGTCCAGTGTGCGCAGCCACAGGTTCCGGCGCCCGCCGTGCGTGTCGGCTCGGGCCAGGGACCACTGGGTGAGGGCGATGCCGGTCCAGGCGAACGGCTCGGGCGGGAAGGGCAGGGGTTTCTTGCGGACCATCTCCAGTTCGGTCCGTTCCGTGCGCTCCCCCGCCAGCAGGTCCAGCATCACCTCGGCGCCGAAGCGGGTGGCGCCGACGCCGAGCCCCGTGTAGCCCGCCGTGTAGGCGACCCTGCCCCGGTGGGCGGTGCCGTGGAACGCCGAGAAGCGGGTGCAGGTGTCGATGGCGCCGCCCCAGGCGTGGGTGAAGCGGACGCCCTCCAGTTGCGGGAAGCAGGTGAAGAAGTGGTCCGCGAGCTTCGCGTGGGTCCGAGGTCGGTCGTCGTACTCGGCGCGCACCCGGCCGCCGTACGGGTAGACCGCGTCGTAGCCGCCCCACAGGATGCGGTTGTCGGCGGTCAGCCGGAAGTAGTGGAACCGGTTGGCGGTGTCCGCGAGCCCCTGCCGGTTCCGCCAGCCGACGGACGCCAGCCGGTCGGCGGTGAGCGGCTCGGTCATCAGGGCGTAGTCGTAGACCGGGACGGTGTAGGCGCGGGCCCGTCGGACCAGGCTGGGGAAGACGTTGGTGCCGAGCGCCGCGGTCCGGGCGCGGATCTGCCCGTGGGGGGTGCGTACGGCAAGGCCGGCGCCGTCCGTGCGCAGGCCGAGGGCGGGGGTGTGCTCGTACACCCGGACGCCGAGGCCGAGGCAGGCCCGTTTCAGCCCCCAGGCGAGTTTCGCCGGATGGAGCATGGCCACGCCCCGGCGGTCCCACAGGCCGGCCCGGAAGGTGGGCGAGTCGACCTGGGCGCGGACCGCGTCGGCGTCCAGGAACTCCACGCCGTCACGGAGCCCCCGGCGGTCCATCTCCTGGTACCAGTCCCGCAGTTCCCGTTCCTGGTGGGGCTCGGTGGCGACGTCGATCTCACCGGTGCGTTCGAAGTCGCAGTCGATGGCGTGGCGGGCGACCGTCTCCTCGATGGCGTCGAGGTTGCGGGCGCCCAGGCGCTCCAGCCGGTGGATCTCGTCGGGCCAGCGGGCCAGGCCGTTGGCCAGGCCGTGGGTGAGCGAGGCGGCGCAGAATCCGCCGTTGCGGCCCGAGGCGGCCCAGCCCACCTCCCGCCCCTCGACCAGGACGACGTCCCGGTCCGGGTCCCGCTCCTTGGCGATCAGTGCCGTCCACAGTCCGCTGTAGCCGCCGCCCACGACCAGCAGGTCGCAGGTCTCGGCGCCGGTGAGGGCGGGCTCGGGCCGCGGCCTGCCGGGGTCGTCCAGCCAGTACGCGAGGGGCCGGGCCTCTGCGAGGGATGCCGTCCAACGGCTCATGGTGACCTACGCCTTCTGCCGGTCGCGGCGCTTGCTGTGCCTGGTGAAGGCCATGGAGACCAGTACCAGCAGCACGGCGACGACGAACATGGCCGTACCGATGACATTGATCTGCACGGGCGTTCCGCGCTGGGCGGAGCCCCAGACGAACATCGGGAACGTGACGGTGGAGCCCGCGTTGAAGTTGGTGATGATGAAGTCGTCGAAGGAGAGCGCGAAGGCGAGCAGCGCGCCCGCCGCGATGCCGGGCGCGGCGATCGGCAGGGTGACCCGCCAGAACGTCTGGAACGGGCCGGCGTACAGGTCCTGGGCGGCCTGCTCGAGGCGCGGGTCCATGGACATCACCCGGGCCTTGACGGCGACCACGACGAAGCTGAGGCAGAACATGACGTGGGCGATCAGGATCGTCCAGAAGCCCAGCTGGGCACCCATGTTGAGGAACAGGGTCAGCAGGGACGCCGCCATCACCACTTCGGGCATCGCCATCGGCAGGAAGATCAGCGAGTTCACGGCGCCGCGGGCGCGGAACCGGTAGCGGACCAGCGCGAACGCGATCAGCGTGCCGAGCAGGGTGGCGCCGAGGGTCGCCCACAGGGCGATCTGGAGACTGAGCGCCAGGGATTCGCACATGCCGGAGACCCCGCACGGGTCCCGCCAGGCGTCCGTGGAGAACTTCTGCCACTGGTAGTTGAAGCGGCCCTTCGGGTTGTTGAAGGAGAACACGGTGACGACGACGTTCGGCAGCAGGAGGTACGCGAGCGTCAGCAGTCCCGCGATGACGACGAGACGGCTCTTGAGCCAGTTGACGATGGTCATTTACACCAGATCCTCCGTGCCGGACCTACGGATGTAGAACGTGACCATGACGAGGATCGCGGCCATCAGGATGAACGAGAGCGCGGCGGCCGTCGGGTAGTCGAGGACGCGCAGGAACTGCGACTGGATCACGTTGCCGACCATGCGGGTGTCGGTGGAGCCGAGCAGGTCCGCGTTGATGTAGTCGCCGGTGGCCGGGATGAAGGTCAGCAGCGTGCCGGAGACGACACCCGGCATCGACAGCGGGAAGGTGACCCTGCGGAAGGTGGTCGAAGGCCTGGCGTACAGGTCGTTCGCCGCCTCGTGCAGCCGCGGGTCGATGCGCTCCAGCGAGGTGTAGAGCGGCAGGATCATGAACGGCAGGAAGTTGTACGTCAGACCGCAGACGACGGCGAGCGGTGTGGCCAGCACCCGGTCGCCCGCCGTCCAGCCGAGCCAGGCGGTGACGTCCAGGACGTGCAGGGTGTTCAGGGCGTCGACCACCGGGCCGCCGTCGGCGAGGATCGTCTTCCAGGCGAGGGTGCGGATCAGGAAACTGGTGAAGAACGGCGCGATCACCAGGATCATGATCAGGTTCCGCCAGCGTCCCGCGCGGAAGGCGATCAGGTACGCCAGCGGATAGCCGAGCAGCAGGCACAGCACGGTCGCGGAGGCCGCGTAGAGCACCGAGCGGACGAACTGCGGCCAGTACGTGGACAGTGCGTCCCAGTAGACGGCGAAGTTCCAGGTGACCCGGTAGCCCTCCTCCAGGGACCCCGTCTGGACGGAGGTGGAGGCCTGGTAGATCACCGGCAGCGCGAAGAAGACGACCAGCCATAGCAGGCCGGGCAGCAGGAGCAGGTACGGCGTCCAGCGGCCCCGCCTGCGCGGCGGTCTCTTCTCCTTCGTCTCCGGGGCGGGCGCCAGGGGCGGCGCCTCGGTGGCCGTGGCCATCAGGCGACCTCACCCTCGACGGGCTCGACCGTCTCGACGCCCGCGTCCGCATCCTGCGCGGCGTCCAGGCCGAAGGTGTGCGCCGGGTTCCAGTGCAGGACGACCTCGGCGCCGGGCACCAGGCGGTCGTCGCGGTCGATGTTCTGGACGTAGACCTCGAACGCGGTGCAGACCGGGCTGTCGACGACGAACTGCGTGGAGACACCGATGAAGCTGGAGTCGACGATCCGGCCGGTGATCCGGTTGCGGCCCTCGGGGATCCGTCCGGCCTCGTCCGCGTGGGTGAGGGAGATCTTCTCCGGGCGCACCCCCAGCAGCACCTTGCCGCCGGTCGTGGTGGGACCGCTGTTGCGCGCCGAGGGCAGGACGAGCTTGCCGCCGCCCGCCTTCAGCACGAGGTCGTCGCCGGACCTGGAGTCGACCTCGGCCTCGATGAAGTTGGACGTGCCCAGGAAGTTGGCGACGAAGGTGGTGCGCGGGTTCTCGTACAGGTCGGTGGGCGGACCGAGTTGCTCGACGCGGCCGACGTTCATCACGGCGACCGTGTCGGCCATGGTCATGGCCTCCTCCTGGTCGTGCGTGACGTGCACGAAGGTGATGCCGACCTCGGTCTGGATGCGCTTGAGCTCCAGTTGCATCTGACGGCGCAGTTTGAGGTCGAGGGCGCCGAGCGGCTCGTCGAGCAGCAGCACCTCGGGATGGTTGATCAGGGCGCGGGCCACCGCGACGCGCTGCTGCTGGCCGCCGGAGAGCTGGTGCGGCTTCCTGCGGGCCTGCTCGCCGAGCTGGACGAGCTCCAGCATCTCCTCGACCGGCTTCTTCACCGACTTGATGCCGCGCCGGCGCAGGCCGAAGGCGATGTTCTCGAAGATGTCGAGGTGCGGGAAGAGCGCGTAGGACTGGAAGACGGTGTTCACCGGCCGCTTGTACGGCGGGAGCGCGGTGACGTCCTGGTCGCCGAGGTGGACGGTGCCGGCGGTGGGTTCCTCCAGGCCGGCGATCATCCGCAGGGTGGTGGTCTTGCCGCAGCCGGACGCGCCGAGCAGGGCGAAGAAGGAGCCCTGGGGCACGGTCAGGTCGAGGGGGTGCACGGCGGTGAACGCGCCGTAGGTCTTGCTGATGCCGGTGAGGCGGACGTCCCCGCCGCGGGCGGCCGTGTCGTTCGTGGTCTTCATCTCGTCATGCCCCCGTGAGCTTCGCGAAGCTGGCTTCGAATGCCGTCTCTTCCTTGGAGTTCAGCGAACGGAAGGCACGGGATTTGGCCTGCATGGCCTGGTCGGGGAGGATCAGCGGGTTGTTCGCCGCGTCCTCGTCGATCTTCGCGAGCTCGTCCTTCACCCCGTCGACCGGACAGACGAAGTTGATGTAGGCGGCGAGCTCGGCGGCCGGCTTCGGCTCGAAGTAGTAGTCGATGAGCCGCTCGGCGTTGGCCTTGTGCCGGGCCTTGTGGGGAATCAGCATGTTGTCGCTGGACGTCATGTAGCCGCTGTCGGGGATCAGGAACTCGATGTCCGGGTTGTCCGCCCTGAGCTGGACGATGTCCCCGGCCCAGGCCAGGCAGGCGGCGAGGTCGCCCTTGGTGAGGTCGGAGGTGTAGTCGTTGCCGGTGAAGCGGCGTATCTGGCTCTTGTCGACGGCCTTCTGGATGCGGGCGACGGCCGCGTCGTAGTCGTCGGCGGTGAACTTCGCCGGGTCCTTGTCCATGTCGAGCAGGGTCATGCCCATGGTGTCGCGCATCTCGGTGAGCAGACCGACCCGCCCCTTGAGCTTCGGGTTGTCGAGCAGGTCGGAGAGGGCCTTCACCTCGATGCCGTCGAGTGCCTTCTTGTTGTAGGCGATGACGGTCGAAATGCCCTGCCAGGGATAGGAGTAGGCGCGGCCCGGATCCCAGTCGGGGTTGCGGAACTGGGCGGACAGGTTGGTGAAGGCGTTCGGGAGACGGGCCGGATCCAGCTTCTGCACCCAGCCGAGGCGGATCAGGCGGGCGGCCAGCCAGTCGGTGAGGACGATGATGTCGCGGCCGGTGTCCTGGCCGGCGGCCATCTGCGGCTTGATCTTGCCGAAGAACTCGGTGTTGTCGTTGATGTCCTCGGTGTACGTGACCTTGATGCCGGTGCGCCGGGTGAACGCGTCCAGCGTGGGGTGCCTGCGCCCGCTGTCGTCGACGTCCATGTACTCGGTCCAGTTGGAGAAGGCGACGGTCCTCTCCTTCTCCGAGTGGTCCTGCGCGGAGACGCCGCCCTGGGTGTTGCCGGCCGGGGGGATGCCGCACCCGCTCAGCGCTCCGAGACCGCCGACCGCGAGCGCGCCCCCGGTGGAGGCGCGCAGCAGGGAACGACGGGTCAGGGCTGCCCTGCCGTTGCGGAAGCTGCGCCGCATGGCGGCCGTCTGGGCCGGGGAGAGGCGGTCGGGCTCGTACTGCTCCATGCGCGTGGTGCCCTTTCGGGTCAGTGGCCGTGGGTCGGGCGGCCTGGCTGCGGTCGGTCCCCGAAGATCGTGCGGTGCCAGTCCTTGCGGACCACCGCCGTGTTGTCGAACATGACGTGCTTGATCTGGGTGTACTCCTCGAACGAGTACGCGGACATGTCCTTGCCGAAGCCGGACGCCTTGGAGCCGCCGTGCGGCATCTCGCTGATGATCGGGATGTGGTCGTTGATCCACACGCAGCCCGCCTTGATCTCGCGGGTGGCACGGCCCGTCCGGTACACGTCGCGGCTCCACGCGGAGGCGGCGAGCCCGTACGGCGTGTCGTTGGCCAGGGCGATGCCCTCGTCGTCGGTGTCGAAGGGCAGGACGACGAGCACCGGTCCGAAGATCTCGGACTGCACGACCTCGCTGTCCTGCGGCGCGTCGGCGATGAGGGTGGGGCGGTAGTACGCGCCGTGCTTCAGGTCCCCCTCCGGAGCCTCGCCGCCGGTCACCACCCGCGCACAGGCACGTGCCCGGTCGACGAATCCGGCCACGCGGTCGCGCTGGGCGTGCGAGATCAGCGGGCCGAGGTCGGTGCCCGGAGCGAAGGGGTCGCCGAGCCGCACGGTCTCCATCAGGGCCGCCGTGCGCTCGACGAACGCCTCGTAGAGGGGCCGCTGCACGTACGCGCGGGTGGCGGCCGTGCAGTCCTGGCCGGTGTTGATGAGCGCGCCCGCGACCGCTCCGTTGACGGCGGCGTCGAGGTCGGCGTCGTCGAAGACGACGAAGGGGGCCTTGCCGCCGAGTTCCAGGTGGATGCGCTTGACGGTGGCGGTGGCGATCTCGGCGACCCGCTTGCCCACGGCGGTCGAGCCGGTGAAGGAGGTCATGGCGACGTCGGGATGGCCGACGAGGTGTTCACCCGCCTCCTTGCCGGTGCCGGTGACGATGTTGATCACGCCGTCCGGGATGCCCGCGTCGGTGGCGGCCCGCGCGAACAGGAGGGAGGTCAGCGGGGTGAGCTCGGCGGGCTTGAGGACGACGGTGTTGCCCGCCGCGATCGCCGGGAGGATCTTCCACGCGGCCATCTGGAGGGGGTAGTTCCAGGGTGCGATCGAGCCGACGACGCCGATGGGCTCGCGGCGGACGTAGGAGGTGTGGTCACCGGAGTACTCGCCGGCGGACTGGCCCTGCAGCTGGCGGGCGGCGCCGGCGAAGAAGGCGATGTTGTCGATCGTCCCCGGGACGTCGAACTCACGGCTCAGCTTGAGTGGCTTGCCGCACTGCAGGGACTCGGCGCGGGCGAAGTCCTCGGCGCGCTCGGCGACGACGGCCGCGAACCGGTGCAGGGCGTCGGAGCGCTCACCGGGGGTGGCACCGGCCCACGCCGGGAACGCCTCGCGTGCCGCGGCGACGGCCGCGTCCACGTCGTCGGTGCCGGCGAGCGCGTAGGTGTGGACCTCCTGCCCGGTGGCGGGGTCGACGACCGTGTGCGTACGGCCCGAGGTGCCCTTCGCCGGACGTCCCGCGATGAACTGCGCCTCGTCCGCGAACCGGTCCTGGGCCGGGAATCGTTCCGGGGTGGCGTTGCCCGGGTTGTGCATGTCGCTCTCCTCCGTCTCCCCGAGGGGGCGGCGTGGCTCCAGCTCGATTTGAGTGCCGATCCTGACAGAGCAACGGGACTCCAACAAGTGATTCCGTTGTTGCCTTTTGGTTACGCGACGGAATCTGTCGACCGGGCGTCGAGGGGCGGCGGAAAAGGCGGGACGGGGTGTCGGTGGTGCGTGCCAGACTCGCGCGGGCAGGGAAGGGTTCACGGGGGTGGCGATGAGCGAAACGGTGGGGACCGTCGGTTCCAGGGAGACTCTGGTCGAGGCGCTGCGGGCCGGCCGGCGGGTCAAGTACCTGTACTTCTGGGGGCACCGGCCGCTGCCCGACGGCCGGATCGGGGCGAGCTGTCTGAGCCAGTGGTGGCCGTCGCCGTTCACGGTGGACGGCGTGACCTACGCGACCGCCGAGCACTGGATGATGGCGGCCAAGGCCCGGCTGTTCGCGGACCCGGAGGGGGAGCGGCGGGTGCTGGCCGCGGACCATCCCTCTCAGGCGAAGGAGGCGGGACGGCTGGTGCGGGGCTTCGACGAGGAGACATGGCGGCGGGAGCGGTTCCGCGTCGTCGTCGAGGGCAGCGTGCACAAGTTCACGGCCCACCCCGACCTGCGCGCCTTCCTGTTGAACACGGGCGACCGTGTGCTGGTCGAGGCGAGCCCGGTGGACCGGGTGTGGGGCATCGGACTCGCGGCCACCGACGAGAGGGCGGCGGACCCCGGCCAGTGGCGCGGCCCGAACCTCCTGGGCTTCGCCCTGATGCGGGCCCGCGCCCGCCTCCGGAAGAACCAGGGCGGGCCGGGGCTCTGAAGTGGTGTCCGGGGTCAGGAGGAGGACGTGAACAGGACGAGCGCGCCGAAGCCGACGCCCAGGACGATGCCGACCGCGCCGCAGATGAGGCCGGCCAGGGCGTATCCCGGGTTCGTGGCCTCGCCGCGGGCCGCCTTGCCCCGGCCCAGCGCGCTGAAGATCACGGCCATGACGCCGAGCACGATGGCCAGCGGCCAGAGGCAGAAGATCACGGCCGAGATGATGCCGAGCACGAGTCCGGTGACACCCATGCCGTTGCTCGGCATGGGCGTCATGCCGGTCCAGCCGTGGTAGCCCGGGGCGGGCGCGCCGCCGTAACCGGGCGGCTGCGGGGCCGGATAGCCGTAACCGCTCTGCGGGCCGCCCGGGTAGCCGTACGGAACCCGGCCGGGGCCGTCGGGGGCGACGGGCGGCGGCGGGAGCGGGTCGGCGACCGGGGGCGCGAAGGGGTTGGGGGCTGCCGCGCCGGGGCCGACGGGCGGTATCGGTGCCTGCGGGGTGGCGGGGCCGACCCAGGGCTGGGCGGGCGGCGGGGCGGGGTCGTCCATCGCGGGGAAGGACGTCATCGTCTGCTGCTCGTGCACGGAGGACGCGCCGGGGGCCGACGCACCGGTCGTACCCGCGCCGGAGGCCGGCGGGTCGAACTCCGGGAGCGCCCACGGGTCGACGGCTCCGGTGGAGTCCGGCGGTCCGGGTGCGACCTGCCCGCCCAGATCGATCTGCGTCACCGGGGGCGCCACGTCCCGCGGCGGGGCCTGGGGCGGCTGCGCCCGAGCGGCCCCGCTGTCGGCCGGCGCCGCCCACACGTCGTCATGGTCATGCGGGCTGCGGGGCGGTGTGCCGCCCGTCGTGCTCCCCCGCGCCTCCGGCACCTGCGCGTCGTCGGACATGCGCTGGACCCCCTCCGTCGAACGTCCCGCCATGTTACGACCCCCGCGCCCCGCCGGGCGCACCCGTCCTACGATGATCCCCGATCCACCGATCAGCCGATCACCCGCGTCCCGCCGCACACCGGCCGAGGACGCCGCTTGGGGGAGGAACAATGACCGACCACCTCGTCACGGCCACCGCAACACCGGGCCATGCCCCGCGTGCCTTCATCGCCGGACTGCCCAAGGCCGAACTGCACGTGCACCACGTCGGGTCCGCCTCCCCCCGCATCGTCTCGGAGCTGGCCGCCCGCCACCCCGACTCCAGGGTCCCCACCGACCCCGAGGCGCTCGCCGACTACTTCACCTTCACGGACTTCGCCCACTTCATCGACGTGTACCTGTCCGTCGTCGACCTGATCCGCACGCCCGAGGACGTCCGGCTCCTCACCTACGAGGTGGGACGTGAACTGGCCCGGCAGCAGGTGCGGTACGCCGAGCTGACCATCACCCCGTTCTCGTCGACCCGCCGCGGGATCGACGCGCGTGCCTTCATGGACGCGATCGAGGACGCCCGCAAGGCGGCCGAGGCCGAGTTCGGGACGGTGCTGCGCTGGTGCTTCGACATCCCCGGCGAGGCGGGTCTGGAGTCCGCCGAGGAGACGACGCGGCTCGCCACCGACGACCGGCTGCGCCCGGAGGGCCTGGTCTCCTTCGGCCTGGGCGGGCCCGAGATCGGGGTGCCCCGGCCGCAGTTCAAGCCGTACTTCGACCGTGCCATCGCCGCGGGCCTGCACTCGGTGCCGCACGCCGGTGAGACCACCGGCCCGGAAACGGTGTGGGACGCCCTGCGCGATCTGCGCGCCGAGCGGATCGGGCACGGCACCAGCGCCGCCCGGGACCCCGAACTGCTCGCGCATCTCGCCGAGCGGCGCATCGCGTTGGAGGTGTGCCCCACCTCCAACATCGCCACCCGCGCGGTCCGCACCCTCGACGAACACCCCGTCAAGGAGTTCGTCCGGGCCGGTGTCCTGGTGACCGTCAACTCCGACGACCCGCCGATGTTCGGCACCGACCTCAACCACGAGTACCTGATCGCCGCGCGGCTGCTGGACCTCGACGAACGGGGCCTGGCCGAACTGGCGAAGAACGCGGTGGAGGCGTCCTTCCTGGACCGACCCGCCAAGGCGAGGCTGGCCGCCGAGATCGACTCCTACACCACGTCCTGGCTCGCCCGCTGACCGCCCCGGCGAACCGGCCACCCCGTGACGAACCGACCTTGCGAAGGGCCGCCATGCACAACGTGACCGCCGTGGCCCACCGCGGCGACCCCTACCACGTCCGCGAGAACACGCTCGCCTCGCTGCGTTCCGCGCTCCACCGGGGCGCGGACGCGGTCGAGTTCGACGTACGCCTCACCCGGGACGGCGTGCCGGTGCTGCTGCACGACGAGACGCTGAAGCGGATCTGGGAGCACGACCGCCCGCTGCGGTCACTGTCCTGGGAGGAGGTGCGCGGCCTGACCGACGGCGGCGTGCCGACCCTGTCGGACGCGCTGTCGGCGACCGAGGGCAGCAGGGCCCTGCTGGACCTGCCGGGCGCCCCACACCCGCGGGCGGTGCGCCGGATCATGGACGTCGTACGGGAGCACGGGGCCCGGGACCGCGTGTACTACTGCGCGGGCGCCGCCACCATGCTCGCCGTGCGCGCGGTGGACCCGTCCGCCGAGATCGCCCTCACCCGCACGACGCTGGCCCCACCGCGCGCCGGCCTCCTGGAGGCGATCCGCCCGCGCTGGCTGAACTACCGCTTCAGCCTGGTCGACCGGGCCCTGGCCGACCGCGTCCACCGCGACGGCTACCTGCTGTCCGTGTGGACCCCGGACACCCGCCGCTCCATGCGCCGCCTGCTGGCGATGGGCGCCGACTCGATCACGACCAACCGCGTCGACCTCCTGTGCGCCCTGCGCGACGGCGGGACAGGCCACCCACGGTCATGAACGCCCAGCCGTGTCACTGCCCCCCGACCCGAAGGGGCGCGGGGCAGTGACACGTGCGGCTACCGCCACGTGGGCGCGACCAGCCACCTACAACCCGCGGCCTCCGACCGACGGAAGCCGAACGGCGCCCAGGAGGTGGTTCGTCCGGCTCTCCCCAGCGGAGCGCTACGCGTCCAGCGACGTCATCACGTGCTTGATGCGCGTGTAGTCCTCGAAGCCGTACCCCGACAGGTCCTTTCCGTAGCCCGACTTCTTGAAGCCGCCGTGCGGCATCTCCGCGACCAGCGGGATGTGGGTGTTGATCCACACGCAGCCGAAGTCGAGCTTCTTGGACATGCGCATCGCGCGGGAGTGGTCCTTGGTCCACACCGAGGAGGCCAGCGCGTACTCGACGCCGTTGGCGTACTCGACGGCCTGGTCCTCGTCGGCGAAGGTCTGGACGGTGATGACCGGGCCGAAGACCTCCTTCTGGATGATCTCGTCGTCCTGCTTCAGGCCCGAGACGACGGTCGGCGCGTAGAAGAAGCCCCGCTCCCCGACGCGCTTGCCGCCGGCCTCCACGCGCGCGTGCGCGGGCAGCCGCTCGATGAAGCCCTCCACCTGCTCGAGCTGGTGGGGGTTGTTGAGCGGACCGAAGAGAACGTCCTCGTCGTCGGGCATGCCGGTCTTGGTGTCGGCCGCCGCCTTGGCGAGCGCGGAGACGAACTCGTCGTGGATCGACTCGTGGACGAGGACGCGGGTGGCGGCCGTGCAGTCCTGGCCGGCGTTGAAGAAGCCCGCGACGGAGATGTCCTCGACGGCCTTGGCGATGTCGGTGTCCTCGAAGACCACCACCGGAGCCTTGCCGCCCAGTTCCAGGTGGACGCGCTTGAGGTCCTTGGACGCGGCCTCGGCGACCTGCATGCCGGCGCGCACCGAACCGGTGATGGACGCCATCGCCGGGGTCTCGTGCTCGACCATCATGCGGCCGGTGTCGCGGTCGCCGCAGATGACGTTGAAGACGCCCTTGGGCAGGACCGAGCCGAGGATCTCGGCGAGCAGGACGGTGGAGGCCGGCGTGGTGTCGGACGGCTTCAGAACGACCGTGTTGCCCGCCGCGATCGCCGGGGCGAACTTCCACACGGCCATCATCATCGGGTAGTTCCAGGGGGCGACCTGGGCGCAGACGCCGACCGGTTCGCGGCGCACGAAGGAGGTCAGCCCCTCCATGTACTCGCCGGCGCCCCTGCCCTCGAGCATCCGCGCCGCGCCCGCGAAGAAGCGGATCTGGTCGACCATCGGCGGGATCTCCTCGGTGCGGGTCAGCCCGATGGGCTTGCCCGTGTTCTCCACCTCGGCCGCGATCAGTTCCTCGGCGCGCTCCTCGAAGGCGTCCGCGACCTTCAGCAGGGCCTTCTGCCGCTCGGCCGGCGTGGTGTCGCGCCAGCCGGGGAAGGCCTCGGCGGCGGCCGCCATCGCGGCGTCCACATCCGCCTGCCCGGACAGCGGCGCGGTCGCGTACGCCTCACCCGTCACGGGGTTGACCACCTCGGTGGTCCGTCCGTCGGCGGCGTCGCGGAACTCACCGCCGATGTAGTTGCGCAGACGACGCAGCTCGGTACTCACTGCAGGCCCTCCTGGTGCTCCTCGTGGGTGTCCGAGGTGTCCAACCTCTGAGACACCCACCCTAGACGGACCGCTGACGTTTTCAACACCCCCACCCGCTCCGCACCTGCGAAATCCGCAAACTGAAACCCTTAAGACAACGGATTTCATCGAATGCGCCTTGCGAAACGGCCGAGACGTCGTGCACAGTGACCATGTGGCCAGTCGAAGCGCAGAACCGAGGGACTCCCGCGAGTCCAAGAACGGCGGCGGCCCACACCTGGACGCCGTCTCCCTCGCCATCATCGAGCAGCTCCAGGAGGACGGCCGACGGCCGTACGCCGCGATCGGCAAGGCCGTCGGTCTGTCGGAGGCGGCCGTGCGCCAGCGCGTCCAGAAACTGCTCGACCACGGCGTGATGCAGATCGTCGCCGTCACGGACCCGCTCACCGTGGGCTTCCGCCGGCAGGCGATGGTCGGTGTCAACGTCGAGGGGGACGTGGAGTCCGTCGCCGACGCGCTGAGCGCCATGGACGAGTGCGAGTACGTGGTGATGACCGCGGGCTCCTTCGACCTCATGGTCGAGATCGTCTGCGAGGACGACGACCACCTTCTGGAGGTCATCAACCGACGCATCAGGGCCGTGCCCGGTGTGCGCTCCACCGAGAGTTTCGTCTACCTCAAGCTCAAGAAGCAGACCTACATGTGGGGAACCCGATGATCGTGAGCACCGACAGCCCCAAGGATCCCAGCGACCTCAGCAGGTCCGCGTACGACCACCTGTGGATGCACTTCACCCGCATGTCCTCGTACGAGAACTCCCCCGTCCCCACCATCGTCCGCGGCGAGGGCACCCACATCTACGACGACAAGGGCAAGCGGTACCTCGACGGTCTCGCCGGCCTGTTCGTGGTCCAGGCAGGACACGGCCGCGTCGAACTCGCCGAGACCGCCTTCAAGCAGGCGCAGGAACTGTCCTTCTTCCCCGTCTGGTCCTACGCCCACCCCAAGGCCGTGGAGCTGGCCGAGCGGCTCGCCGACGAGGCCCCGGGCGACCTGAACAAGGTCTTCTTCACCACGGGCGGCGGTGAGGCGGTGGAGACCGCCTGGAAGCTCGCCAAGCAGTACTTCAAGCTGACCGGCAAGCCGACCAAGTACAAGGTCATCTCCCGCGCGGTGGCCTACCACGGCACCCCGCAGGGGGCCCTGTCGATCACCGGCCTGCCGGCACTCAAGGCCCCGTTCGAGCCGCTGGTGCCGGGCGCGCACAAGGTGCCGAACACCAACATCTACCGGGCTCCGCTCCACGGCGACGACCCGGAGGCGTTCGGCCGCTGGGCCGCCGACCAGATCGAGCAGCAGATCCTCTTCGAGGGCCCGGACACGGTCGCCGCGGTCTTCCTGGAGCCGGTGCAGAACGCGGGCGGCTGCTTCCCGCCGCCGCCCGGATACTTCCAGCGGGTCCGGGAGATCTGCGACCAGTACGACGTGCTCCTCGTCTCCGACGAGGTCATCTGCGCCTTCGGCCGCCTGGGCACGACGTTCGCCTGCGACAAGTTCGGCTACGTCCCGGACATGATCACCTGCGCCAAGGGCATGACCTCGGGCTACTCGCCCATCGGCGCGTGCATCGTCTCGGACCGCCTCGCCGAGCCGTTCTACCGGGGCGACAACGTCTTCCTGCACGGCTACACCTTCGGCGGCCACCCCGTCTCGGCCGCGGTGGCCGTGGCCAACCTCGACCTGTTCGCGCGCGAGGGCCTCAACCAGCACGTCCTGGACAACGAGGGCGCCTTCCGCTCGACGCTGGAGAAGCTGTACGACCTGCCGATCGTCGGCGACGTCCGCGGCAACGGCTTCTTCTACGGCATCGAACTGGTCAAGGACAAGCACACCAAGGAGACCTTCGACGACGAGGAGACCGAGCGCGTCCTGTACGGCTTCCTGTCCAAGAAGCTGTACGAGAACGGCCTGTACTGCCGTGCCGACGACCGCGGCGACCCGGTCGTCCAGCTCGCCCCGCCGCTGATCTCCGACCAGGAGACCTTCGACGAGATCGAGCAGATCCTGCGCGCCACGCTGTCGGAGGCATGGACGAAGCTGTGACCCACCGCTGCGATCCGCCGCCGTGATCCGCCACGGTGATCCGTCGCTGTGATCTTCGGCTGGAATGATCAATCACGGCCCCGGTGCCGCCCGTTCGAGTGAGAAACGGCGGTCCGGGGCCGCGTGCTGTCCGGCCTCCCGCCGCGTCCTGCCTAGCGTGCCCAGTGACCGATCGGCCTTGCCTTCGTTCCCCCGCATGGGGGATTTCACAGATCTCGCACGGCATTTCTGATCCGAACCGAGGTGTACGCCATGGTGGCCCCACCGGACAACGACGTGCTCTGGGCACGCGCCCTGAACTTCCGGCACAAGGACGGTTCTCCCGGTCTGAGCGGGGTCTCGCTCGGTGTCGGGGAAGGCGAGATCCTCGCCGTCGGGGGCCCTCGCGGCAGTGGAAAAACGACCCTGCTGCGGTGTCTCTCCGGACTGGTGCCCGTGCGCAGCGGCGAGGTCTGGTTCAACAGCGTGCCCGTGCACACGATGACCCCCGCCGCCCGCGAGCGGCTGCGCCGGGAACGCTTCGGCTGGATCGATCCTGCACCGGTACTCGTCCCCGAGCTGAACGTCTGGGAGAACACCGCCCTCCCCCTGATGCTGCGCGGCGCCGCCCGGCGCCAAGCCAAGTCGACGGCCATGGAGTGGCTGAAGCGCCTCGACATCGACGACCAGGCCCGCAAGCGCCCCGCGGACCTGGTGCACGCGGAGCGCCAGCGGGTCTGCATCGCCCGTGCCCTCGCCCCGGCCCCCTCGGTGCTGTTCGCCGACGAGCCGACCGCGCCGCTGCACCGCACCGACCGCCGGCACGTCCTGCGCGCGCTCACCACGGCGGCCCGTTCGCACGGCATCACGGTGCTCCTCGCGACCTCCGACACGGACGTCGCGGCCCTCGCCGACCGCACCGTCTCGCTGCTCGACGGGCGCCGGGTGCGCACCGTACACCTGCCTCCGGTCTCCGGGACCGTCGAGACGAAGGGCCGGGCCACGTGCTCGCTCTCCGTCTGACCCGAGGCGCCCGTCTCGCCGTCCAGCTGCGCCGCCTTCTGGTCGCAGTCGCCTCCGCGGGCACGGGCTTTCTGCTCCTGTGCACTCTCGGCCACGCGATCGGCCACCCGGACACGCCGTCCGCCTCACTGCTCCGGCTGGCCTGGTGCGCGGCCCCGCTGGCGGCCACGGTGTACCTCGCCGTCGCGGTGGCCCGGACCGACCCGGCGACCGGACCCCGGCCCGGGCTCTCGGCGCTCGGCCTCGGCCCCGTCCGGCTGATGGCCGTCTCCGCGACGACCACGGCCCTGGCCTGCACCCTGGGGTCGGTGGTCGCCCTCCTCGTCTTCCTCCAACTGCGCGGCGACCTCACCAGGATGCCCGTCGACGGAGCCGCCACCGAGTTCCTGGCCACGGGCAGGCCCCTGCCGCTCCCGGCGGCCCTGATGCTGCTGGCGCTGCTGCCGGTGAACGCGTCGGCGGCGGTGGCCTGGGCCCTGCGTCCACGCGAGCAGGCCACGGACGCGCCCCGTGCGGAGCGGGCCCCGGGCGCGTCCCCTGCGGGGCGGACCACGGGCGCGTCCCCTGCGGGGCGGACGTACGGACGCTTCGGCGCGTACCGGAGTACCGCGGAGCGGGAGACGTTCGGGGCGTACGGACGCTTCGGCAGGCACCTGGCGGCGGCGCCCCACGGCCGACGGCGACAGGAACCGGAGGCCGCCCCGGAGGAGACGCGGGTGCCGGTGCACGGGCCGGACGGTGCGAGCGACGGCCCCGCGCCGGCCGCCGGGGAGCCGACCGCCGTCCCGCCCGGCGCCCGCTCGGCACCGCCCGGCCTGCCCTGGGGCATCGCCGCGCTGGCCGCGGGACTGGCCGCAGGACTGGCCGTGGAGACCTACGCGAGCCGTGGCGGTGCCGCCGTCTCCCCCGGGGACCGGCCCGGGGCCCTGGCCGGACTGGCGCTGACCGTCGTCGGCCTCACCTTGATCGGCCCCGGTCTCACCCATCTGTGCGGCCGTCTGCTGCAGTCGGTCCGCCCGGGTGTCCTGCGGCTGCTGGCCGGTCGGATCCTCATGACGGAGGCCACCCGGATCGGCCGTCCGCTGGGTGTGGTCTGCGCCGTGCTGTCGGCCGCGTACGCCATGGGCCGGCACTACCACGCCGACGGCCTGTCAGCAGGGCCGCTCACCCTGCTCGGGGTGCTGGTGGTGACGGGCTGCACCGTGGCGACCCTGCTGACGGCCGCCGTCGAGGCCAAGCAGGCGCACGCCGGTACCACGGCCGCGCTGCTGCGTCTGGGCGCTCCCGCCTCGACCCCACGCCGGGCCGCGATTCTGAGGGCCGGCGCGCTCCTCGCCCTGTTCGGGCCGCTGACCGTGACCGCGGCCGGGTTGTCGGCGCTGCCCCTGTCCGTCTGAGGGGCGGGAGAACGCGAAGGGGACCTCTCCCGCCGGGCGATGAGTTCCGGGGCGGCCCCCGGTCTACCCGTCGAACACCGCGGAACCCGGCACTCCCAGGAGAGACCCGACATGTACCAGCAGATGATCTTCGTGAACCTGGCTGTCGACGACCTCGACGCCTCGAAGAGGTTCTTCACGGAGCTCGGTTACTCGATCAACGCGCAGTTCAGCGACGAGAACACCGCCTCCGTCGTGATCAGCGACACCATCGTGGCGATGCTGCACACCAGGCAGCGCTACGCGGAGTTCACGAAGAAGGAGATCGCCGACTCCGCGAAGACCAGTGAGGTGCTGCTGGCCCTGAGCTCCGAGAGCCGCGAGAAGGTCGACGAACTGGTCGAGAAGGCCGTCGCGGCGGGCGGCTCGGTCAGCGGCGAGACCCAGGACCAGGGCTTCATGTACGGCCGCGCCTTCGACGACCCGGACGGCCACACCTGGGAGATCGTGTGGATGGACCCGTCCGTCGTGGAGGGCTGAGGCGAGGCACGTGCGGCACGGCACGAGCGGGAGGGGGAGACGCTCCCCGCTCGTGCCGCCCTCCTTCCCGACGCCTCCGGAGCGGGTCGAGGCGGCTTCGGAGGCGTTGAAACGCCCGGGCGGGCAATGAAAAGGCAAAGCCATGTCCTGCTGTCGGCATATGCGTTGACACCACTTATGCGCCGCTTATAGACCTGGGAGCCTCGCGGGAGTGCTGATGCTCCGTCAACTCTCCGCCAACTCCCCGCACTTACGTATCCCGCAAAGGACAAACGTGGCATTTCTGCCCGTATCACGCCGTACGGCCTCGCGCCGTACCGTCGCACGTACCGTGCGCGCCCTCGGTGCCGTCTCCGCGTCGGCCGCGCTCACCGTCGGTCTCGCAGGCAGCGCGGCCGCCTGCGACATCATCGACTTCTCGGCCGAAGCCAAGTGCGTCGGTGACAACGGTGTCATCACCGTCACCGACGTGGACCCGGCCGGCGTCCCCGCCACCGTCACCGTGTTCCTGGAGAACAACGGCGCCGACGAGAAGAAGGTCGGCGAGCAGGTGGTCAAGGGCTCCCGCAAGGGCGTCACCATCACCTTCGAGGAGGACTGGAAGCCCAGCGCCGAGTACCGCATCCACGTCAAGGCCGCGCCCTACGTGGACGAGGACATCAAGCCGAACCTGACCACCCCGGCCACGGCCTGCAAGGGAGAGGAGGAGACCCCGGCTCCCGGGACCTCGGCTCCGAAGACCCCCGCTCCGGAGCCGTCGGCCTCCGCCTCGACCCCGGCCGAGGACTCGGAGGAGCCCGGCACGCCGAATCCGTCGGAGTCGGAGCCCGAGAGCCCCGCCCCGGCGGGCACCTCGGACAACGCTCCGTCGCCCGCCGTCGGTGACTCGAACCTCGCCGAGACCGGCGCGGACTCCAACACCGGTCTGATCGCCGGTATCGCGGTGGCCCTGGTCGCCGTCGGTGGCGGTGCGGTCTTCCTCGGCATGCGCCGTCGCGGGACGAGCAGCGACAGCTGACGCCTCACGCCGGCCGGACGGTCCGTCCCCGCCGGGGGCGGGCCGTCGCGCTTCTGCCGCGGGTCAGTCCAGTACGACGACCTCGGCCGCGTCGAACTCCACCCCGATCTCGTCCCCGACCTCCGGTGCCGCTCGGAGCGCGCAGGCGGCCTCCAGCCGGGGCGCCGCCTCGGGCTGGAGGCGGACCGCGACATGGGTGCCCCGGAAGGTGCGCGCGGTCACCGTGCAGCGCAGGCCCGTCTCGGCCGGGACCAGCCGGACCCCGGCGGGCCGGACGAGCAGTGTCCGCGTGCCCTGCGGGGTGGCCGCCGGCACCGGGACCTTGCCCCACGGCGTCACCGCGACGTCCGCGCCGACCGTCGCCTCGACCACGTTCTCGAAACCCAGGAAGCGGGCCACGAACGCGTCGGCCGGACGCTGCCACACCTCAAGGGGCGTACCGGACTGGGCGATTCGTCCGTCCCGCATCACCACGACCCGGTCGGCCAGCGCGAACGCCTCACCCTGGTCGTGCGTCACGGCGAGCACGGTGGTGCCCAACCGGCCGAACAGCTCACGCAGTTCGACGACCAGCCGCTCTCTGAGCGTCCGGTCGAGCTGGCCGAGCGGTTCGTCGAGCATCAGCAGCCTCGGGCTGGGCGCCAGGGCGCGGGCCAGGGCGACACGTTGCTGCTCGCCGCCGGACAGCGCCGCCACCGCCCGCCCGGCCGCCCCGGGGAGTCCGACGAGGTTCAGCAACTCCTCCACACGGCCGTCCTGTTCGGTCCGTGACGTGCCACGCATCCGCAGTCCGAAGGCCACGTTGCCGCCCACGTCCCGCTGCGGGAACAGCTGGTGGTCCTGGAACATCAGCCCGACCCCGCGCCGGTGCGCGGGCACGTCCGCCTGGTCGCGCCCGGCGAGCGAGATCCGCCCCGCGTCGAGGGGCTGCAGCCCGGCCACCGCCCGCAGCAGCGTGGACTTGCCGCTGCCACTGGGTCCGAGCACGCACACGATCTCGTGCTCGGCGACCCCCAGGTCGACGGCGTCCAGCACCGCCCGTCCGCCGAACCGGACGGTGGCGGCCTCGAGGCTCAACAGCATCTAGAACTCCCCGGATCGGTCGGTCCGCAGCCGCTCCAGCGCCAGCAGCGCCACCGCGCACACGATCATCAGAATCGTCGACAGGGCCATCGCCTGGCCGTAGTTGAGGTCCCCCGGCCGGCCGAGCAGCCGCGCCACGGCCACCGGCAGGGTCGGGTGGTCCGGCCGCGCGATGAACACCGTCGCGCCGAACTCGCCCAGCGACACCGCGAAGGCGAACCCGGCCGCGATGAGCATCGCCCGCCGCACCATCGGCAGGTCCACCTCACGCCAGGCCCGCCACGGCGACGCCCCGAGCACCGCCGCCGCCTCCCGCAGCCGTACGTCCACGGCCCGCAGCACGGGCAGCATGGTCCGCACGACGAACGGGACGCCGACCAGCGCCTGTGCGAGCGGCACCAGGATCCAGGAGGATCTCAGGTCCAGTGGCGGCTCGTCGAGAGCGATCAGGAACCCGAAGCCGACGGTCACGGCGGACACCCCGAGCGGCAGCATCAGCAGGGCGTCGAAGCCGCGCACCAGCCGCCCCGCGTCCCGCCGGGTGAGCGCGACGGACGCCAGGGAGCCGATCAGCACGGCGATGACGGTGGCCAGGGCCGCGTACTGCAGGGAGTTGCCGACCGCCTCGATCGGCGCGACCAGGAACACTCCCCCGTCGTCCCGGGTCAGCGCCCGGTAGTAGCCGGCCCCGGCGTCGCCGAAGGACCGTTCCACCAGCACCGCGAGGGGCAGGAGCAGCAGGACGGCGACGGTGGCGACGACCCCGGCGAGCAGCGCCCACTGCCCACCGCCGCGCGGCCGGCGTGCGGTCATGGAGGCGTCCACCAGGCGCAGCGCGGTCTCCCGCCGCCGTACGGTCCAGGCGTGCAGGGCGAGGATCGCGCCCACCGCGACGAACTGGATCATCGTCAGGACGGCGGCGGTGGACAGGTCGAAGATCTCCGAGGTCTGCCGGTAGATCTCCACTTCGAGGGTGGCGAAGGTGGGCCCGCCGAGGATCTGCACCACGCCGAAGGAGGTGAAGGTGAACAGGAAGACCATCAGCGCCGCGGCGGCCACGGCGGGCGCGAGCGCGGGCAGGGTGACGGTCCGCCAGGCCGTGAACCGCGAGGCGCCGAGCATCCGCGCGGCCTCCTCCTGGCGCGGGTCGAGCTGCCCCCAGAGTCCGCCCACGGTCCGCACGACGACGGCGTAGTTGAAGAACACGTGCGCGAGCAGGATCGCCCACACGGTGGTGTCCAGCCGGACGCCCCACAACTCGTCGAGGAGGCCGCCGCGCCCGACGAGCGCCATGAACGCCGTACCGACGACGACCGTCGGCAGCACGAAGGGGACGGTGACCACCGCCCGCAGCAGTTGTCTGCCGGGGAAGTCGAAGCGGGCGAGGACATACGCGCCGGGCAGGGCGATCACCAGGGTGAGGGCGGTGGAGACCAGCGCCTGCCAGGTGGTGAACCACAGCACCTGCCGGACGTCGGACTGCGCCAGTACGTCCCCGATCCGCCCGAGCTGCCAGACCCCGTCGGCCTTCAGACCGCGCGCGACGATCGCGGTGACGGGGTAGGCGAAGAAGACGGCGAAGAACGCGACGGGCACGGCCATCAGGCCGAGCCGCGCCGCACTCCCGCGCCACCGCCTCCGCCCGTGCCCTCGCACGGCGGCGGTCCGGCTCACTTCAGTACGAGCGAGGTCCACGACTTGACCCACTGGTCACGGTTCTCGGCGATCCTCGCCGGGTCCATCGTCTCCGGGTCCTTCGCCTGCGGCCCGTACTTCGTGAACTCCTCGGGCACCTGGGCGCCCTCCCGCACCGGGTAGACGAACATGTTGAGCGGCATGTCGGCCTGGAACTCCTTGGTGAGCAGGAAGTCGAGCAGTGCCTTGCCGCCCTCGGGGTTCTTCGCGTTGCTGAGCAGCCCCGCGTACTCGATCTGACGGAAGCAGGTGCCGTCGGCGACACCGGTGGGAGCGGTCGTCGGCTTCGGGTCGGCGTAGATCACCTCGGCGGGCGGGGAGGAGGCGTAGGACACCACCAGCGGCCGGTCCCCCTTGGCCTGCTTGCCGCCGGCCGAGCCGGAGAACTCCTCGTTGTAGGCCTGCTCCCAGCCGTCGACCACCTTCACGCCGTTGGCCTTGAGCTTCTTCCAGTAGTCCGTCCAGCCTTCGTCCCCGTACTTCGCGGCGGTGCCGAGGAGGAAGCCGAGGCCGGGCGAGGAGGTGGAGGCGTTCTCGACGACCAGGAGGTTCTCGTACTCGGGCTTGATCAGGTCGTCGAAGGTCTTCGGCGGGGTCAGATCGCGCTCGCTGAACCACTCCTTGTCGTAGTTGACGCAGACGTCGCCGGTGTCGATCGGCGTGACCCGGTGCTTGCCCTCGTCGACGCGGTACTCGGGAAGGATCAGGTCGGAACCCTCGGCCTCGTACGACTGGAACAGCCCGTTGTCGAGAGCGCGGGACAGCAGGGTGTTGTCGACGCCGAAGAAGACGTCGCCCTGGGGGTTGTCCTTGGTCAGGATCGCCTTGTTCACGGCCGATCCGGCGTCGCCGTCCTCCAGGACCTTGACCTTGTAGCCGGACTGCTTCTCGAAGGCGGCGATGACGTCCTTCGACGCGGCCCACGAGTTGTGGCTGACGAGGGTCACGGTCCCGGACCCGCCGGACCCGGACTCCTGGTCGTCGCCGCCGGACGAGCCGCAGGCGGACAGGGTGACCAGGCCCAGCCCGACGGCCAGGATCGTGACCTTCTTGGTGATGCTCACCGGATTCACCGGATTCCTCCTGGGGGTGACCAGGAAGAGACGCGGCCCTGTCCGGGACCCCTCACGGGTGCCCCGGACAGGGCACAACAGCTCGAGTGATGACCGATCTCCCTACCCAGAATGACCTGGGCGAGGTTCGGAGGGTCTGCGGCCGGATGCCGCACTCTCAGCGCTGTGGCGCTCCCCTGTCGGAATATGAACGTATGTTTACCCGATATGAAGTTGTTGTCCTTACAACGTCTTCTACGCCGGCCAGGCTACCTCTCGCTCGCGGCGAGCTGGCCACAGGCCCCGTCGATCTCCTGTCCACGGGTGTCCCGGATCGTCACCGGCACACCGTGTGCGGCGATCGCGTCCACGAACGCCTTCTCGTCCTCGGGCCGTGAGGCGGTCCACTGGGAGCCGGGCGTCGGGTTGAGCGGGATGAGGTTGACGTGCACGGGCCTGCCCTTCAGCAGCCGCCCGAGCCGGTCGCCACGCCACGCCTGGTCGTTGATGTCCCGGATCAGCGCGTACTCGATGGACAGCCGCCGCCCCGACTTGGCCGCGTACTCGAAACCGGCGTCGAGGACCTCGCGCACCTTCCACCGCGTGTTCACGGGGACGAGGGTGTCGCGCAGTTCGTCGTCGGGCGCGTGCAGGGAGATGGCGAGGCGGCACTTGAAGCCCTCGTCGGAGAACCGGTTGATCGCCGGCACCAGCCCGACGGTCGAGACGGTGATCCCGCGCTGCGACAGCCCGAGCCCGTCGGGCTCCGGGTCGGTCAGACGACGGATCGAACCCACCACCCGGTTGTAGTTGGCGAGCGGCTCGCCCATCCCCATGAAGACGATGTTGCTCAGCCGGGCCGGACCTCCGGGGACCTCTCCGTCCCGCAGCGCCCGCATGCCGTCCACGATCTGGTGCACGATCTCCGCGGTGGACAGGTTCCGGTCGAGCCCGGCCTGACCGGTCGCGCAGAAGGGGCAGTTCATGCCGCAGCCCGCCTGCGAGCTGATGCACATCGTCACCCGGTCCGGGTACCGCATGAGCACCGACTCGACGAGCGTTCCGTCGAACAGCTTCCACAGCGTCTTGCGGGTGGTGCCCTGGTCGGTCGACAGGTGCCGGACGACCGTCATCAGCTCGGGAAGCAGCGCTTCCTGGAGCTTGGCGCGGGAACCGGCGGGAATGTCGGTCCACTGCTCCGGGTCGTGCGCGTACCGCGCGAAGTAGTGCTGCGAGAGCTGCTTGGCGCGAAACGGCTTCTCACCGGCCGCTGCGACCGCCTCCTTGCGCTCGGCCGGCGTGAGGTCGGCAAGGTGCCGCGGCGGCTTCTTGGCTCCGCGCGGCGCGACAAAAGTGAGTTCTCCGGGCTTAGGCATGGCGGTACCAGTGTCGCAGATCCAACCGGGTGACCTGGGACTGTCACTCACGACGACTGTCGTCAGCAGTCGTCACCGGTCGCCACTGAGCGGCCTCGGACGGCCCAGAGACGGCCCAGAGCTGATCACGAGGGACCGGCCGGTTGATCGACGGCAGCCTGCATCACTCGTCTGCACTGCGGGGATCGACAGCGAACGATTGCCCGCTGAGGCTGGGAGTGGCATGGGGCCGTCCCGTTGCCTGTTCAAGAGCCAGCCAGAGGTGACTGTGGCGCGACAGGTTCCCCGGCCCTGAATGAAGGAGAAGGTGCCTTCGCATGTCACACCGCACTGCCATGGTGCCGGAAGCCACCTGGGTGGCCCGGTGGGCGGGATCTCTGCTGTGCCTTGTGGTGGCCGGTATCCACGTTGTGGACCAAGGCGGCATCACGGCAACGAGGGACCCCTCCTACATAGGCATCGCCTACCACGTCCTGGAGATCGCGGCTGTGGTCGCGGCGGTACTGCTTCTCCTCGGCCTCGTACGACTGGGATGGCTGCTGGCGGTCGGGGTCGCCCTCGGCCCCCTGGTGGGCTACATCCTCTCCAGAGGGCCAGGACTGCCCGACTACAGCGATGACATCGGCAATTGGACAGAGCCGCTTGGGCTGGTCAGCCTGGCCGTCGAAGGAGCCCTGCTCCTGTTGTCGGTGCCGCTCTTCATGCGGAGCTTGCGCCCGAAACCAAGAGCTTCGGGAAGCATCGGAGACTAGTTTGGAAGATCGCGGATGCGGATGCGGCCTGACCTGGGAAGCCTCTGACCTGGTGCGGAGCGCTGTGATGCCCGCCGTTCCCCGTGAGTCCCCGCTGCTTTCCGCCGGATCGGGCACACAGCGGGCACGCCGCTGGGTTGGAACAGCCGCCGATCGGAACCGCCCTCACCTGCGATGGATCACCGCACTGCCGACAGCCTTGTCGTGCATGCCCCGGCGGCTCGCACTGAGGTTGATCGCGGACACGTGGGCGACAAGGAATATCGGCACAGTCGTCACCACCAGGTTGATGATGTGCCGTAGAACTGCGGGTCCATAGCCGAGCCGTGCGCCGTCACTCGCGCGAACCACCTCCACACCCATCGTGCGCTTGCCCAAGGTGCCGCCCCAGCGTGAGACGCATACCGGCGAGTATCCCAGGACGAAGACAAGGGTCCAGACGACGGCTGCAGTGAGCCAGAGGGTTCCCGCCCGGTCGTCCGGGACGGCGAAGACCTGGAGTATCCGGTCCAGCGCCAGAAGAGGGCCCAGGACCACGACCGCGGCAAGGGGAAGGTCGATGGCGACAGCGGCACAGCGTCGCATGAGGCCGCCTGGGAAACCCGGACGCGGGCGGGAGTCGACGGATCCGCCCAGTGGCGGCAGAGGGCCGAGATCGTTGCCTGACAACATCGACACGGGCTCTCCTGGTCGCTGGTGCGGAACGGCGGGCACTGTATCGCGTAGGTCGGTGGAGTCTTAATGGGCGAGTCAACGCCGTCGAGTGCCACCAGTAGCCGAAGAAGTGAAGGGCCGAGTCTCTGACCTGCAGCCGTGCACTCGATCAACGCTGCGACCTGCGACTTGGCTGTCGGTGGTTGTCAGCGTTGGTCGTCGTCGAGCACCCCCGCACGGCCCGGAGACGGCCCAGTGACCCGAGCCAGGCCCCTATCCGCGCCGAACGTGCTGGTAGGGGGCTTTTCGCTGCCCGGTCACTGCCAGGTCTCCGGGCTTGGGCACGGCGGTACCAGGGTCGCAGATCCCATCGGGTGACCGCGCGGGCCTGCCGAGGGCGCCCGGGAACGCTCAGAACAGTCCCCCGACCAGAGCCACGGCCCAGGAGCCATAGCTCTTCCAACGGTGGGACATCCGGCAGTACAGACGCGGTTTGCGCCGCCCGCCCTGGTCGATCAAGGTGTCGCACCATCGGCACGGCAGTTCACCCCGGTACCTGCCGTCGTCCCCCAGCCGTGCCTGCGCCATGGCAGAACCCTACCCATGCGTGCACGCGCCGGACAGGGCGAGGGAACGGCGGCGGACGTGCTCGGGGCGGCCGGGCCCTTCCCGCGACGGGCCGAGCCCCCGCGTCCGGCGGGACGCGGGGGCTCGAAGAGGTCCGGGACCGGCGGGGTCAGCTGCCGACGAAGATCACCAGCAGCAGCCACACCACCGGAGCCGTGGGCAGCAGGGAGTCCAGGCGGTCCATGATGCCGCCGTGGCCGGGGAGCAGGGTGCCCATGTCCTTGATGCCCAGGTCCCGCTTGATCATGGACTCGCCCAGGTCGCCGAGGGTGGCGCTGACGGCGACCGCGAGGCCGAGCAGCAGCCCCTGCCACCAGGTGCCGTCGTCGATCAGGAACTGCATGCACAGCGCGCCCGCCGCCATCGCGAACCCGACCGCGCCCAGCAGGCCCTCGCGGGTCTTGCCGGGGCTGATGCGCGGGGCGAGCTTGTGCGTGCCGAAGCGCCAGCCGACGGCATACGCGCCGGTGTCACTGATGACCGTGAGCAGCAGGAACACCAGGACCCGCCAGTGCCCGTCGTCCGCGGCCAGCATCATCGTGACGAAGGTCGCCAGGAACGGCACGTAGAACGCGGCGAAGACCCCCGCCGTGACGTCCTTGAGGTAGTTCTCGGGCGGTTGGGTCATCCGCCAGACCAGTACCGCCAGCGCGGTGAACGCCATGGCGACCCACGCGCCCTCGGTGCCCCGGACGTACCCGGCGACGACCATGGCGGCG
Organism: Streptomyces sp. M2CJ-2; assembly: GCF_016757295.1. NCBI lineage: Bacteria > Bacillati > Actinomycetota > Actinomycetes > Kitasatosporales > Streptomycetaceae > Streptomyces > Streptomyces sp. M2CJ-2. Next base: position 189,328 of record NZ_JAESIF010000004.1, on the reverse strand, counting down.
CCGCCGAGCGCGAGCGGCACGAGCGGCGCCCGGATCCCCTTGCGCTCCTCCAGCCTCTTGGTCAGCTCCCACAAGCCCACCACGACGGCGGCCGCGACGACGCCGACGAAGACCGCCTTGACGACGAACAGCGACACGGCGATCACCGCGCCGAGCCCGACACCGACCCCTATCGCGGCGCCCAGGTCGCGTCCCGCGCTCTTCTTCTGCGGCGGGGGCGCCGGCTGCGGGGCGTCGGGCATGGGCTCCGGATTCTGCGGCATCTCCCCCGGATGGGGGCGCGCCCGCGTCGTCTCGTCTGGGAACAGAGGACCGCCCAGCCGAGCGGTCTCCCGGCCCATGTCCTGATCGGCGCCGTGTTCGGGCAGGCCGGGCACGATGGGCATGGGGCGAGTCTGCTGCGCGTAGTGCGCATCGTACGTGGGACCCGCCGGGACAGCTCCCTGGACGGGCCCCTGCTCGGGCGGCCCCCAGTACCCGGCCTGCGGCGGCGCCCCCCAGGAAGAGTCGTTCATCAGACCTCGAGCAGTTCCGCTTCCTTGTGCTTCAGGAGCTCGTCCACCTGCGCGACGTACTTCGCGGTGGTGTCGTCGAGCTCCTTCTCCGCACGGCGGCCCTCGTCCTCGCCGACCTCGCCGTCCTTGATCATCTTGTCGATGCCGTCCTTGGCCTTGCGGCGCACGGCACGGATGGAGACCTTGGCGTCCTCTCCCTTGGCCTTGGCGACCTTGATGAACTCGCGGCGGCGCTCCTCGGTGAGCTCGGGGAACACCACTCGGATGATATTGCCGTCGTTGCTCGGGTTGACACCCAGGTCGGAGTCGCGGATGGCCTGTTCGATGTTGCGCAGGGCGCTCTTGTCGAACGGCGTCACCACGGCCATGCGCGGCTCGGGCACGGAGAACGAGGCCAGCTGGTTGATCGGCGTCAGCGCGCCGTAGTAGTCGGCCACGATCTTGTTGAACATCGCCGGGTGCGCACGGCCGGTGCGGATCGCGGCGAAGTCCTCCTTGGCGACCACGACGGCCTTCTCCATTTTCTCCTCGGCCTCGAGGAGGGTCTCTTCGATCACCACTTGCTCCTGCGTGTCTTGAGTAGGCCCGGTCGCGGTTCCCTGGCGGGGTGGCGGCCGGCTGCGTCGCGTCTTCTTCCTGCACGGTTCCCGACCGGCGGGACATTGTCCATCCCCCGGCCCGGCCCGTCCGTCTCCAGGAGTGTCCTGACTCGGACGGGTGGTTCTGGTCCGGTCAGTTCCGGTCCGTCTGGTCACCCACAAGTGTGCCGATCTTCTCACCCTTGACGGCGCGCGCGATATTGCCCTCCGTCAGCAGCTCGAAGACGACGATCGGGAGCTTGTTGTCGCGGCACAGGGTGATGGCCGTGGCGTCGGCGACCTTCAGGTCACGCGTGATGACCTCCCCGTACCCGAGGTGGTCGAACTTCACCGCGTCGGGGTTGGTCTTCGGGTCGGAGTCGTAGACCCCGTCCACTCCGTTCTTGCCCATCAGCAGCGCCTCGGCGTCGATCTCCAGGGCGCGCTGGGCGGCGGTGGTGTCGGTGGAGAAGTACGGCATGCCCATACCGGCGCCGAAGATGACCACGCGGCCCTTCTCCAGGTGCCGTACGGCCCGCAGGGGGATGTAGGGCTCCGCGACCTGGCCCATGGTGATGGCGGTCTGCACCCTGCAGTCCACGCCCTCCTTCTCCAGGAAGTCCTGGAGCGCCAGGCAGTTCATCACGGTACCCAGCATGCCCATGTAGTCGGAGCGGGCCCGGTCCATGCCGCGCTGCTGCAGTTCCGCGCCGCGGAAGAAGTTGCCGCCGCCGATGACGGCGGCGATCTGCGCGCCGTCACGGACGACCGCCGCGATCTCGCGTGCCACGGCGTGCACCACGTCGGGATCGACGCCCAGGCCGCCGCCACCGGAGAATGCCTCTCCGGACAGCTTCAGCAGAAACCGGCCGCGCACTTTGCCGTCGTCGCTCTTCTCGGCCTTGGTGGTCATGGGGATCCCGCCTCTTTCACGTGTTGCACATACGAAGGAGGCCACTGCCGGTGGGGTGTGCTTCGCATCCCATGCGGCAATGGCCTCCTCGTCAGATCTGCTGTCACCCGGCACGCGCACGTGCGTGACGGCGTGTCCGAACGACTGCTGACGACCCTATCGGGGTCGCGCGCCCGTCGCGGTAAGGACTCAGATGCCGACCTTGATGCGCGTGAAGCGCTTCAGGGTGACACCGGCCTCGTCCAGGACCTGCTGGACGGACTTCTTGTTGTCCAGCGCGTAGGGCTGGCCGAGCAGCGTGGCGTCCTTGAAGAAGCCGTTGAGGCGACCCTCGACGATCTTCGGCAGGGCGGCCTCGGGCTTGCCCTCGGCGCGAGTGGTCTCCTCGGCGACGCGGCGCTCGGTCTCGATGACCTCGGCCGGCACGTCCTCCTTGGCGAGGTACTTCGGCGCGAACGCGGCGATGTGCTGGGCGACGCCCTTGGCGACCTCGGCACTCGGCTTGTCGAGCTCGACGAGAACACCGATCTGCGGGGGCAGGTCGGGCATCGTGCGGTGCATGTACGCCGCCACGTAGCCGTCGGTGAACTGGGCGAAGCGGTCCAGGACGATCTTCTCGCCCAGGTTGGCGTTGGCCTCGTCGACGAACGCCTGGACGGTCTTGCCGGCCGCGATCTCGGAGGCGAGCAGGGCCTCGATGTCGGCCGGGGAGGTCTTGGCGACGTGCTCGGCGATGGCGGTGGCCACGCCCTGGAACTTCTCACCCTTGGCGACGAAGTCCGTCTCGCACTTCAGCTCGACAAGGACGCCGGAGGCGTTGTCGTCGGCGATGATCGAGACCACGGCGCCGTTCTCGGCGGAGCGGCCCTCGCGCTTGGCGACGCCCTTCTGGCCCTTGATACGGAGCGCCTCGACGGCCTTCTCGACGTTGCCCTCGGCCTCGTCCAGCGCCTTCTTGCAGTCCATCATGCCGGCGCCGGTGAGCTCCCGGAGCTTCTTGACGTCGGCGGCGGTGTAGTTCGCCATGAGTCTGTGAGTCTTTCTCGAAGTCTGGAGGTTCGGAGATCTGCGGGTCCGCGATCTACGTGTAGACGCAGATCGCGGACTCACCGCTGACCTACGGGTGAACGGCGGGAGCAGACTTCATGTGGCCCGCTCCCGCCGTATCCGCACGGACGGGCCGGTCAGGCCTGGTCGGCCTCGGCGGCCGGGGCGGCGTCGGCCGCGGGGGCCTCAGCGGCGGGGGCCTCAGCAGCGGGGGCCTCAGCAGCGGGGGCCTCAGCAGCGGGGGCCTCAGCAGCCTCGGCCGGCTTCTCGGCTTCGGCGGCGGCCGGGGCGGCGCCCTCGGAGTCAGCCTTCTTCTCGCCCTCGAGCAGGTCGCGCTCCCACTCGGCGAGGGGCTCGCCGGCGGCCTTCTCGCCCTTGCCCTGGGTGGCGACACCGGAACGGGCGATGAGGCCCTCGGCGACCGCGTCGGCGATCACGCGGGTGAGCAGGGTGACCGAGCGGATCGCGTCGTCGTTGCCCGGGATCTTGTAGTCGACCTCGTCGGGGTCGCAGTTGGTGTCGAGGATGGCGACGACCGGGATGTTGAGCTTCCGGGCCTCGCCGACCGCGATGTGCTCCTTCTTGGTGTCCACGATCCAGACGGCGCTGGGCACCTTCTGCATCTCGCGGATACCGCCGAGGGTCTTCTCCAGCTTGGCCTTCTCGCGGGAGAGGACCAGCAGCTCCTTCTTGGTGAGGCCGGAAGCGGCCACGTCCTCGAAGTCGATCTGCTCGAGCTCCTTGAGGCGCTGCAGACGCTTGTAGACGGTCGAGAAGTTGGTGAGCATGCCGCCCAGCCAGCGCTGGTTGACGTAGGGCATGCCGACGCGGGTGGCCTGCTCCGCGATGGCCTCCTGCGCCTGCTTCTTCGTACCGACGAACATGACCGTGCCGCCGTGGGCGACGGTCTCCTTGACGAACTCGTAGGCGCGGTCGATGTACGACAGCGACTGGAGCAGGTCGATGATGTAGATGCCGTTGCGCTCGGTGAAGATGAAGCGCTTCATCTTCGGGTTCCAACGGCGGGTCTGGTGACCGAAGTGGACGCCGCTTTCCAGCAGCTCCCGCATCGTGACGACGGCCATGGCCGTATCTCCTTGGTTTTCTCGGTTGTGCCGCGGGAGCCGGCGGTTCCCGCGCCTGACGCCCACGACGCGCCGTTGCCACAGAGGACCGAGGGGCGCTGACAGCGGGAGCGGTCGCGACCGTGCGGTCATGACCGGACCCGATGTCGGGGCGTGCGAAGTCGACCCGGTGACCCGGATCGCCACCCAGAAGTGTACGGGACCCACGGGGCGCCGGGTGACGTCGTTGTCCACAACCGACCGGTGGTCCACAGGTCCGGGCAGTGATCACGGATCTCGGGGAGGCTCCCCGCATGCGAGTGAGCCGATTTCTGAGGACGTGTGCGCGCATGGCCGTCCTGCTGGTCCTGACGCCGACGGTGCTGCTGTCACCACCGTCGCCTCCGCTGCCGTTGCTCGTGGCTCGGACGGGTGACACGGCTCCGCCGGATGCCGACGCCGATGCCGCTGATGCCGCCGGTGCCGGGGCGGCGGCCCCCGGGTCCGGGGTGCCGTCCGTCGGGCGGGCCTGGCCCGTGGGGATACGACCGCGGGTGCTGCGCGGCTGGGAACCGCCGGAGACCAGGTACGGGCGCGGACACCGCGGTGTGGACCTGGCGGCGGCGCCGGGGACGCCGGTACGGGCGGTGGCGGCGGGCCGGGTCTCCTACGCCGGCCGGGTGGCCGGCCGAGGCGTCGTCTCGGTGGAGCTGTCCGGCACGGGCGCCCCGCCTCTGCGTACGACCTACGAGCCGGTCCTGCCGTCGGTGGAGAAAGGGGCCGAGGTGGCGCCGGGCGAGGTGATCGGCACGGTGGCGGCCACGGGCTCCCACTGCACGGCCCCCTGCCTGCACTGGGGCCTGCTGAGGGCGGACGTCTACCTCAACCCGCTCGCTCTGCTCCCGCCCCACCTGCTCGGCGGCCCCTCAAGACTCCTCCCGGTCCTCGGCGTACCACTGCCGGAGTGATCGGGACACCGGAGGAACGGGGGCCAGGGCCGGACGGATCAGGGCCGGACGCCCCGGAGGGTCATGGCGACCGCCGCCTCTGTGATCGTCTCCGGACTCTCCGCGGCGCCCAGTTCGATCCGGCGCACGGCGGCGTCGACCACGCCCTGGAGCAGCATCGCCGCGAGCCGGGGCTGCTCGTGGCCCAGTTCGCCCAGCGCCTCGACGATCATCGCGACGAGTCCGCCGTGCGCCGCGCGGATCTTCTCCCGGGCACCCGCGTCGAGTTCGCTCGCGGAGATGGCCACCACGGCACGGTGACGCCGGTCCCCGACCAGTTCCAGCTGTTTGCGGACGTACGCCTCGACCTTGGCCTCGGCGCCGTCGGCCGCGGCCATCGCGAACTCGACCTCGGCCGCCCAGACCGGGAAGTCGACCTCGCACAGTTCCTCGACGACGGCCGCGCGGGAGCGGAAGTACTCGTACACGGACGAGCGCGCCAGGCCGGTGCGCTCGGCGAGGGCGGGGAAGGTCAGCGCTTCCGTACCGCCCTCGGACAGCAGGGAGCGTGCCGCGTCCAGCAGGGCGGCTCGCTGCATCGACCGGTGCTCGGCCACGGAGGCCGCTCGAATCCTTGGCACGCCCACCACTTTACGGACGCCCCGCGCGAGGGGGGAGTCCTCGGACCGAAACCGCAGGTGGAGCGGGTGCACCGGGGCCTGCCGAGCCGCCGGCTCAGCCGCCGAAGCTCGCCAGTTTCGCCCTCAGCTGGAGTACGGACTTGGTGTGGATCTGGCTGACCCTGCTCTCCGTGACCCCCAGCACATGGCCGATCTCCGCCAGGGTGAGCCCTTCGTAGTAGTACAGCGTGACCACGGTCTTCTCCCGCTCCGGGAGCGTGTTGATCGCCCGCGCGAGGAACCGTCGCAGCTCCCGGCCCTCGGCCACCTCCACCGGGTTGTCGGCGGCGGTGTCCTCCAGGGTGTCCATCAGGCTGAGCCGGTCGCCGCTGTCGCCTCCGGCGTGCAGCAACTCCTCCAGGGCGACGACGTTCGCCAGGGACAGCTGGCTGAAAACCGCGTGCAGCTCCTCCACGGCGATACCCATCTCGCCGGCGACCTCGCTCTCCGTCGGCGTGCGCCTGAGCCGGGCCTCCAGCGTCGCGTACGCCCGCTCGACGTTGCGCGCCTTCTGCCGCACCGAGCGCGGAATCCAGTCCAGGGCCCGCAGCTCGTCGATCATCGCGCCCCTGATGCGGGTGATCGCGTAGGTCTCGAACTTGATCTCCCGGTCGACGTCGAACTTCTCGATCGCGTCGATCAGCCCGAACACCCCGGAGGAGACGAAGTCCGCCTGATCCACATTGGGCGGGAGCCCCACGCTGACCCGGCCCGCGACGTACTTCACCAACGGCGAGTAGTGCAGGATCAGCTGCTCCCGCAGTCGCTCGTCCCCCGTCGCCTTGTACGACCGCCACAGCTCGTCGAGCGTCGAGGGAGCGGGCGGCCGCACGCTGCCACCGTCACGGGCGGCTGGGGGGATCGCCGCCCGGTCGGACCCGGAGGTGTGCTGGGGCATTCGTCGCCTTGTGCCGTTCTGCGGCGGACGTCGCCGCCTGCGTGAGCTGTCTGTCCGATACCGAGCCGCCCGTCTGCGCCTGCCCGGATCGCCTGCCGTGGTGCCCTTCCGTGCTGTCCTTCCGTATCGGGACGCTTGTGAGCGTAGCGTGACTGCGGGGTCGCGGTGCGCGAAGAAGTGAGGTCGGGGCGCGCGTGGAGGTGCCCCGACCTCGGCCCCGCCGGGTCGCACTCGTCGCTCTGCGTGTTCACCCGGGTGTCCCAACTGACGTATTTTCCAAGGGGCGTGGACGTTCCCCCGGACGGCCGAACACACTCCGTCAGTGATCATCGGAGCCGTCCCCGACCGGGATCACCGCCTGGCGTGTCAACTTCCAGTCGTCGCCGTGTCGTTCGACGTACCCAAGTGCTCGCAGTTCGTACAGTCTCGCGACCGCGTCGTCGCGGGTGGTGCGCGCACCACGCGCGATCCCGTCCACGTCGGCCGCCACCCGCGCCGGCAGCGCGTCGAGGACCTGGTGTGCGGCCGGATCCAGCAGGTCGCGGGGCAGTACCGGGCCGCGCCGGTCCGGGGCCAGTTCGCCCATGTCTCCGACCAGTTCGATGACCTCCGCGGCGTCGGTGACCAGCACCGCCTCCTGCCGCAGCAGTTCGTGCACCCCGGCGGAGCGCCCACTGGTGGCCGGCCCGGGGACGCCTGTTTCTCCGGGTGGCGCTCCAGCTCCCGCATCGGCGTCGGTCAGGACACGCGGGTCGACACGGCCCTCCACCCGGAACGGCGGCACCAGGGACGGCGTCCGCAGCGGCTGGCCCGTGTTCGGCAGGGCGGCCATGATCTCGTGCCAGGTGCCGTCAGCGCGCCACCGCTTGTAACGGCTGTGGATGCTCTTCCACAGACCGAACCGCTCGGGCAGGTCCTCCCAGCGGCACCCGGTGCGCGCCTTGTAGAACATCGCATCGAGCATCAGGCGGCTGGGGATGAGCCGACGGTTCGGGTGCTCCGGCTCCCATGCCTTGATGACCGGCTCGACCAGGGCATAGACCTCGTCGGTCAGCTCGTCCGGCACCAGGCGGTCATTGGCGGTGAACCAATCGCGCACCGAGCACGCCATGCCAAGACGCGGCTTCGGGATCTCACCCGTGATGGTGACCCGCACGTCGAGCAGCGCCAGCACTTCGGCCTGCTCGGCGGGTTCCATGTCGGCCAGTCGGGTGCGCGCCGTGGTGGCCAGCGCTTCGAGGTCGCGCGCACGCTGGGCGGTGGCCTCGGTCTCCTCCAGCCACGCGGCGGCCTCGTCGCGCATCGCCTGAAGCTGCTCCAGTTCCTCAGTCAGCGCGCGGGTGGCCGCTTCCAGTGCAACCGGCGGCAGATTCAGCTTGGCGTAGTCGGTCACGGTCCTGACCAGAGCGGATTCACGCTCGCCGATCTGGCGGTCCAGGTCGGCGATGCGGTCGGCGTGGTTGGTCTGCTCGCCAGCCGTCATGCCGACCCACTCAGCCGCCATCGCCTTCAGGCGGTCCGGGTCGCCCAGCAGATTGACCACCTCGCCCCAGACGGCGGCCTCCATCGCGTCGGCGTCGACCACCTTGCAGGTACAGGTCGGGTCGCCCGGGTACTTCGCAGCGAGGCCCTTGCAGCGGTACCAGCGACCCAAGCGGCTGGCGCGGGCCATGCCGACGTGGTGCGAGTTGCAACCGGTGTGCTCGTTGAACAGTCGCTTCGACAGCGGGTAGCCGTGCGGCTTCGGCTTGGGCTTGCCGTTACCCAGCCGCCCCATGGCTGCGCTGAGGTCGGCCACCTCGTCCGGCGTGAAGACCGGGTCCAGCTTGATGGTCACGGTCTTGCCGTGCTTGGCCGTGCCGTCCTTGTTGAGGGTCGCGCCATGCCCGGCGTGCGCCCGCTTCGGGTTACGGAAGGTCACCACCGCGCGCAGGGTCGATTCGCTAATGAGCTTGGCCCGAAGGTTGGAGTGCGACCAGGGCTTGCCCGATCGGGTGAACATCCCGAGCGCGTTGAGACGCTGCGCCATCTCGCGCGTGTTCAGGCCCTCCTCTACGGCCATCTTCCGGGCGGCCTTCAGGGTGGCGGCCTCGTTCTCGTCGATGACGAGGAACGACCCACGCTTGCCCTTGCCCTCGATGCGGTAGCCGTACGGCGGTGCACCGCCGGGCCACCCGCCCGCCTCGGCCTTCTTCTGGAGGCCGCCCTGGGTGCGCTCGCGGATCAGGTTGTACTCCATCTCCGCGAGGGCCGCGAACTGCTGCAACATGAACTTGCCGGTGGTGGTCGTCGTGTCGATCTCCTGGGTGACCGACACGATCGCGGTTTCCAGGTCTTCGAGCTGCCAGATCCACCGCCAGAAGGCGCGACCCGTCCGGCCCACCCTGTCGAACTTGTGGACCACGACCACGTCAATGAGTCCGGCCTTCACGTCGGCCATCAGCCGATCGAAGCCGGGACGCTTGGTCAGCGAACCGCTGACGCCCTCGTCCTTATATACGTCGTGCAGCCGCCAGCCTTTGCGCTCGACGTAGGCCCGGCAGGCGTCGTCCTGGACGTCGAGGCCATAGCCGTGCGTCTGCTCCTCGGTGCTGACGCGCTCCAAGATGGCGGCGCGCATGACCGCCGTGTTTTGCTGGTTCACGCTGGGTTTCTCTCTTTCGCTCAGCGCTTCGGCCCGGCCGGGGGTGCCACCCCGGCCGGGCCCGGTCGTGTCAGACGAATTCGTGGGTGACCTCGGTCCAGATCCGGTCGCCGACGATCGGGCAGGTCACGAGCTGGCTGACCCGCAGCGCGTTGCCGTCGGGGTTGGCGTCGACCGCGTCAGCCGCGAGCTTGCGGACGGTGGTCGGGTCGGAGGTCTTGGCCAGCGCCGTGCGGCCCTTGGGCGTGCGCCAGGTGAGCTTGTACATCGGGGCTCCTCTCGGAGCCGGGCGGCCTGAGCCGACCGCCCGGCGTGGGCGGGTCGGTCAGACGGCCTGGAACTTGGTGGTGGTCTTGGTCGCGCCCTTGGCGTCGGTGTAGGTGAAGGTGTCGCCCTCGACGGTCCCGGTGCGCTCCCAGCGGCCGACCTTGGCGGTGACCTGCTTGGGGGCGGTCTTCTTCGCGGCGCGGGCTGCGGCGCGCTCGGCCTTCTCGGCGGCCTTGGTCTCGGCGCGCTTGATCCCGGCGGTGACCATGTGGCCGAACGCGAACTTCGCGGCGTGCGTGGCGGCGTCGGCGCTGCTGGCGATGCCGTCCACGGTCCGGGTGACCTCGGCGCCCTCGGCACCCGCCTTGATCAGGAAGCTCTTCAGCTTGGCGTCGTGCCCGGGAGCGAACAGCCGCTTGGTCTCCGCCGTGCAGCCGGTGGTCCGGCCGTCCTCGGTCGCGAACTGCGAGCAGGTGCAGCGCGTGGGCTCGTCGGCGGCGGTGTTCTTCGCGGCGGTGTTCTTGGCGGCCATTTCCAGTCTCCCTGATTCCGAATTCCCGAATTCCCGGCGGAATTGCCGAGAATTCGATTAAATCAGGGGATTTGCGCAGCGCACAATTCCTGAAATTTGGCCGAAACTAAAAAGGTGCGCGAAATAGGCGTGACCACACCCATTCGCGCACCGCCATTCACGGCAAGTGATGACCGCCTTTTGTCACCACCCGTAACTGTGACTGTGATTGTGACTGGAACTGGAACACCCCCGGCACACCCCCCGTGCCCGGGCACGCCCCCGGCGGGAGGGGGTCTCTGCCACAGTCACAATCACAGTTACAGTTCCAGTTCCAATTACGAGAGGTGATGGCCGGCTCAGGGTCGACTGACCGTGTCGGCAGGGACGCGCTCGCCCGGCTCCAGCCCCCACGCGCTGGCCTCGTCGGCGCGCTGGCCACCCCTGGCCTGCCGGGCCTTGCTGGCGAAGTAAGCCCACTCCCCCGCCGTCCAGCGCACCGCCCGGTAGCCCGCCCAGAGACCTGCGCCGACGACCAGGCCACCGGGCACGGGCCCCAGCTCGTGGACGGCGTACGCCCCGCCGACGGCCACCGAGTTCACGCCCAGGACGGCCCAGGGCACCCACCGCCGAGGACGCCGGACGACCGTGCCAGCGCCCACAGTGGCCGCGCGCGGTCGGCCAGCCTTGGTGAGTCCGGCCCTGCGCTTTGCCTTGGTGTCGTGGGTGTGATTGGCGCCGAAGCTGACGCGTTTTCCGTCGCGCGTCTTGAATTCCGTTCGGAACGCCTTGGCGGTGGCCATTGGTGGTCCCTTCCGGCCACCCGCCGCCCGTGCTTTTCTGGAAGGGCAGCGCCGGTGGCCTCAGTCGGTGGAGGTCATTCGGTCGTGAAGGTGAGCCCCGGAATTCGCTTGGCGGTGAGATCCGGGGCTCACCTGTGTTCGGGTCCGGCGGTCGGGCCGGATCTGGCTTGCTGGGTCGTCATGGTCGGCCCGGATCTCCAGACCCGGAATTCAGATCGGGCCCGACCAGGTCCGGACTCGGCTTGTGCGGTCGGCAAGGTCGAGCCGATCTGATCGGGGGTCTACGACCTCCGGGCACGCTCCACGACCGTGGATCGGCTCAGGGGGCCGGTGATGCTGGTCAGATCGGTGAGCAGCCGCCTGAGATCGGCGTCGTCCCGGCGCTGGATCTTGGCAGCGGCCAGGATGGCCGCCCGGGCCAGCATCAGCCCTGCGCTGGTCCGCTGCGCGTCGGGAAGCTGGGCAGCCTGGAGGCCAGCCGCGTGCTGCCGGATCACCTCGTTGCGGTTGCAGGCGGCCTCAGCCAGATCGACCAGGGCGGCCACGGCGTCGTCGAGCTTGTCGGCCAGGTCGGGCAGCGTGACGCCCTCGGCCGACAGGGCGACCTCGGCGTCCGCCTTGGCCTTCTCCCGCTGGGCCTGCCGCTCGGCCTGGAGCCGGGCGCGCTCGTCGGCGGTCGCCAGCTCGTCGGCCTTGGCCTGGAGCCGGGCGGACTCCTCGTCGGCGAGGGCCTGCCGGGCCCGGGTCATCAGGTCGTCGGTGCTGTTCATGGGGTCCTCATCTCGTGTGTCTGGAGTGGTGCGTGGAATGGGCGGGCTGACGCCTGTTCCAGGTGTCGTTCTGGCTCCGGCCTCCGGCGGCTCTCCCCGGATCTCTCGTGGGCTGGCCGGGCCCGTGGGCCCCGGGCGGGACGGGAGGCCGTCCGGACCCCCGTCCCGTGCCGTCGTGGGCTCAGCCCCGGCTGGCCGGGCGGGTCTCGTCCACCAGCTCGGTGCGGCCGTCTTCCCAGGTCCGGATCACGCCGCCGGTCACCGGGTCGCGCCGGTCGCTGAAGGACTTGGCCGCGTGGGCGGCGTGGCGGTGGTCGGCCCCGATCCCGGCGGCCTTCCGGATCTCGGCCATCTGGGCCTCGGTCACGGCGCCGTCCCCGGCCACGGACTCGCCCCGGATCACGGCGGCGTCCTGGGGTCCGCGCTCGTCCCGGTAACGGAACCGCCCGGCCACCTGTCCGCCGTGCATCTCCGCCCGCAGGTCCTCCACGCTCGGGCCGTCCGGCGTCATCGGACCCTGCACGACCTCGCCGAAATTACGGTTGCTCATTGTTGCCATCCAATCCAAGTGCTTTTCGGTGAAGCCTTGTCGCTTCGGGACTGCCGAGGGGAATTCCGTGTTCGGTCTCGAAAGCCTGACGCGCCGCCTGCATGTCCTCGCGAAGGCCCAACAGGAAGTCCTTGGTCTCCTCCAAGGCGTCTTCCTGGGTGACCTCGGGAGTCATGCGCTGAACGGCCTGGGTGAGATCCGAAATGGCCTTGCTGGCAAACGCGTAATCACGGTGCGTCCGGGCGGTGCGCAGCAGCATTCGAGCCACGGCCACGTCCTCTTGCAGACCCTCGGCAATTCCGGCCTGCGCCACCTTCAGGTCATGAATTCGGGCCTTCAGGGGACGTTCCATCCGGGCCCGGTCAAAGGTGATGCCGTTCGCCTTGGCGATGCGCGAAACGGTGGCGGTCGAGATACCGGTACGTCGGGCAATCTCGTTACGTGCCAAACCCTGCTGCGCCAGCACGACGACCATTTCCGCGCGAGGTTGTACCGGTACTCCGCCGCCGTCCTGGCCTTGACCCTCGGCGGGAGTGGCCACCTCGTTGCCGATCCCTTCCGGTTCCTCGAACTTAGCCACGCTGGGGCTCCCAGTCCGTAACCCAGTTGGCCACCGCTGCCACGGCGTCGAGCTGCGCCGACGTGGTCGCCTGGTCGTTCAGCTCCTTGAGCTGAAGCAGCGCCACGAGCTTGGCCACCTCCAGCGGGTCGCCCTTGATCACGTCGATCACGTTCGGGTCCGCCACGTGCGTGCCGTCGGCGTTCTTCAGGAGCGCCGTTACGCCCTCGTCGCCCAGCTCGAAGATCCGCACGCCCTGGGTCCGGAGCTGTCCGCTCGCGTCGCGTGTTATCGCGACCCACCCGTCATCCGCGAATTGGAATTTCGGCTGCTTCATTTTGACACCTCCCCCACGAGTTCGATGAGCGGCTTTCCGGTCGCCTCCGCGATCTTCTTGAGGCTGTCGAGATTCGGCCGGTGAACCCCGGCTTCCCAGCGATTCACCATGAAGCGCGACGTCCCTACCGCTCCGGCGAATTCCTCTTGCGTCATTCCCCGGGCACGCCGAAGCTCCCGGATGCTCGCTCCGTCCATAGAAAAAGTCCAGCACGTGCGGCCCACCGCACGGTAGACCAATTGCTTTCAATGCAAGATTGCGCGACCGGCAATTACCCGATGGACAGGCCACCCGCGCCGCTGCTTTTCTGGCGGTGGTGTTCGCCATGGCGGGCGCGGGAAGTCTTGGGTCCACCACTTCCCGCCGCTCTCGGTGGACCGCCCGAGGGAACGTGAGCCCCAGCCGACGCATTGGTCGGCTGGGGCTCACGTGTGTTGGCGGCAAGGTGCTCGCCGGCCTTCACCGGACGCTGGGGCTCTCCGGGGCCACCCGCCGCCGCGCCCCTGGTGTCGTCCTGGCGTCCGGCGGTACTCCGGACGGCCTCTGGGGGCCCGGCGGGCACCGAGTACCGGCCCCGCCCTCTCGCGCCCTCCCGGATACCGTCCTGGGCCTCGGCCCTCCTGACCCGCCAAACACCGGGCCACTCGGCTGCTCCGGTCCGCAGCGGCCACCCGCCGTGCCAGGTGTGCCATACGTGCCATATGGCGTGCGCACCGTGGTCTCGTCGCCCCGGAGAGCGCGCCCCCTCGTAAGAACCGAGTACGTTGCACGAGATATGGCACATATGGCACGCAGGGCCCTGCACCCCCTCTGGCCTGCGGCGCTTTCCTCTCGCGCAAGCTCTCGTCATATGGCACGTCATATGGCACGCCCGGGTCACACATATGGCACGCGGCTGCGAGGTCGGCGCAGGGGTGGCCGCGTGCCATATGTGGCGTGCCAGATGACGGCTACTCGATCAGCGAGATCCCGGTGAAGTAGTGAACCGTCGGCTTGTTCCGGGGCCGCTCACGGCGGCTGCTGATGGAGTTCTCGGCGGCAACCAGTTGCTTGCCGAAGGTGGAGATGCTGCCCGGCATGAATCCGCGTGCCTCGCACCACGACTTCCAGACCTCGAAGAGGTGGCTCTTGGGCACCTCCAGGTCACTGCCGAGACGGCACCAGTCCTCCATGAACGCCTTGATCGGTGAGGTGGACTCCTGGAGCAGCGCGCGAGCGTCGCCGGAGGCCTCGGGCTCAAGGAAGTACCCGCGCTTCGTCAGCCGGTCGAGCCCATCGAGAGCCCAACGCAGGATGGCCGGGATCTCCTGCAACAGCCGACCCTTCAGGCCGGTGTCCTCCTGACCCAGGAACGACTTGGTCATGGTGAGGATGACGAACCGGCCAGCGATGGCCCCGGAGCTGTCGGCGAACGCCGGAAGCTCGTTGGACTGGAGGACCAGCCGAGCCGGGATACGCCCGATCCACTGGTCACGGTTCTTGCGGTCCACGGTCAGGATGCCCTCACCGATCACGGACAGCAGACGCTCAAGGATGACCTCGCGGTCACGCTTGGGAGAGCGGGCGTCGTCGATGATGGCCAGGGTCTTGTTGAGCATCGGCTGAAGACCGAAGTTCGTGGCCAGACTCGACAGGGTCGGACCGGCAACGTTCTGCTTGCCGACGAGCGCTTCAAGCACGGTCGCGATGGTGCCCTTGCCGGACCGGGTGGGGCCGACCATCATCAACGCCTTCTGAAGGTCGGTCTGGCCCGAGAGCACGTAACCAAACCACTCTTGCAGCGTCTCGACGGACTGCGCGTCGTCCGGCCAGACCGAGTGCAGGAACTTCAACCACTCGCCCGGCGCGGCGTCGGCGTCGCTGTAGTCGTACGGCAGCGAGGTGGTGTTGAAGAAGGCCGGAGTGGGGGCCACCAGCTCTCGGGTGCGGATGTCCAACAGCCCGTTCTGAAAGGCGACCATCCGGCCGGACGGCCGGGCGTCGAGCCAGGTTCCGGAGTCGGTCTCTTCGTCCAGAAGCGTGATGTTCTTGATCGCGCTTACGACGTTGTTGACGCTGGCGTTGTTGGGGTCCCAGTCCTTCAGCAACGGCTTGTCGTCGTTCTCGCCCTTGTCGAGGAACTTGGCGTCCTCAAGGCGGTCCTGGATCTTGCTGCTGACCCACTGGCTTTCGACGTCGCGCCAGTGCGCGCCGGTCCAGGACATCCAGGAGCCGCGCCAGCGGTGCAGCGTGCAGGAACCTTGGACGGTCCAGATCTGATCGAGGCAAAGCCGGGCAACCTTCACCGGCTTGAACGGAGAAGGCACGAGGTCGAGTCCTCCTGTGGTCTCGTTGGTCATCTTGCGGCCCTCCCGGCTGTCCTGGTGCCTGCGCCAGACGCTGTTGGCGGTCTTCCGAAACGCGGTCGGGTGGTGCGGGCGGTCCGACACCTGATCGGCCTCTTCGAGCCGGGCCAAGTAGGTGCCCCGGTCGCCCTCGTGCAGCCGAGCGAGATGCCCGGCAACCTTGGTCAACCAGGTGTTGTTGCGTCCGGGGTGCTCGGGCGGAAGCGCCAGCAGCTCCTCAAGGCTCGCCGTGGACTTGCCGCCGGTCGTCGCCGACCCATGCGCCGGTCGGTGGTCGGCCTCCCGAAGCGCCTCCACCCAGTCAGCCGGAAGCCAAGGCATCTCGTCGGGTGCCGGAACGCGGACCGCCTCCGCGCCCTCCGGGTCGTACCAGGCGTACTGCGTCCACTCGCCGGACTCGTCGCCGGGCGCGACCGAGGGCCACACCATCGCGTACCGGTGACCGTGTTGGACGATCTCAACGTCCTCCACCGGCTGGCCGTCGAACTTGATGCCCTTGGGCACCCGGAACCACCGGATACGCGCCGGTCCGTCCGGGTCGCGGCGGGTGCTCGACCAGGTGGCCGGAAGGGGGCTCAGGCCCTCGCGTTCCGCCATCGCACGGAGGTTGTCGGCACCGCGCTTCTCCTTGCCGTCCTTCTCGTACTGGTCGATGTCGATGCCGATCAGGCCGTCGGGCACGCGGAGCGCAATGTTCGCCGCCTTGTACTCGCCGAGCCACGCCGCGCACTGCGCGTCGGTCGGGAACTTGCCCTGTTCGCCCGTGAAGCCGGACGGCGGATAGGTCTTCCTCTTGTACGGGATCGGCAATGTGCCCAGCCATCCGGCCGAGCGGTACAGCCCGTACGCCTGATACGGGTTGGTGGCCGTGTCGGCTCCCACTTGCCCCGGTACCAAATCCCGTGTTTCGATCGTGGTGTTGGTCATTGCAGTTCCTCTCTGAAGCCCCCGGTTGGTTTGGTCGCCGCTACCGGGGGCTCAGTGCTGTTTGGGGTGGGGTTACTTCGGCTGCTGCTTGCCGAAGAGGAGACGGAGGAGCCGCTTGCGCTCGGACTCCGTCATGGGGCGCGCGTCCTTGATGTCCATCACGCCGACACCAACTCGCGGTCGTCGGCGGCCTTGATGAAGGCGTCCATCGGGGCGTTGAGGGCACGCGCAATCGCGGCCAGCGTGCCGACCGAGAGGCCGTATCGGCCACGCTCGTACTGGCTGACCGTGGTCACGTCCCGGCCGACCATGTCGGCGAGCTTCTGCTGTGTCACACCGCGCTCACGCCTGATCCGGCGCAGCGCGTCAGGGTCGAACTCGAAAGCCATGAGGGTTCCCGTCGTCGGCGTTGCGTGGATGCCGAACACGGCGGGGAACTTGGGGCCGCACCGCCGAAGCGGGGCCCTGACCGGGGGCTGTGCCGCCCGGCTGGTACCCAGTGGAGCACGCAGGTCGGGCCTCTCGCAATTTGCGGTTGACGCAAGTCGCCGGGGGCTCGCTGACCCTCTCCGCGGCTGTCACGAGACGTGATCGCCAAGCACGGGAGGTTATGGCCGGCGAGCACCTGGGGTCTCAACATGATGCCCGGTCGTCCGGCAGCGTGGCCTGCGGGCACGGGCATGCGCCGTCCCGGCCTCCCGTGGGGTCTCCGGCGGCCTCTCGTACCCGCCCGGGGCGTCCGGCCGTCCCCGCCAGCACGAAGCCCTCGGAGATACCGTCCCGGGCCTACGGCTGTTCAACCATCAACTTCTGTCGTTTCAGGTAGAGTTGGGCGCCTAAGCGCGAACCGGGTTCCGACGTCCCCGGTCAAGCCGACGAGAGCACGGGGCCCACGGGGTTGGGCTAGGGCTGAATCGCGTAGGAAGGTGACAGGCTCCTCTGGAGGCATTCCAGAGGTTGCGACGAGCGCGTCCTAAATCGGAGAACAGCCACAGCGCCCTGGCAAGGCACCGAGAGCCCGAACGTCGGTACGGCCTCAGTCAAGATCACACGTATGTCACGTGGTGGTCGGACTGAGCGCTACGTGCCGAAGGTCCGATCCACCGGAAAGGTAATCGGACCGTGAATCTCTCGTTCGGCGTCAAGATGCTGATCTTCCTGAGCTGCTTCCTGTTCTCCGTCATAGTCGCCATCGTGGCGGGCCTCATCATGCACAAGCCGAACACCCCCAAGGGACCGGCGTTCCTGTACGGCGGTTGCGCCTTCGGTGCCACTCTGCCGCTGTGCCTGGGGGTACTGACGTCGCTCGGCGTGCTGTGAACGCGCAGGGGCCCCGGAGGTCGGCTCTCCGGGGCTCCGATGCGCTAAGGAGACAGCCGGAACAGGCGAGGCACCCCCGGACCGAACAGCACGCCGTGCGGGGCGACGGTGGTCTCGACCCAAAACATGCCGGGGTTGGCCTTCAGGAAGTCCTCAAGGGCCTGCGACTGATTGGTGTCCGTGTCGCCGTGACTGGACGGCCAGAACTCCTTGTTGCCGTCGAGCCGCACGACCCGCTGCCACTCGTCCCCGACCCACGCCTCAATGTGTAAGGGCTGCATGGCGTACAGGCTCCCCCGGTGCGGGCGTATGGGAAACACCGCCGGGCGTCAGCCGGTCGAACCGCCCGGCTCGATCTCCCTCGCCCGATCCCCGGGAAGCAGCCGGTCGACCATCATCTCGGGCTTGGCCTCCATGCCCAGTGCCTTCATCGCGGCGGCCGAGTTGAGACGGTCCTTCGCCTCCGGATCTTCAACGCGGTCGATGAAGGACGTGGCGACCTCAAGCTTGTGGTCGATGTCGATCTTCTTCTCGTTGTCCTCGGCGGCCTTGGTGAGGTTGGCCATCGTGCGCTTCGAGTGCACGGCCAAGGCACCACCGCCGACCGTGATCAGCGCACCGGTGAGAGCAGTCACGTACGGCAGATAACTGATGTCAGGATTTCCGGCGTGCACCAGCGCCAGCACGGCACCGGCAAGGATCACCAGCGCTCCGCCGGTCATGAACCACACACTCAGCCGGAAGGTCCACTCGGCCTGCTTGAGCGTGTGGTTCAGGAAGTCGAAGTGGAACTTCTGGCGCTGCTCGGCAAGAGGGCTGCTCTGGGTGTGGGTGTCCCCGATCTGGACACCATGACTTTGATCAATGAAGACGTTCTGGATCTGGTCGACCCGTTCAACCCTCTGCTCAACACGAGGACGTTCAGCGGCATGGTTGAGGCCGGCCATCATCGCCTCGCCAACCGTACGGGCTAGTTGCGCCCCAACGATTGCCCCGAGGTTAGGGAGATTCGGTGTCACCCGAGGGAGGTAACTCGAAGGCCGTGGGGCCTTCTTCTCGGGCTCCCCGCCCTCATCCGTTGTCCCTGTCATCGATCCCCGCCCCGTTCACACCAAGTGGCACTCCGTCAACACTTTCAGAGTAGCGCCGGGAACCGACAACACCGGGCACACGGAAGTCGCACTCGGCAGGAGTTCTCGGAACGCCTCTACTCCGAGTCGGCGACGAAGGTGCCGAGACCCAGCTCGGTGCGCACTTGGCCGGTGTCGCGCAGGTGCGCGAGGGCCTTCTGAGCGGTGCTGGCCGCGATCTCGAACTCGGCACTCAGCTCGACGATGCCCGGCACGCGGCTGCCCGGCGGATAGGTCCCGTCGACGATCCGCTTACTGATGATCTCGGCCACCTGCCGCCACACCGGGCGGGAACGATCAAGGTCACTCACGTAGCGAACGTATGACCACGCGGTAACCCGCGCTACCGCAGTCTTATGCGACATCGCGATCTCACGGTAAGATGCGATACCGCGATACCTGCTGGTCAGGACGACGAGGGGGCCACCATGACCGGACTAAGCATTCGGGTGTACAAGTACGACGCCGCCACCAAGGAGATGCGCGAGGTCAGCGCGCGGGAGTGGTCGGTCGATGCTCTGCCGAACCGACCGCTGCTCGACACGCGGTGGCCGCTCTGCCGGTGCTACCGCTGCCGAGGCAATGGCACCCCCGACCGGCGCTGACCTCCTACTGACCCAGCATCAGCCCCACCCCAACTCGATCGGGGTGGGGCTTAGTTGTTCTTGTACACGGTGCTTACCGGGCCGGGATGCGCTAAAATGGGAGTGTTCAGGGGACGCAATGGCTCCTGACTCATACCAGGCATTCGACGCAACGTCGGGCCCGGGAAACGCGCCTGTTGGAGCTTGCAGCCCCTTAGGGGTTGGACGCATGCCAGCCGTGAAGACAGGGGCCGACGTTTCAACCTGCTGACTAGAGACACTTGGGCTTCTAGCCCACCCCGAGAGCACCTTCGCGCTTTGTGCGTCCGCGCAGGTGTCTCGGTCCGAACCGTAGGGTTCGGATCGAGGCCGCCTGCGCACCCGATCCGACCCATGACAGGGAGGGTAAGGATCGGTGGACGGCACCGCCATCATCATCATTCTCGCCATCGCTGGCGTGGCCTCAGTGCTGCTCTTCGCACTCAAGGGGCTGCTGGACCAGGTCCCGGACGTGATCGAGTCCGCCAGCAAGGCACGTGACGCGTGGGACAGCTTCAAAAAGCCCCCCGCTGTGCCCCCGGCGCAGCAGGACCAGGAGCCGCCTGCCGCCACGTAGGTTGCCCCGCAGCCCCACCTCACCGAGGTGGGGCTGCCGCATTTCAGCAGGCCAACGCCCAAATTCCTTGTGACGGGGCATAGTTCGCGGGTATTGCGCTATCCTCGTGAGCGTGCCCTGAGTGGAGCTGCGAACTCTCTTCGGGCATTAGGCAAGATCATTTATGTCACCTCTGTGACGGTCATCCCTGCTTGCAGGGAGTTCCAGAGGGTGAGTGGTCCGTCAGGGCTGGCTACGTGTGATTTTTTGCACGGGTTCTAAACACCAGCTCATCCGACGTCGGGCTACCGCGACTGCGTGATTCTTGTCCTTGCACGGAACTGTATTGATCAACGGCCGGGCGACCCTGCTCGGCTACTGAGATCTCGGCGATACGTCGGACGCAGGGCTTCTCAGTTCGAGCCACGCTTTTTGTGGCCGAGCTGACGAGTGCCCTGCGCATGAGCCCCCGCTCGGTCACCTGACCTAGGAAGGTACCGAGACGTTGGACGGGGCCATGACGCTCGCCATCCTCGCCGTCTTCGGCGTTCTGTCGATCTTGCTCTACGCCCTCAAGGGCTTCATTGATCAGCTCCCCGAATTGTTCGCGTCGATCCGGCGTGCCTGGGAGGCGTGGCAGGAACTGAAGCGCGCCCGGAGGGAGGCAGCCCAGCGGGAGGGATCGCAGTCCCACCCGTCCGCATAGGTCGTCGCGGGCTTCCGTGGGGTCTCGGAGCGCACGAGACCCCACCCCCGGGCGCCGGAGCCCGGCGGGCACACGAGAGGCCACGGGAGATACCGCCCGTGGCCTCGTGCTCTGTGACCGGGTGACGCTACGCCGCAACGGCCAGCCGGAACCGGATCGGAGCCAGAGCGGCACCCCCGGAAAGAGGTGTGGGCACCCCCATCGTGTGGCGTCCCAGGCGCCGGGCCGCCCTGGCGGTCACCAGGGAGCCGCTGCGGTGGGCGGCCTCGACGACCACGGTGCCCCGGGTGAGCGCGGCGATGACCCGGTTGCGGAGGATGAACCTGCTCGGCGTCGGGTGATCACCGGGCGGCAGCTCGCCGACCACCAGCCCCTGTTCCGCGATCCTGGTGATCAGTCCGGTGTGTCCGCGCGGGTAGGGCCGGTCGACTCCGCAGGCGAGTACGGCGACGGTGGCGCCGCCCGAGCCGAGCGCACCCCGGTGAGCGGCGCCGTCGACACCGTAGGCGCCGCCGGAGACCACGACCCAGCCGCGTTCGGCGAGTTCGGCGGAGAGGGTGGCGGCCATGTGGGCGCCGTACTCGGTGCAGGCGCGGGCACCGACGACGGCGACCGAGCGCAGCGCCCACATCCGCAGGTCGGCGGGGCCGCGCACCCACAGCCCGAGGGGCCGGCCGTCCCCCAGGTCGTCGAGCTGCCGGGGCCACTCGGCCGTCCCGGGACACACGAACCGCGCCCCGGCGTCCCGCGCGACGGTGAGATCCCGGCCCGGTTCGACCCGCTCGGCCCGTGCCAGCAGTCCGGCCCACCGTCGGCCGCTCACCCCCGGCAGCGGCTCGGCTCCGTCCCGCAGCCGTGACACCACCTCCCGCGCGCCCAGTTCCCGCACCCACCGCCCACCGGTCTCGTCGCCGGGTTCGAGGACACGGGTGAGGAAGATCCGGGCGAGGAACTCGTCACCGCGGCCGTCGGCCGGTTCACGGCCGGACCGCCCGCCCGCGGGCTCGTCGGCGCGGTTCATGCCAGCGCTCCGATGGCCATGGGCACGCCACGGGGTACGCCGGTGCGCAGTTGCAGCGCGAGGGCGACGTCCGTGGCGTCGGGCCGGTCGTGACCGACCAGGTCGGCGACGGTCCAGGCGACCCGCAGCACCCGGTCGAGTCCGCGGGCGCTGAGCACACCGCGCTCCAGACTCCGCTCGGCGTCCTCCATCGCACCGGGCGCCGCGTGCCAGCGGCGGCGCAGCTCCCGTCCGGGGATGTCGCCGTTGGTGCGCCACGGAGTGCCGGTGAGCCGCGCGGCAGCACGTTCACGAGCCGCGCGCACCCGGTCGGCGACCGTGGCGGTGGATTCACCGCGGGCTCCGTCGGCGGTCAGTTCGACGCGTGTGACGCGCTCGGCCTCGACCCGCAGGTCGACCCGGTCGAGCAGCGGGCCGGACAGCCGGGCCTGGTAGCGGCGGATCAACGAGGGCGGGCACTCGCACAGGGCGTCCTTCGGCGAGAAGCGGCCGCAGGGACAGGGGTTGGCGGCGAGTACCATCAGGAACCTCGCCGGGAAGCACACCACGCCGGAACTGCGCGCGATGACCACGTGCCCGGCCTCCAGCGGCTGACGCAGGGCGTCCAGGGCACGTCCGCCGAACTCGGGGGTCTCGTCCAGGAAGAGCACACCCCGGTGCGCGAGGGACACCGCTCCGGGCCGGGCGACTCCGGGGCCGCCGCCGACGAGCGCCTGCATCGTGGCCGAATGGTGCGGAGCGCAGTAGGGGGCGGTGTCGATCAGGGGCTTGCCCGGGGGCAGCAGACCGGCCACCGAGTGCACCGCCGTGACCTCCAGCGACTCCTGCCGGTCGAGCGGGGGCAGGAGCGAGGGCAGCCGCTCCGCGAGCATCGTCTTGCCCGCGCCGGGCGGTCCTTCGAGGAACAGGTGGTGCCCGCCGGCCGCCGCCACCTCCACCCCGGTCCGCGCCGGAAGCTGGCCGACGACGTCGGCGAGATCGGCAAGGTCGCAGCCGGGGTCGTAGTGGGCCGCGCCGGCGCTGTGCATGCCGGTGGCCGCGCCGGTGCCGGGGACCCGCAGCCCGGCCAGGAGCGGATCGGGCCGCCCCTGGCCGCCTGGTTCCTCCTCGGGCACGGGTTCGTCGGTGAGGAGGGCGATCAGCTGGCGCAGGCTGCGGACGCCCAGTACCGACACACCCGGCACCAGCGAGGCCTCGGCGGCGGCGCACTCGGGCACCACCACCTGCTCGTACCCCGCGTCGGCCGCCGCGATGACCGCGGGCAGCGTGCCCCGGACCGGTCGCACTCTGCCGTCCAGTCCCAGCTCACCGATCATCACGAGGTCGGCGAGCACCCGCGGATCGATCCGCTCGGCGGCACCCAGGACGGCACTGGCGACGGCCAGGTCGAAGCCGCTGCCGGCCTTCGGCACCGATGCCGGGCTGAGTCCCACGGTGAGCTTCTTCTGCGGCCACTCCGCACCGGAGTTGACCACGGCGGCCCTGACCCGGTCCCGGCTCTCCGTCAGGCTCTTGTCCGGCAGCCCCACCAGGGTGAACGCCGCCACTCCCGGTTCCAGGTCGGCCTGGACCTCCACGACCACGCCCTCGACGCCCACCAGCGCCACCGAGCAGGTACGGGCGAACCCCATCTCAGGCCACCCCCCGGACGTGCTCGACCCGGGGCGCGCCCCGCTCCGGCAGCAGGACGCCGATCAGGTCGATGCGGACACCGCCGGGCGGCGCTCCCCCGTGTGCCTGGAGCCAGCGCTGCGCCAGGTCCCGCAGGCGGCTCGCCTTGGCGGGGTCGACGGCCGCCATGGGGTGCTGGAAGGACGCGGCCCTGCGGGTCTTCACCTCGCAGACGACGAGGACGTCTCCGTCCCTGGCCACGATGTCGATCTCGCCGGTTCTACCACAGCGCCAGTTGCGCTCCAGGACCGTCATTCCGGCCTGCGCCAGCCGCCGCGCGGCCAGCGCCTCGCCGTACCTGCCGAGTGCGCTGCGTGCCTGCTGGGTGTACATGTCGGCACCACCTCCGGCGCCAACCGTCACGCAGTCGGCCGCCCGAAGTGGATCTTGGTGGACAACCCGGCGATTGTGGACAACTCCGTCACTCGCCGGGAGCTTCTGTCACCTACCCAGAGCTCCTGTCACCCGCCGGGGAGCTCCAGATCACTCTTGTTGAGCTCCTCAATGTTCACGTCCTTGAACGTGAGGACGCGCACCTGTTTCACGAACCTGGCCGGCCGGTACATGTCCCAGACCCAGGCATCCGCCATGGACACCTCGAAGAACACCTCGCCCTGGACCGAGTGCACCTGCATCTCGTAGTCGTTGGTCAGATAGAAGCGGCGCTCGGTCTCGATCACGTATTTGAACAGACCGACGACGTCGCGGTACTCCCGGTAGAGCTTGAGCTCCATCTCGGTCTCGTACTTCTCGAGGTCCTCGGCGCTCATGGCATGTTCCCCTTCACCCGTGCGATCCCACCATTGTGCGCCAGTCCCGGGGGCCTCCGTTCCCTGAAGCCGGTCCGCCCTGCCGGACAGCTCCCGGGACCTTTCGCTAGACGATCTCGGTGTCGAGGGTCACGGGTCCGGCCGGAGGGCCCTCCTCGAGCAGCGTGCGCAGCAGTTCGGC
This sequence comes from Streptomyces sp. M2CJ-2, assembly GCF_016757295.1. Taxonomy (NCBI): domain Bacteria; kingdom Bacillati; phylum Actinomycetota; class Actinomycetes; order Kitasatosporales; family Streptomycetaceae; genus Streptomyces; species Streptomyces sp. M2CJ-2. The sequence goes on along the minus strand of NZ_JAESIF010000004.1, from coordinate 164,995 downwards.
GAGTCTGGTCGGGTACACCGTCTCATGCGCCCGCGCCAGTTCCGGGCACGTCCACCAGCGCGCTCCGGCGACACTGCGCCGCTCCAGTTCGGTCAGCGCCGTGGCTTTGGTGACCGTCCGGGTGGTACGGGCGAGGTAGTACCACTCGTCCTGGTCCCAGCGGCGGCCCGCGAACGGGAAGGAGCACCGTCTCCGCCACAGCACGGGCCCCAGCTCCACCTCGGTGATGCCCGTCTCCTCCGCGAGCTCCCGCAGCGCGGCCTGCTCCCGGGTCTCGTCGCCCTCCACGCCGCCGCCGGGTGTGAACCACCAGTCGTCGGCCGGGTCGTCCGGTTCATGGCCGTGCAGCAGCAGGATGCGGTCCCGCGGGTCGAGCAGCACCACGCGGGCGACCCTGCGCAGCCCGCAGTCGTAGGAGTCCTCGGCCGGGCGGGCCGGCTCAGCGGCCACCGGACGCCCCCACGCCCGCCTTCCGCGCCCGAGGGGCTCCGGCCCGCTCGGCGAGGGGGCCGTACGCGGCGCCGCCGAAGATGAGTACCGCGCCGGCGATCACCAGGGCGACGATCGTCCGCAGCGGCCCCGGCGAAGAGAGGGCGCCGAGCTCCTCGAAGCCGGTGGGGGCCTTCAGCATGCCCTCCATCGGCCAGACCACGGCGTCGACGCGGGCCTGGACGGCTTTGCGGGAGACGGTGCCGTTCGCGGCGTCGGCGAGATGGGCGGTGGAGTCCACGGAACCGGCGCGCTCGTCACCGAGCAGGAACAGCCGGCCCTCCGGCACGGTCACCTCCGGGAAGCCGCTGAACCCGGCCACCTCGTCCTCGGAGAGATACGGTTCGTCGATCTTCGTACCGTTGACCTTCAGCCGACCGTCCTCGCAGCAGGAGACGGTGTCCCCGCCGACGGCGACCACCCGCTTGAGGACCGGTACGTTCGCCCAGTTCGTGTCCTCGAAGACCACCACGTCACCGCGGCGGACGTCACCGCTGCCGATGCGCTGGGCCAGCACCCGGTCACCGGCGCCGATCGCCGGCGCCATCGAGGTGGTGGGCACGGTGTACGGCCGGTACACGACCGCTCCCCAGGCGAACCCGCCGAGGAAGAGCACCATGCCCAGTGCCACGGCCAGTGAGGACAGTCGCTGCCCGGTCCGGCCGCCCGCCGGACCCCGGCCCGCACCGCCGCCCCGCGAAGCCGTACGCGTCGTGCTCCGACCAGTCATGGACGGCACCCTACCCGGCGGTACCGAACCGGGTCAGCCCCTCCTCGGCGGCGCTCAGCGCTCGCCGCCGCCCCCGAGCCTGCGCCGCCAGAGCACCAGCGGCACGGCGCCCACCAGCGCGAGCCCCTGGGGCTCCACCGACAGGGCCGCCCCGGCCGACGCCTCGTTGTTCAGCGCGGGCTGGTCGAAGGTGTCCGGGACCTCGAGGTAGTCCCAGCGGTTGACCGGCCAGCCGATGACGACGGCACGGCCGACGACCTCCTGCACCGGGACCATGCCGTGGTTCTTGTCGGCCTGGTTGTACCGGGAGTCCCGGGAGTTCTGCCGGTGGTCGCCCATGACCCAGATGTGGCCCTCGGGCACCTCGACCCTGAACTGGCCGCCCTGGTCGTCCTGGCTGCACGGTGTGTTGCCCGGGTAGACGTACGACGCCTCGTTCAGGGCGACGCCGTTGACCGTCAGCGGCCCGGTGCCCTTGCACTCGACGACGTCCCCGCCGACCCCGACGACCCGCTTGATCAGGTCCTTCTCCTCCGAGGACGGCATCAGACCGATCCAGCTGAGGACCTTCTGCAGCGCGTTGGCCTCCGGTGTCGGCTCACCCGCCAGCCAGTTGTCGGGGTCGTGGAAGACCACGACCTCGCCGCGCTCGGGCTCGGAACCGAACCAGGGGGTGAGCTTGTCGACCAGGACGCGGTCACCCTGCTGGAGGGTGTTCTGCATCGAGTCCGACGGAATCGAGAACGCCTGCAGCAGGAACGTCTTGATCAGCAGCGCCAGCACCAGCGCGATGCCGACCAGGATGGGCAGTTCCTTCCAGAAGGAGCGTGGCTTCTTCTCCTGACGGGGCGGCTCGCCCGACCCCTGGTCCCCGGTCCTCGTCCGGTCGTCCCTCACGCTTCCCTCCTCGACCGCCGGGGAGTCATTCCCGAAGGTCGCGGCGCTGTCCTCGGCCGGGACGTCCGGGCCCGCGGACCGATCGCGGTGCTCCTCGCCGTCGGCTCCGGATCGTGCGCCAACCGCCACATCCCCCACGCCAGCTCCTCACTCTGTGCCGCCGCCTGCCCCATGCGCGGCGCAGGCCCACCACTCCCATAACGAGCGGGAGTTCCGCAGGGCTCGGGAGCTGAACCATTCCGTTCGAATGGTCCTGGGCAACCCTATGCGACAGCGGGGCGGCAGCGGTCGACCCGCGTGTCGGGTCCGCCACGGACGCATAGGTTTCGGGCTCGTCCAGAGTGTTCCAGTGAGCGAACGGCCAGGCGATGACCATGGCCCGGCCCACCACCTCCTCCTCGGAGACGGTGCCGCCGTAGTCGGTGTCCTGGTGGGAACGGGAGTCGGCGGAGTTGGACCGGTGGTCGCCCATCACCCACAGGCGCCCCTCGGGCACGGTGACCTCGAACGGCGTCGTGGACGGGGCGTTGCCCGGGTAGAGGTAGTCGCCCTCCTCCAGGGGTACGCCGTTGACGGTGACCCGGCCCTGTGTGTCACAGCACTTGACCTGGTCGCCGCCGACTCCGACGACCCGCTTGATGAGGTCCTTCTCGTTCTCCGACGGCAGCAACCCGATGAAGGTGAGCCCGTCCTTGACCTGCTTGACGCCGACCGGGTCGTCCCTCGTGGGAGTGGTCTGCTCGTCCTCCAGCCAGCCGCCGGGGTCCTTGAACACGACGACGTCCCCGCGCTGCGGCTTGGAGCCGAACCACGGGGTGAGCTTGTCGACCAGGACGCGGTCGCCGACCTGGATCGTCTGCTCCATGGAGCCGGACGGGATGACGAAAGCCTGGACGAGGAACGTCTTCAGCACCAGCGCGATCACGACGGCGACCCCGATCAGGAGCGGTATCTCCTTGACCGCGCTCTGCCTACGCCGCCGCTTGACCTTCCGTTGGAGCTTGCGCCGGTCGGCCCGGCTCCGCCCGTCGGCCGCGCTGACCGTGCGGCGCACACCGGTGGGCAGCAGGTTCTCCGCGGCGCTCACCGGGCCGCCGCGGGGTTTGCCGCGGTTACCCATGGGCCCCCTCCCCCGGGTGCGCCGCGTTCGTCCCCGGTGCCGGCACGCGCGCGTAGGCGTCGGGGCGGTGCAGCCGGGTGGTGCGGTCGAAGGGCGAGACGATCCAGTCGGCGCGGCCGATCACCGCGCTCACCGGGATCATGCCGCCGCCGGGCGATCCGAGGCGGTCGCGGGAGTCGCTGGAGTCGCCGCGGTGATCGCCGAGGACGAACAGGCGCCCCTCGGGCACGACGACGTCGAAGGGTACGGTGGACGCGCTCTCGCCGGGGAACAGGAAGCCCGACTCGTCGACCGACCGGCCGTTCACCCGGATCCTCCCCTCCCTGTCGCAGCAGACCACGTGGTCCCCGCCCACACCGACAACGCGCTTGATGTAGTCGGTGTCCCCGAAATACCCGGTGCCGTCGAACACAACCACGTCGCCGCGTTGCGGCCCGGCTCCGAAACGGTATGCCGCCTTCAGTACGAGAACGCGGTCCCCGGCCCTCAACGAGGGCTCCATCGATCCGCTGGGGATCTGGAACGGCCGTGCCACGAACGTGCTGAGCGCCAGCAGGAGCAGCAGCACCGACAGCAGGGTCGCGGTGATCCACCCTCCGGGGAGCCCGTCCACGAGACGCGGCACCAACGAGGAGCGCGACCGTTCCTCCCGACCCGGGGCCTCCGAGGTCTCCTCGGATCCGGCCGGGCGGGAGGAGCGGTCGCGCTCCGTCGGCTGTGCTTCGGTGTCCATCGAGGCCAGATGTTATCCGGCCTCGGGCTCACCTCGGAAAAGCGCTCAGTTCTCGCGCTTCTCCTTGATCTTCGCCGCCTTGCCGCGCAGGTCACGCAGGTAGTACAGCTTCGCGCGACGGACGTCACCCTTGGTGACGAGCTCGATCTTCTCCACGATCGGGGTGTGCACCGGGAAGGTGCGCTCGACGCCGACGGAGAAGGAGACCTTGCGGACCGTGAAGGTCTCGCGCACGCCGGCACCCTGGCGGCGGATCACCACGCCCTTGAACTGCTGCACACGAGTGCGGTTGCCCTCGATGACGCGCACGTGGACGTTGACGGTGTCACCGGGACGGAAGGCCGGGACGTCGCTGCGCAGCGACGCGGAGTCGACGGAGTCGAGCAGGTGAGACATTTCGTCTGCTTTCTTCGCTGATGCCGCAGGTCATCAACGGCAACTAGGGGTTCGGATCTCGGGTGTGCGGTGCGGGGCGGGCGTCGTGTCCCCCTGCGGCAGGGGCGCACGCCGGACGGCGCACAACAGCGGCCTATTCTTCCACGCCGCCGGTCCTGCGCCAAAATCGGCCGTGGGCCTCCCCCTCCGGGTCCGGTTCCCAGCCCAGGATGGAGAGCATTTCGCGGTCCTTCTTGTCGAAGGCCTTCGGATCGCAGCGTTCGATGAGGTCGGGCCGGTGCTCGGTGGTGCGCCTGAGCGCCTCGTCGCGCCGCCAGCGGGCGATCTTCCCGTGGTGCCCGCTGAGCAGCACCTCGGGAATCCCCCGGCCCCGCCAGACGGGCGGCTTGGTGTGGACGGGCCCTTCCAGGAGGCTCGCCATCGCGCCCGGGGCGAAGGAGTCGTCCCGGTGGGACTCGGCGTTGCCCAGGACGCCGGGCAGCAGCCGGGCCACGGCCTCGGTGACCACGAGGACGGCCGCCTCTCCGCCGGCCAGGACGTAGTCGCCGATGGACACCTCGTGGACGGGCATACGGGTCGCGTACTCGTCGACGACGCGCCGGTCGATGCCCTCGTAACGGGCCGGGGTGAAGATCAGCCAGGGGCACTCGGAGAGCTGGACGGCGAGTTCCTGGGTGAAGGGGAGGCCGCTGGGGGTGGGGACGACCAGGACGGGCGCGTGCGAGCCGGCCTCGTAGCCGTCCGCCAGGACCTCGTCGAGCGCCTCGCCCCACGGTTCGGTCTTCATGACCATGCCGGGGCCGCCGCCGTACGGGGTGTCGTCGACGGTGTTGTGTCGGTCGTGGGCCCACGAGCGGAGGTCGTGCACCTGGACGTTCAGCTGTCCCCGCGCGCGCGCCTTGCCCACGAGGGAGACGTTCAGCGGTTCGAGGTACTCGGGGAAGATGGTGACGACGTCGAGCCGCATCACGCCTCGTCCCGCGAGGAAGCACCGTGTCCGTCAGCGACTTCGTCGCGGGCGGTCCGGTCGTCGATCAGGCCCGGCGGCGGGTCGATGACCGCGCGCTGCTCCTCGAGGTCGATCCCGGTGACGATCTGCTCCACGAACGGCACGAACACCTCGCTGCCGTCGGGGCGTTCCACCACGAACAGGTCCTGCGTCGGCAGGTGGGAGATCTCAGTGATCCGGCCGACGTGCTGCCCGTCCTCGGTGACGACGTCCAGGTCGATCAGCTGGTGGTCGTAGTACTCGTCCTCGTCCTCGGGCCGCTCGTTCGGGTCGACCTCGGCGATGAGCAGGGTGTTGCGCAGCGCCTCGGCGCCGGTGCGGTCGCGGACACCCTCGAAACGCAGCAGGAGGCGACCGCTGTGCACCCGGCCGGTCTCGATGGTGAGCGGACCGGCGGTGGCGGGATCGGTGGCCAGGACGGCACCGGGCCCGAGCCTCAGCTCCGGCTCATCGGTGCGGACCTCCACGGTCACCTCGCCCTTGATCCCGTGGGCGCGGCCGATGCGAGCGACTACCAGCTGCACTGTGCTTGATCTCCTGTCGTACGACGACGGGCCGGGGACGGCCCTGAGGCCCTCCCCGGCCCGAGCCGGTTGCGCTGAGCGTCAGCGGACGTGGTCCACGTCGACGAGGTCGACACGGACACCGCGGCCGCCGATGGCGCCCACGACGGTCCGCAGGGAGCGTGCGGTGCGGCCGTTGCGGCCGATCACCTTGCCGAGGTCGTCCGGGTGGACCCGGACCTCGAGCACCCGCCCGCGGCGCAGGTCGCGTGAGGCGACCCGCACATCGTCAGGATGGTCGACGATGCCCTTCACGAGGTGCTCGAGAGCCTCCTCGAGCATGCTCAGGCCTCGGTCGACGCAGACGAGGAGGACTCAGCGGCGGCCTCGTCCTTCTTCTCGGCCTTCTTCTTCTGGGTGATCGCCTCACCCTTGCCCTCGTCCTCGCCGCCGAGCGCGTCGAACGACGGGCGCCCGGCCTTCTCGGCCTGCTGCAGCAGCGGGGCCGGGGCGGGCTCGCCCTTGAACTTCTGCCAGTCGCCGGTCTTCTTGAGGATGGCGAGCACGGGCTCGGTCGGCTGAGCGCCGACGCCGAGCCAGTACGCCACGCGCTCACCGTCGACCTCGATCACCGACGGGTTGTACGTCGGGTGGTACTTGCCGATCTCCTCGATGGCCCGGCCGTCACGGCGGGTACGGGAGTCGGCGACGATGATGCGGTAGTGAGGCGAACGGATCTTGCCCAGACGCTTCAGCTTGATCTTGACTGCCACGGGAGTGAGTTCTCCTGGTTTTGACGTGGTTGGGCACGGCGGGACGGCCGCGTGGGGTTGCGGTACCCGATTGCCCGATGGACGCGTCAGCCGGAGGCGAGAGGGTTCCTGTGCGACTGTCGAGTACAGCTAGTCATTGTGCCACACGTCGCGGGGCACCCGGGACCGCGGGCCCGCACGCGGGCAGCCCTCGGCCCCGCCCGGCACGACGCGGTGGCGCCGTCGTGCCGGGCGGGGCCGCCCTGCGGCACGACCGGCCCCGAGGCGGTGTGCGGAACGGCACCGCACTCCTTCGGAGCCCGTCCCCATGCGTCCGGCACCCACGAGATGCCGGGTCGCTGTCAGCTCGCCGCCGAGGCCACCGTCTCAGGGATCCTGAACGGCTTGCCGCAGCCGCCGCAGACGATGGGGGCCTGGGCCAGCACCGACGGGACGACGCGCACATTGCGACCGCAGTCGCAGACGGCCTTGACGCGCACACCACCGCCGGACGAACCGTGCCGTGCCGCCGGACCCCGGAAGCTGCGGGCGGTGTCACCCGCGGTCGCGGCGGAATGTGCCTTCAGGGCGCGCTGGAGACGCTCCGTCGTCGGGCGGTAGCGGCGCTTCGCCTCCGGGGTGAGTGCGACCAGCGAGAAGCCGCTGCTGGGATGCGGCTCGTCGGGATGGTCCAGGCCCAGCTCCTCGGCGATCGCGAGGAAACGGCGGTTGTGGTAGCGGCCGGCGCGGGAGGTGTCGCGTACGCCGCGCGCGGCGGCGACGCCGTGGACTGCCTCATGCAGCAGTCGCTCGAAGGAGAGTTCGTGACCGCACGCGGACGACGACTCCCCGATCAGGGACTCGGGCGCGGCAAGATCGGGCAGCTCGGGGTGGTACCGCTGGATATCGGCCCACGCCTGCGCCAGTTCTGCGGCGAGTACAGGTGGTGTCTGTGTCGTGCTCACGTAATGACAACGAGCCGGGGTGCCTCTGTGTTCCGATTCCGGGGCATCCCAAATAATTTGCCCTTACCCGTCAGTACCCGCTCATGCGTCCCGACGATGGGCGGGTGCGCTGATCTGCGGAGAAGCCTCGCAGCTCACCTCAAGGTGGTGCGTAGGCCGACGTACGCCGTCCCCCGTCCCGGCGCGTACGCGGGGCCCGCGCGCCGGTGCGTCTGCGATCCACGGGTACGCAAGGGGCGTTTCGGCCGCTCTCTCGCGGCGGAGCACCCCGGTCCGGTGGACGACTGCCATGACGCCCGGTGGACGAGCGTCACGACCGCGACGTTACCGGGTCCGCCGACGGCGCCCGGCACCGGCCCGGCCCTTATGGGGGACGCGACCGGACACGACCGGACACGACCTCGATCAGGGGTTTGCGGACCTTGGCCGGAACCGGCTCATCGCCCCGCGATTGCCGGAATGTGAATTCTTGCCCCTGGCACGAGCGACTCCCAAGCCGCCGTCCCGTTCCACTGGACGCCGGGTCGGGGGCGGAGTTTCCTGGCATACGGGGGAGTGCGAGCGCACTGCACGGGGGGCACGTAATCGGGCACGGCGGCAACTCTCGGCTGATTGGGGCGCTTACCTATGACACCTACGCCCGTGGGGCAGCACCTTCCTCGTACGGGACACGGTCCTACGGAGCACGGTCCTCGCGTGGACCGGCGGTCACGCGCGCGTGACTGGTCCGAGATACAGGAGAGGATGCTCGTACCGCTCTACGAGGCCGTCTACGAGCGGCTGGACGTGGGGCCCGCGACACGGCTGCTCGGCCTCGGCTGCGGTGCGGGGCTCGCCTTGCTGATGGCGGCCTCCCGGGGCGCCGCGGTCACCGGTGTCGACACCTCGTCCGACCGGCTGGCCCACGCGCGCGAACGGCTGCTGCCCGCCGGGCGGAACCCACGCGTGCGCGGGCACGCGGACGCCCGGATCGTGGACGGCTCCCCCGGGGCGGTCCGAGCGGACCCCGCCGGGTACACCGTGGTGACCGCTTTCGAACCGATCGGATGCCTCGCGGGCGACGCGGAAGACCTGGGAGGACTGCTCGCCGAGGCGACGCCGCTCGCCGGACGCGGAGCGGCCGTGGTCCTCACCGGCTGGGGCCCGGCGGAACGCTGCGCCACGGCGTCCGTGCTCCGGGTGGCCACCAGGCTGGCGGAGCCGGTGCGCGGCACGGGCAACTGGCGCCCCGCGCACCGCGACGACCTGGAGCAGGTCGCCCGGCGCGCGGGCCTTCGGCCGGACGGTTCGGGAAGGGTGGCCTGCCCCTTCGGATACGCCGACGTGGACAGCGCCGTACGGGGACTGCTCTCGACGGGACTGTTCGACCCGGCGATCGCCACGACGGACCAGGTGCAGGTGAACAAGGAACTGGCCGAGGCACTGCACCCGTACCAGCGGCAGGACGGCACCGTGTGGATGCCGAACGTGTTCCGGTACCTGATCGCACGGACACCCTGACGTCGGCCCGGGGCCGCCGGCCCCGGGCTTCTCAGCCCATGAACTTCTTGAACTCGTCGGGCAGCTCGAAGTCCTGGCCGCCCTGCTGCGGCAGCCCGAAGGCGTTGCCGCCCTCCGCGGCCGCCGCGCGGCGCGCGGCCTCCTCCTGCTCCTGCTGCTTGCGCTTCATCGGGTTGCCGGAGCGCTGCTTGCCCTTGGCCTGCTTCTGCTTCTTCCTCTGCCGGCCGGGGCCGCCGCCCATGCCCGGCATCCCGGGCATCCCCGGCATGCCGCCGCCCTGGGCCATGCGGGACATCATCTTGCGGGCCTCGAAGAACCGCTCCACAAGGGACTTCACGGCGCTGACCTCGACACCGGCGCCCTTGGCGATACGGGCGCGGCGGGAGCCGTTGATGATGGTCGCGTCCTGGCGCTCGGCCGGGGTCATCGACTTGATGATCGCGGCGGTGCGGTCGACGTCCCGCTCGTCCAGGTTGTTGATCTGGTCCTTGATCTGCCCCATGCCGGGCAGCATGCCGAGCAGCTTGGAGATGCTGCCCATTTTCCTGACCTGCTCCATCTGGGCCAGGAAGTCGTCCAGGGTGAAGTCCTGGCCCTTCTTCGACGCCAGCTTGGAGGCCATCTGGGCGGCCTCTTCCTGGCTGAAGGTCTTCTCCGCCTGCTCGATCAGGGTGAGCAGGTCACCCATGTCGAGGATGCGGGAGGCCATCCGGTCCGGGTGGAAGGCGTCGAAGTCGTCGAGCTTCTCACCGTTCGACGCGAACATGATCGGCTTGCCGGTGACCTGACGGATCGACAGCGCCGCACCACCGCGGGCGTCACCGTCGAGCTTGGAGAGCACCACGCCGTCGAAGCCGACGCCGTCGCGGAAGGCCTCGGCGGTGTTGACCGCGTCCTGACCGATCATGGCGTCGACGACGAAAAGGATCTCGTCGGGCCGGACGGCGTCGCGGATGTCCGCGGCCTGCTGCATCATCTCCTGGTCGATGCCCAGGCGGCCGGCGGTGTCCACGATCACGATGTCGTGGACCTTGGTCTTCGCGAACTCGATGGAGTCCTTGGAGACCTTCACCGGGTCGCCCACGCCGTTGCCCGGCTCGGGCGCGTAGACCGCCACACCCGCGCGCTCGGCGACGACGCTCAGCTGGTTGACCGCGTTCGGGCGCTGGAGGTCGGCGGCGACCAGCACCGGGGAGTGCCCCTGGTCCTTGAGCCACTTGCCGAGCTTGCCCGCGAGCGTGGTCTTGCCGGCACCCTGCAGACCGGCCAGCATGATCACGGTCGGCGGCTGCTTGGCGAAGCGCAGCCGGCGGGTCTCGCCGCCGAGGATGGTGATCAGTTCGTCATTGACGATCTTGATGATCTGCTGCGCCGGGTTGAGCGCCTTGGAGACCTCGGCGCCGAGCGCGCGCTCCTTGACGTTCTTGATGAACGTGCGGACGACCGGCAGGGCCACGTCCGCTTCCAGCAGGGCGATGCGGATCTCACGCGCCGTGGCGTCGATGTCCGCTTCGCTCAGCCGGCCTTTTCCGCGGAGGTTTTTGAAGGTCGCGCTGAGGCGGTCGGAGAGAGTATCGAACACGGCGGCGTCGGTCCTCGGGGTCGGGGGCGGAACTGGGCTGCCCTCCAGGGTATCCGGCCCGGCAAGCAAATCGTCCCCGCCCGCTGCAGTCAGTGGACGGGGGCGGACCCCCGCGTCGGCGGGGAGTACACCCGATCAACACACGGAACGACCACAAGGTCATACCCGCAATGTCTCCTCCAGTTTCCGGGCCATCGCCCCCGCCTCCTCGCCGGGAAGGGGCGTGCCCTCCAGGCAGGTCACGTAGAAGGCGTCCACCGCGTTCGCCCCCAGCGTGCTCACATGCGCGCTCCGCACCCGCACCCCCGCGTCCTCCAGCGCCCGCCCGATCCGGAACAGCAGCCCGGGGGCGTCCTGCGCCCGGACCTCGATCACCGTGGCGTGCCGGGAGGCGTCCGGGGCGACCGTCACGCGTGGGGGCGGTGCGACCACGCCCCGGCGACGGGGGTGGGCGGCGTCCCGTTCGGCGAGCCGGCCGGCGACGTCGAGGGTGCCCTCCAGAGCCCTGACCAGGTCGGTGCGGAGCCGGGCGGCCTGGGGCAGGGAGCCGTACTCGGCGGCGACCCGCCAGTCCAGCAGCAGCACGGAGCCGTCGGCGCCGGCCGGGAGGTCCAGCGCCCGCAGCTCCGCGGTGCGTACGGTCAGCCGGTGCACGGCGAGCACCCCGGCCACCGCGGGCAGCACACCCTCCTGGTCGGGTACGGCGATGCGCAGTTCCACACCGAGCGGCTCGGGATCGCCGGAGGGCTCGGTGGGCGGTTCGGTCCGGGCCCGCAGGGACAGCACCGGCGCGCCCGTGGCGACCGCCTCGATGGCGAGGCGGTCCTGTTCCGCGGTGGGCGCGGTCTCCTCGGGCCCGGCCGGTACGTCCCCGGACAGCACGGCGAAGACCCGTTCGACGAGGTCGGCGACGAGCGAAGCGCGCCAGGACGACCAGGCGGCCGGTCCGGTGGCGAGGGCGTCCGCCTTGGTGAGGGCGTGCAGAAGTTCGAGGGTGCCCCGGTCGCCGACGGCCTCGGCGACCACACGCACGGTGGCCGGGTCGTCCAGGTCGCGCCGGGTGGCGGTCTCGACGAGCAGCAGATGGTGGCGTACGAGGGTGGCGATCACCGTGACGTCGTGCCGGTCGAAGCCGATGCGGGCGGCCACGTCCCTGGCGATGGCCTCGCCGGCCACCGAGTGGTCTCCGGGCCGGCCCTTGCCGATGTCGTGCAGCAGCGCGGCGACCAGCAGCAGGTCGGGCCGGTGCACGCACCGGGTGAACTCGGAGGCGCGGACGGCGGTCTCGATGAGGTGCCGGTCCACGGTCCACAGGTGCACGGCGTTGCGCTGGGGGCGGCAGCGGACCCGTTCCCAGTCCGGGAGCAGGCTGTTGACCAGGCCCTCCGCCTCCAGCGCCTCCCAGACCTGGATCGTGGGCCGGCCGGAGCCCAGCAGGGTCACCAGCTGTTCCCGCGCCTCGGCGGGCCACGGCGTGGGCAGGGGGCGCGCGGTGACCGCCATGCGCCGTACGGCGTGCGGGGAGAGCGGCAGCCCGGCCTGGGCGGCGGCGGCCGCGGCACGCAGCGGGAGCACGGGGTCGCGTTCGGGGCGCGCGGCGCGGGCGAGCACCACTTCGCCGTCCTGTTCCACGACCCCCTCGGCCAGCGGGGAGCGCTCGGGCGCCGCTTTCCCGCCACCCAGGACGGCGCGCAGTCCGGGCCGCACCGCGCGGGAGCGCAGCACACGCGCCACTTCGCGCCAGGTGACGTCACCGGCGTACGCGATGACGCGTGCGGCCTCGTAGACCTGCCGCAGCAGCACGTCCGCGTCGAGCATGCCCAGTTCGGCTGCGACCTGGTCCTGCTCCTGCAGCGCGAGCCGGTCGGTGGCGCGCCCGGTGGCCAGGTGCAGGGCGTCCCGTACGTCGAGGAGTCGGCGGCGGGCGTCGGCCAGGCCCCCGCGCGGGGCGTCGGCGAGCCAGGAGGCGGCGACGGCGCGCAGGGCGGTGGCGTCGCGGAGCCCGCCGTGGGCCTCCTTGAGGTCGGGTTCCAGGAGGTACTGCAACTCGCCCATGCGTTCGGCGCGTTCGGCGCACAGCTCCTGGAGGGCGGGGAGCCGCTTCGGTGCCTGGTTGCGCCAGTCGGCGAGCACCGCCGTGCGCAGTGCGGCGGTGAGGCCGAGGTCACCGGCGATGTGCCGGGCGTCCAGCAGGCCGAGCTGGACCTTCAGGTCCTCGCCCGCGGTCCTGCGCGCCTCGGCCGAGGTGCGGACGGAGTGGTCGAGGGTGAGGCCCAGGTCCCAGACGGGGTACCAGAGGCGGTCGGCGAGGGCGGCGACCGCCTCTGGGTCGCCGCCGTCGTGCAGCAGGAGCAGGTCGAGATCGCTGCGCGGGGACAGTTCCGCGCGCCCGTAGCCGCCCACGGCGACCAGGGACACCCCGCGCACCCCCGCGGCACCCGCCGCGAAGAGCCCGGCGAGCCAGTCGTCCGTGAGGTTCGCGAGGGCGGCGCGGCGCGGCGGTCCGGACCGCGTCTCCTCGGTGAGGAGGTGCAGCCGGGCCGCCGCGTAGCCGCCGGGTCCCGACCCCTTCGTCCCGTCGTGCACGCCCGTCCCCGTCATCGGTGGCTTCTGTTCCGTTCGCCCTGTTCAGAGCGCGTCCGGGCCGCGCTCACCGGTGCGGACCCGTACGGCGGTCCCGACCGGGACCGACCAGACCTTGCCGTCGCCGATCTTGCCGGTGCGGGCCGCCTTGACGATCACGTCGATGAGCTGTTCGGCGTCCTCGTCCTCCACCAGCACCTCGATGCGGATCTTGGGCACCAGGTCGACGGTGTACTCGGCACCGCGGTAGACCTCGGTGTGGCCGCGCTGGCGGCCGTAGCCGCTGGCCTCGGTGACGGTCAGGCCGTGCACCCCGAAGGTCTGCAGGGCCTCCTTGATCTCGTCGAGCCGATGCGGCTTGACGACGGCGGTGATGAGCTTCATGCGTCCACCTTCTTGCTCTCGGCCGGGGCGAGGGGCGCCTGGGCGGCGTTGCGGGCGGCACCGCCGCCGGCGCCGCTGAAGTCGTATGCGGTCTCGGCGTGTTCGGCCCGGTCGATGCCGGCCACCTCCTCGTCCTCGGAGACACGCATGCCGATCGTCCGGTCCAGGAGGAAGGCGAGGACCGCGGAGACGACCAGGGAGTAGGCGAGGACGCCGAAGACTCCGGCGCACTGCTTCCAGAACTGGTCGAGGCCGCCGCCGTAGAAGAGTCCCCGGACGTCCGACTGGCCCTTGCCGCTGGCGAGGAAGCCGACGAGCAGGGAGCCGACGATGCCGCCGACCAGGTGGACGCCGACGACGTCCAGGGAGTCGTCGTAACCGAACCGGTACTTCAGGCCGACGGCCATGGCGCACAGCACACCGGCGACGGCGCCGACGGCGATCGCGCCGAGCGGGGAGACCGCGCCGCCGGACGGCGTGATGGCGACCAGGCCCGAGACCGCGCCGGAGGCGGCGCCCAGCGTGGTGAACGCGCCGTGGCGGAACTTCTCGTAGGCGAGCCAGCCGAGTACGGCGGCGGCGGTGGCGACCTGGGTGTTGACGAACATCAGCGCGCCGACGCCGTCGTCGTTGCCGAGCCAGGAGCCGGCGTTGAAGCCGAACCAGCCGAACCACAGCAGCGCGGCGCCGAGCATGACCAGCGGCAGGCTGTGCGGGCGCATCGGGTCCTTCTTGAAGCCGACCCGCTTGCCGATCACCAGGATCACACCGAGCGCGGCGGCGCCGGCGTTGATGTGGACGGCTGTCCCGCCGGCGAAGTCGATGACGCCCAGTTCGAAGGCCCAGCCGCCGGCGCCCCAGACCCAGTGGGCGACCGGGAAGTAGACGACGGTGGCCCACAGGGCGATGAACAGCGCCCACGCGGTGAACTTCACGCGGTCCGCGAGCGCGCCGCTGATCAGGGCGGGGGTGAGGACAGCGAACATCAGCTGGAAGACCAGGAAGACGAAGACGGGGATGGTGTAGCCGTCCCACAGCTCGGTCAGGCCGATGTCGCCGAGGCCGACCCAGTGGGAGTTCCATCCGGCCAGGCCGCCGAAGTCGGTGCCGAACGCCATGGAGAAGCCGTACAGCACCCACAGGACGGTGACGATTCCCAGGCTGATGAAGCTCATCATCAGCATGTTCAGGGTGCTCTTGACGCGGACCATGCCTCCGTAGAAGAAGGCCAGGCCCGGGGTCATGAGCATCACCAGGGCGGAACAGATGAGCATGAACCCTGTGTTGGCGGCAGAGAGCGTGGGCGTCTCCGCGGCAAGGGTGACGGCTGCTGCCATCAGCGTCTCCTCGTCGTCGGTACGGCCCCGTGCGGGCGGAACCCGAGCGGGTCGTGAGGGGTGGGCCGGTTCTGCGCCAAGAGATTCGCGCAGCGCCGTTTCGGTGGGCGCCCCTCGCTGTTTCGCCGCCGTGACGAAGGCACCTGGTGTGTTACGCGTCGATGAACTGCCGGATCCGCGCGCTCCCCGCCCCGTGGCACCGCAGCCATCGATGGAGCAGCCACGACGGCGAGCACCGGGTCCGCGAGAGCGACGACGGCCGGGCACAAAAAACCGACCGCGGCGGGCCTCCCGATGACCTGGCATGGGGGAGCCGAGTCGGGCAGTTCGGGAGGGCCGGCCGCGGCCGGGGTCTGGATTTTTCCCGGAGGTTCCTGTGGTCCCTCGGGGGGTTCCTGTCGAGTTTCGGGATCGGACCGCTTCGGGAGTCAGACCGCTTCGGCGGTCTCCGGCAACTCGATGGCGAGCCGCTCGGTGAGGTCGACGACCTCGGCGAGGTCGCCGAAGTCACGGACGGCCGTGTCGACCGTCTTTCGGATACGGGTGGTGACCCGCTCGGAACGGACCTTCTTGGCCGCCCTGATGGCCTCGGTGGCGAGGACCGCGCCCCGCTCGGGCTCACGCTGGAGGAGATGCACGGTGGCCATGCCGATCAGGTTGAGCGCGTACGACCGCTGGTAGTCGGCGCGCTCCTGGGCGAACAGCTCCACGGCCCGCTCCATCAGCGGCTCGGCGAGGGAGGCGTACGTGGGACTGCGGCCGGCGACGTAGGCGAGGTCGCGGAAGGAGTGGGAGTTCTCGCCGTACAACTCGGCCTCGGAGAAGAAGCGGATCCAGTCGGGGTCCGGTTCGTCCCACTCGCCGACCTCGGCGAAGGTGTCCTCGGCCATCCTGACCGCGCGCTTGCACCGGCCGGGCTGGCCCATGTTGGCGTAGGCGCGGGCCTCCATCGCGTACAGCATCGACTGGGTGCGCGGGCTCGCGCAGTCACGGCTGCCGTACTGGGCGAGATGGATGAGTTCCAGGGCGTCCTCGGGCCGGCCGAGGTGGATCATCTGCCGGCTCAGGTTCGACAGGATGTACGAGCCCAGCGGCCGGTCCCCCGCCTCCTTGGCCGCGTGCAGGGCGAGCACGAGGTACTTCTGCGCGGTGGGCTGGAGCCCGACGTCGTACGACATCCAGCCGGCCAGTTCGGCGAGCTCGGCGGCGACCTTGAACAGCCGCCGCCGGATCGGGTCGGGCTGGGGTTCCTGGAGCAGGTCCGTCACCTCGTGCAGCTGCCCGACGACGGCCTTGCGGCGCAGGCCGCCGCCGCACTGGGCGTCCCACTGCCGGAACATCACGGTGGTGGTCTCCAGCAGGTCCAGCTCCGGCTGGGACAGCCGGCCGCGGCTGTGCCCCAGGGCGGCGGACTCGGACTCCGGGCGGGACGGGGCGGCGGACGGCGTGGGGACGAGCCAGCGCTGCATGGGCTCGATGAGGGACGGGCCCGCGGAGAGGGCCAGCGAGCTCCCGAGGAAGCCGCGCCGGGCGAGCATGAGGTCGCTGCGCGAGAACTCGCTGAGCAGGGCCACGGTCTGCGGGCCCGTCCAGGGCAGGTCGACGCCGGTCACGGAGGGCGAGGGCCGGGTGGTGCGCAGCCCCAGGTCCTCGACGGACACGACGACGCCGAAGCGCTCGGAGAACAGCTCGGACAGGATGCGCGGGATGGGCTCGCGCGGGTTCTCGCCGTCCAGCCAGCGGCGCACGCGCGAGGTGTCGGTGGAGATGTGGTTGGCGCCCAGTTGGCGGGCTCTGCGGTTGACCTGGCGGGCGAGTTCGCCCTTGGACCAGCCGCTGCGGATGAACCACGAGGCGAGCAGCTCGTTCGGACGCTTCTCCGTACCCGCAGCGCTCGTCCCGCCACCGCCGTTGCCGCTCACTGGAACGCCCCCATCCCTGAAACCACTCGCCGCTGAGTGCGCCAAGCCCTATCAGAATGCCGGTTGCCGGGGCCGCCGTCCGGCGGATGCCACCCACCGAACGGAAAGCCGAGTTGCCTCCGGCATACCCGTGTGTGCATGTGCCCCAAGAAGCCGTGCACACAACGTAGCGCTACGATCACCCGTCCAGCCATGGCGAACCGGTAATCGCCACCATTCGCCACCCCATCGAATGAACTCACGGTGGCCGACTCACGATTCACTTGACACAGGGCGGCCACAGTGGATGCGGCGAGGCACTCCGGGGCGCGAGCCACCCTGCACGCCACCCCGGACGCTTCCGGGCGCCGACTGAGCCGCGCGGTACGGGGAAGTCGAAAACAGAGAGTCATGCACCGCACTCGCTGCGTAACCACCGGTGCGTCGGA
The DNA here is from genome assembly GCF_016757295.1 of Streptomyces sp. M2CJ-2. Taxonomy (NCBI): domain Bacteria; kingdom Bacillati; phylum Actinomycetota; class Actinomycetes; order Kitasatosporales; family Streptomycetaceae; genus Streptomyces; species Streptomyces sp. M2CJ-2. Next base: position 147,665 of record NZ_JAESIF010000004.1, on the reverse strand, counting down.
CCCGTTGGAGGGGGCATGGGCTTCACGATCGGCATCAGCCGGGGCATCCGCGACATCCGGTCCGGCTCACGCCGTCGGGGCCGTGTGTCGGACGGCACCGGAGTGGCGGAGTACACCGGGCTGTGGGGCTGGGACGTGGTGCCGGGTGCCCGCGCCGCGGCCGGTGCCTGCTCCTGCGGCCGGGCGGGATGCCGGGCGCCGGGGGCGCATCCGCTGGACCTCGCCCCGGAGATCCCCGCCGGGGCTCCGCTGGACGACGTGACGGAGATCTGGGCCGGGTACCCGGGCGCCGCGATGATGCTGCCGGTCGGGCGGGCGTTCGACGTGATCGAGGTGGCCGAACCCGCCGGGTGCCGCGCCCTGGCCCGGCTGGAGCGCATGGGCCTGCCCGTCGGCCCGGTCGTCGCCACCCCGGACGGCCGGGCCCAGTTCTTCGTCGCCCCCGGCGCCGCCGCCGCGCTCCCCGAGCTGCTCTACCGCATGGGCTGGGACGACCCGGCCACCCTCGACCTGCGCGGCCTCGGTCCCGGTACGCACATCACGGCGCCGGCGTCGGACCGGGGCGGCCTCGGCCCGGTGCGCTGGCTGCGCTCCCCCGCCCTCGACTCGGTTCCCCGCCCGCCCGAGGCCCGTCTGGTCCTGGGCACGCTGGCGTACGTCGTGCATCGGTCGCAGGCGTAGGCACAGGCGCCGGAAGTCGCAGCCGCAGGCGTAGGCGTAGGCCCCGAAGCCGTACGTGGGGCGACACGGCGAAGCGCCCGTTTCCGGGTTTCCGGAAGCGGGCGCTTCTTCGCGTCGGTGCGGGTGCCGTCCGGCGGGTCGCCTCGGGGTCACTCCCCGATGAGCGCGTCCACGAACGCGTCGGGCTCGAACGGTGCCAGGTCGTCCGCGCCCTCGCCGAGACCGATCAGCTTGACCGGGACGCCCAGTTCGCGCTGGACGGCGATCACGATGCCGCCCTTGGCCGTGCCGTCCAGCTTGGTGAGCACGATGCCGGTGATGTCGACGACCTCGGCGAAGACCCGGGCCTGGACCAGGCCGTTCTGACCGGTGGTGGCGTCGAGCACGAGCAGCACCTCGTCCAGCGGGGCCTGCTTCTCCACGACCCGCTTGACCTTGCCGAGCTCGTCCATCAGGCCGGTCTTGGTGTGCAGTCGGCCGGCGGTGTCGATGAGCACGACGCCCGCGCCGATCTCCTTGCCCTCCTTGACCGCGTCGAACGCGACGGAGGCCGGGTCGCCGCCCTCGGGGCCACGCACGGTGTGGGCGCCGACGCGCTCGCCCCAGGTCTGGAGCTGGTCGGCGGCGGCGGCACGGAACGTGTCGGCGGCGCCGAGGACGACGGTGTTGCCGTCGGCGACCAGGACCCGGGCGAGCTTGCCGGTGGTGGTGGTCTTGCCGGTGCCGTTGACCCCCACGACCATCACGACGCCCGGACCACCGGTCTCGGTCTCGGTGCGCACGGTGCGGTTCATCGTGGGATCGACCAGGGTGATCAGCTCCTCGCGGAGCAGCCCGCGCAGTTCGGCGGGGGTACGGGTGCCGAGCACCTTCACGCGCTCGCGCAGCCGCTCGACCAGCTCCTGGGTGGGCTGCACGCCGACATCGGCGGTGAGCAGGGTGTCCTCGACCTCCTCCCAGGTGTCCTCGTCGAGGTGCTCGCGGGAGAGCAGGACGAGCAGGCCCTTGCCCAGGGCGTTCTGTGAACGGGAGAGACGGGCGCGCAGCCGGACGAGCCGGCCGGCGGTGGGCTCCGGGATCTCGATCGCGGGAGCCTCGGCGGGCGGCTCCTCGACGACGACCGGGGCGGAGCCGTCCGGAAGATCAACCTCCTCGATGGTGCGCCGCGGTTCCTCCCGCGGCGTCTCGGCCTCGTCGCCGACGTGCGGCTCGGCCGGAGGGGCGGTGATGTCGGGCGCGGTGGGCGGCGGGGGCAGCTGCTTCTTGCGGCGGCTGCCGACGATGAGCCCGCCGAGCACACCGAACACGACCACGGCAATGACTACAGCAAGGATGACGATGTCCATAACGGGTCCAGTATCAGTCATGGGCAGCCCGGTCGAGCCGAGGTCGGCCCCCGTGGAACGGTCCGTGCCGTCCCGGCCCGGCGACCCGGTGGCCGTCGGCCGACGACGCACGGGGCAGGACGTGCGGCACACGGCACAAACACGCCGCCGCCCCGGCGCGGACGGTCGTCCGGGGCGGGGCGGCGGGGTACGAGGAGAGGGGCAGCGGGGACTTGAACCCCTCTCCTCGGGCTCGGGTGGGACGGGTCCGTGGACCGTCGGTCCCGCGGGCGCGGTCAGCCCATTTCCTCCAGGGCCTTGCCCTTCGTCTCCTTGACGAACTTCAGGACGAACGGGATGGAGAGCGCCGCGAACACCGTGTAGATCACGTAGGTGGTCGACAGGTTCCAGTCGGCCAGCGACGGGAAGCTCGCGGTGATGGCCCAGTTGGCGATCCACTGCGCGGCGGCGGCCACGCCCAGCGCGGCGGCGCGGATCCGGTTCGGGAACATCTCGCCGAGCATGACCCAGACGACCACACCCCAGGACAGGGCGAAGAAGAGGACGAACATGTGGGCGGCGACCAGGGCAACCAGGCCCTGAGTGGCCGGCAGCTTGCCGTCGACCAACGGGTGCGAGAACGCCCAGGCCTCCAGGGCGAGGCCGATCACCATGCCGACGGAGCCGATGATCGCGAGCGGCCTGCGGCCGATGCGGTCGACGAAGATCATCGCGATGACGGTGCCCACGATGTTGATGATCGACGTGGTGAAGGAGTAGAAGAACGAGTCCGCCGGGTCGACGCCGACCGACTGCCACAGCGTCGCCGAGTAGTAGAACGCGACGTTGATGCCGACGAACTGCTGGAAGACCGACAGGCCGATACCGACCCAGACGATCGGCTTGAAGAAGAAGCTGCCGCCGAGCAGGTCCTTGAAGCGGGACTTCTCCTCGCTGTGCATCGCCGTCTCGATCTCGCTGACGCGGGCGTCCAGGTCGACGTTCTTGCCCTCGACCTCTTCGAGGATCTTCCGGGCGCGCTCGTGCTTGCCGACGGAGATCAGGTAGCGGGGGGACTCGGGGATGGCGAAGGAGAGCAGTCCGTACAGCACGGCCGGGACGACCATGACGCCGAGCATCAGCTGCCATGCCTCCAGACCCAGCAGCGTGCCGCGCTGGTCGCCGCCGGCGGCGTTCAGGATGCCCCAGTTGACCAGCTGCGACACGGCGATGCCGACGACGATCGCGGCCTGCTGGAAGGAGCCGAGCCGGCCGCGGTAGGCGGGCGGGGCGACCTCGGCGATGTAGGCCGGGCCGATCACCGAGGCCATGCCGATGGCGACGCCGCCGACGACCCGCCAGAAGGCGAGGTCGTAGAGGGAGAAGGGGACGGCGGAGCCGATGGCGCTGACGGTGAACAGGAGCGCGGCGATCTGCATGACCCGGATGCGGCCGATGCGGTCGGCTATGCGGCCGGCGGTCGCTGCGCCGACGGCGCAGCCGATCAGCGCGATGGCGATGACCTGGGCGAGCGCGGCCGAGCCGATGTCGTAGCGGTCCCGGATGGCCTCGACGGCGCCGTTGATCACGGAGCTGTCGTAGCCGAAGAGGAAGCCGCCCATGGCGGCTGCCGCCGTGATGAAGATGACGTGCCCGAGATGTTCGGGTTGAGCCGTCCCGGCTCCTGACGTCTGTGCCTGCGCTGAGCTGGTCACGTGTAACTCCTCGGGCCACCGGCAACATCGCCGGATGGGGTCAGCCCTTCGAGGTTCACCTGAAGGTACCTGAAGGTAAAAGCAACATGACGAACACTATGCGTTCAAGTTCTGAAGTCAATAGAGGATTATGGAACGGATACCCTCGGATCTCGCGAGATTGAGTTCAAGAGTCGAAGTCACGCATGGGGGACGCAGGACGGACGATCATGAATGCGTGCAGGCTGCGCTCGCCTAACGGAGGCGCTGGCTGATGACCTTGGAGACGCCGTCGCCCTGCATGGAGACGCCGTAGAGCGCGTCGGCGACCTCCATCGTGCGCTTCTGGTGGGTGATCACGATCAGCTGCGAGGCCTCCTGCAGCTCCTGCATGATGCCGATCAGCCGCTGGAGGTTGGTGTCGTCGAGAGCGGCCTCGACCTCGTCCATGACGTAGAACGGGCTCGGCCGCGCCTTGAAGATCGACACCAGCAGCGCCACGGCGGTCAGTGACCGCTCACCGCCCGAGAGCAGCGACAGTCGCTTGACCTTCTTGCCCGGCGGACGCGCCTCGACGTCCACGCCCGTGGTGAGCATGTTGTCGGGGTCGGTCAGCACCAGCCGCCCCTCACCGCCCGGGAACAACCGGGAGAAGACGCCCTCGAACTCCCGGGCCGTGTCCCGGTAGGCCTCGCTGAAGACCTGCTCGACGCGCTCGTCGACCTCCTTGACGACCTGGAGCAGATCCGCGCGGGTCTTCTTCAGGTCCTCCAGTTGCTCGCCGAGGAACTGGTGGCGTTCCTCCAGCGCCGCGAACTCCTCCAGCGCGAGCGGGTTCACCTTGCCGAGCTGCTGGTAGGCCCGCTCGGCGGCCTTCATCCGCTTCTCCTGCTCCGCCCGCACGAAGGGGCGAGGCGTGTTGCGCGGGTGCTCGGGGTCGTCCGGGAGGTCCTCCCCGTCGGCGGGGAGCGAGGGCGGCACCGGTCGGTGCGGTCCGTACTCCGCCACCAGCCCGGCCGGTTCGACACCCAGTTCCTCCAGCGCCTTGGTCTCCAACTGCTCCATCCGCAGCCGCTTCTCGGCGCCGAGCACCTCTCCCCGGTGAACTGAATCCGTCAACTTGTCGAGCTCCGCCTTGAGGTCGCGCCCCTCGGTGCGCGCCCGGGCGAGTTCCTGCTCGCTGCGGGCCTTCGCGGCCTCGGCGGCGGTGCGCTCCTCCTCGGCGCGCGCGAGGGACACCTCGACGTGCGCGAGCAACTGACGGGCACCGCCCGCGACGGCCTCGGCGACGGCCGCCTCGTGCCGCAGGCGGGCCCGCCGCTGCTCGGCACGCGCGCGTGCCTCGCGTTCCGCGCGGGCGGCCCGGTCGAGGGAGTCGGCCCGCCCGGCGAGCCCCTTGACCCGCTCCTCGTGCGTACGCACCTGGAGCCGGGCCTCCATCTCGGTCTGGCGGGCGTTGGCCCCGTCGGCGGCGAGCCGGTCACGCACGGAGGGGTCGGGCTCCTCTCCCTCCCCGAAAGGGGCACTCTCCTCGGCGACGGCGAGCCGTTCGGCGAGTTCCTCCACATCGGTGAGCGCCTTGTCGAGGGCCTCCTGCGCCCTGGCGGCCGCGGCGGCGGAGCGCTCGGCCTCCCCGGCCGCACCACGTGCCTGCCCGGCGAGCCGGCCCAGTTGCTGGGCGACGGAGGACTTCTCCCGGTCGGCGGCCCGGCGCCGTTTCCCCAGTTCCTCGACGAGGGCCGCGCACCGGCCGCGCTCCTCGGCCGCCGTGTGCTGTGCCAGGGTCAGTTCCTCGCACCGCACATCGAGCTCTTCCAGTTCGGCCGCGGCCTCGTCCACGGACGCCCGCACCTCGAGCAGGCTCGGGGCTCCCGCCGAGCCGCCGTGCGCGAAGTGCGCGCCCAGCAGGTCGCCCTCGGCGGTCACGGCGATCAGCTCGGGCCGCGCGTACACCAGCTCCTCGGCGTCCTCCAGAGTGCCGACGACCACGATGTCGCGCAGCAACCGGCGTACGGCGGGCAGGAGTTCGGTGGGTCCGCGCACCAGGTCGGCGGCGTACGGGGGACTGTCGGGAGTATCCGCGCGCGGCTCGTGCGGTGCGTCGGCGGGCGCTTTTCGCGGCCCGTCGTCAAAGGTGCCGGTGAGCAGCAGGGTGGCGCGACCCGCTTCCTGTTTGCGCAGCAGGCGGATCGCGTCGGCGGCGGTGGCGGGGCCGGTGACGGCGAGGGCGTCGGCGGCGGCCCCGAAGGCGGCGGCGAGGGCGGCCTCGTGGCCCGGGGTGACGGTGAGCAGTTCGGCGGCGGGGCCGAGCAGCCCGGCGAGCCGGTCCTGCGCCGCGAGCAGCGCGCCGGTGCCGTCCTTGCGGCGCAGGCCGAGAGCGAGGGCCTCGTGGCGGGCCCGGGTCGCGGCGCGCTCGCGTTCGACGGTGGTGACCGCCTCGCGGGCGGCGGTGAGGGCGGTCTCGGCCTCGGCGAGCCGCTGTTCGGCCTCCGTGTGCCGTCCGGTGAGTTCCGCGTCACCGGCGTCGAGGCCGTCGACCTCGGCCTGCAGGGCCTCGTACTCCTCCTGGGCGGCGACGGCCCGTTCCTGGGCCTCGTCGCGGGCCGCGGCCAGGCGCTCGATCTCGGCCTGGGCCGCCGCGGCACGCGAACGGGCCGCGCCCACCTGGCCCGTGAGCCGGGCGAGCCCCTCGCGCCGGTCGGCGAGGGCGCGCGCGGCGTCCTTCAGCCGCCGTTCCTCCAGGGCGAGGTCGCGTTCCAGCTCCGTGCGGTGGGCGACCGTGTTCTCCAGGGCGTGTTCGGCGGCCTCGAGGGCGGCCTCCAGCTCGGCCTCCTGCTCGCGGACGCGGGCGGCCTCGCGCTCCATTTCCCCGGGGTCGCGTCCGTGGCGCTCCTCGGGGGGTGCGGAGGTGGCGCTCTTCACGCGCGCTTCGGCCAGCGAGACGGTACCGCGCACCCGCTCGGCGAGCTGGGAGAGCTCGTACCAGGTCTGCTGGGCGCTGTGCAGGCGCGGAGTGAGCCGGCGCACCTCGTCCTCGAGGGCCGCCTCCCTCTGGAGCGCCTTGCGCAGTTCCTGCTCGGCGGCGTCCTTGCGCTCCTTGAGGGCGGCCTCGTCGGCGATCTCCGCCGCGACCGCGTCGCGCAGCCGCACGAGGTCGTCGGCGAGCAGGCGCAGGCGGACGTCGCGCAGATCTGCCTGGATGACGGCGGCCCTTCTGGCGACCGCGGCCTGGCGGCCGAGGGGTTTGAGCTGGCGGCGCAGTTCGTCGGTGAGGTCCTGTACGCGCGCGAGATTGGCCTGCATCGCGTCCAGCTTGCGCAGCGCCTTCTCCTTGCGCTTGCGGTGTTTGAGGACCCCGGCCGCCTCCTCGATGAAGGCGCGGCGGCCCATCGGGTCGGCGTGCAGCACGGAGTCCAGTTGGCCTTGGCCGACGATGACGTGCATCTCACGGCCGATGCCGGAGTCGGAGAGCAGTTCCTGGATGTCGAGGAGACGGCAGGTGTCGCCGTTGATCTGGTACTCGCTGCCGCCGTTGCGGAACATGATCCGCGTGATGGTGACCTCGGCGTACTCGATGGGCAGGGCCCCGTCGGCGTTGTCGATGGTCAGCGACACCTCGGCGCGGCCGAGCGGCGGTCGGCCGGTGGTGCCGGCGAAGATGACGTCCTCCATCTTGCCGCCGCGCAGCGACTTGGCGCCCTGCTCTCCCATGACCCAGCTGAGCGCGTCCACGACATTGGACTTGCCCGAGCCGTTCGGACCGACGACGCACGTGATGCCCGGTTCGAACCGGAGCGTGGTCGCCGAGGCGAACGACTTGAAGCCTCGGAGGGTCAGGGCCTTGAGGTGCACGTGGCCGGACTTTACCTGCCCGGGATGTCCCACTCCATGAACCTGCGGTTTCACGGGTGAACGCGCAGGGCACACCAAACGTTAAAGACGGTGAAAGGATGCGCGAGTCAAGAAACCGGGAACTGGGGAAACCGGGCGGCGCAGGGGGTGCCGGGGGTACGGAGGCAAGAAAGAAGGGACGCCGGGGCGTCCCTTGCACTTCTGACGACGTGGCGGTGGTGACGGGCGAACCGACCGCTGCCGTGCCGGGGTGGAGCGGTGCAGCGATCAGGTCAGCGCAGGCTCCGCCTGGTGTGCGTCAACGCTCTCCATGATCCTGTCGTGAGAAGCGGCAGCCGCGAGCTCGTCGTTCTCCGCCTGGATCCGTACGAGTTCGGATTCCAGATCCTGGACGCGCCGCTGGAGCCGTCGCATCTCGGCGAGGAGTCGAGGGTCGGAGCCGCCGACGTAACCGAGAAGCGCCTTTGCCATGATGGATGGTCCTCCACAATGCGTGACCGACCTGTGCGGTGTGGGTCGTGAGGGATGAGCACCCGCGGTGCTTGGCAGACCTGGAGTTGTACTGCCGTTCAGCCATGCCAAACAGCTAAGGTGCGCGGGGCTTTCAGCGTCTCACCAAAAAGTTTGACGGTCAACACGATCACGCCCCGTATCGGCGGATGGCCGAGCGTGTACGGCCGTCGGGCGGTGACGGCGCCGCTCGTGCCGACCCTCGGGGCGTGGTGGACCGGATGCGCGGGGAAGCCTCCCACGACGGGGGCGTTCTTGGCAATCACCAGGAGCTTTCCGCGCTTTCGGACCGGCCGGGGCGCCCTTCCCGGACCCCGGGGGCTCCGGTAGGGCGGCGGGATCAGCGGATGGCGAAGCCCTCGTAGCCACCGCGGGGTGTGTCCCATATCTCGGTGACCCCGTCCACATGTCCGGGCGTGTCGCCGTCCTGGAGCCAGTCGAGCAGGTCCTCACAGCGTTCCCGGGAGCCCTCCGCGACCACTTGGACCCGTCCGTCACCCAAATTGAGAGCAAAGCCACTCAGGCCGCCGATCTCCAGCGCCTTGGCCCGGGTGAACCAGCGGAAACCCACACCTTGGACCCGCCCTCGCACCCAGGCGACCAGTCGCACATCCTCGCTCATGACTGCAACCTAACCGGACAATGTCACTCGGGGCACTCCCTCCCCTTGCGCCATGCGGTACCGTCCCGATCGAACGAATCTCATATGAAACTCACTCGATCGTGTGAGTTTCGTGTTGATCGCGAGGACGAGTCGACCGCAAGGACCAGGAAGGCCAGGACATGGGACGCCACCGACGCTCCGACGCCGGCCGCGCCGCCACGGGCCGCGCCGCCACGGAGGTCACTCAGCACGACGGCCGGTACCACGGGAGCCCCGACCCGCTGAGCGCACACGCGGCGGACGCCCCGACGATGGGCATCGCCCCCTACCTGAATCCGGAGGCGTACGCCGAGACGTCCGCGAGGAGCGAGGCCTACCTCTTCGCGACGGAGGACGGCCCCGGCGACGGTCACGCCGTCGGCGACCTCACTCAGGACGGCTTCGCGCAGGACGGCTTCGCGTACGGCGACCACTCCGGAACCGCCTTCCAGGGAAACCGGGGGAACGTCCACCCCGGCGCCTTCCCGGCCGGCCCCGACCGCTCCGCGGCCGCCGCCGAGACGGCTGTCTTCGCGAGCGACGGCCTCCCGCCCAGGGACGTCCCGCGGGGTGGTTTCCCCGACGACGGCTTCACGCCCGGCGACGGCGACCGGCACTCGGGCGGCTCGGGCGGGCGGCGCCGGAAGAAGAAGGCCGCGACGCCCGTGCGCACCGGACTGCTCGGGGTCTCCGCCGCGGTGGCCCTCGGCACGGTCGCGGTGGCCACGGGCGCGGTACCGGGCCTCGAGAACTACAAGCTCGGCGGCGACAGCTCCCCCGGCGAGACGGTGGAGGCCGCGGGCACCCCGACCAACACACCCGGCGAGCAGGGCGGCACCTCGGGCAGCCTCGAGAGTCCGGGCCGTGAGGCCGGCACCCCCGCCAGCCGTGACTCCGAGCGCTCCACCTCGCCGAAGCCCTCGCCGTCGGCCCCCTCGGCCGAGCAGTCGAAGACTCCGGAGGCGAAGGCACCGGAGAAGGTGCCGGAGCAGCGGAAGCCGGCGGTGACGCCGAGCGAGAAGCTCGAGACGACGCCGCCCCGCAAGGCCGCTCCGAAGCCGGAGAAGCAGGCGCCGAGCAGCCCGGTGACCGTCTCCGAGGAGGCCGCCGCCGGAGCCCAGGTGCTCCAGCTGGTCAACCAGGAGCGGGCGAAGGTGGGCTGCAGCCCGGTCGCCGCGAACAGCGCGCTGACGGGCCTGGCCGCGGCGTTCAGCCAGGACATGGCCGAGCGCGGCTTCTTCGACCACACCGACCCCGACGGCGACACCCCGTGGGACAGGGCGAAGGCTGCCGGGATAGCCGACCTCGGCGGGGAGAACATAGCCCGCGGCCAGGCGACCGCCGCGGCCGTGATGGAAGCCTGGATGGACAGCCCCGGCCACAAGGCGAACATACTGAACTGCGACTTCAAGACGCTGGGCGTGGGCGTGCACTTCGGGCCGGGCGGCCCGTGGTGGACCCAGAACTTCGGCTACTGAGATAACCGCAGGTCAGAGACCTAGTCCCGCTCCTGGGCCGTCTCGGGGCCGTCTTCCGTAGGTTCGTCGTCCTGGAACACGCGGTCCACGGCGGCCCGGGTCCGGGTCTCGCTGGTCGGCATCAGGTGCGTGTACGTGCGCAGCGTGAAGCCGGGGTCATGGTGGCCCAGGTACTCACTGAGAGCCTTGATGCTCTCCCCCGCGTCCAGGAGCACCGAGGCGTAGAAGTGCCTCAGCGCGTGCATGCCGTTGTCCCGCCCGATCTCCACGCCCGCAGTGCGAAGAGCAGGCCGCCACACGCGATCGTTGAAGCGGTTCCGATCGAGGGCCAGGCCCATGGAGCCGGTGAAGATCAGCGACGCCGTGACCGGAGGGCCGTCGAGCGTCTTCCACGGCAGGGTGACCTCTACGGCCGGGTGACGCTTCAGGTGCGCAGCCAGCGCGAAGGCCACCGACTCGGGCAGGGGCACGTCACGTTCCTTGCCTCCCTTGGGCGGGGCGAACACCGCCCGATGACGTTGCAGCAGCTTGACCTGCCGGACCACGTGCATCACCCCACCGAGGAAGTTCACGTCCTCCACGGCCAGGCCGAAGACCTCCCCCTGTCGCAGGCCGCATCCGGCAGCGACGTTCACGAGAGCCTGGTAGCTCTCCGGCAAGGCCGCTCGAACCGCCATGACCCGTTCGACAGGCCAGGGCTTGACCTTGCGAGGCTCGAGACGAGGAGCTCGCACCGACCGAGCGCTGCACGGGTTCACGCGAATGATCCGGTCCTCTACGGCAGCCGTGAAGACCGTGGAAACGTGCGCGAAGATCCCGCGCCGGTATCCGGCCGACAGCCCTCGGTCCTCCAAGGTGCGCAGCCACAGCCGGAGATGGGACGGGGTGAAGGAGCCCATCGGCCGCGTACCCAGGTGAGGGATTGCGTGGAGCCGCAACCGGCTCTCGACGGACTCCCGTGTCAGGGGGTCCGTGATCTGCGTGGTCATCCACTCCGTGGCGTACTGCTCGAACGTGACCTTGCCAGCGTCCGGGCTGACGTAGTCGCCGCGCGACATGTCCGCCTCGATGTTGGCGAGCCACTGTTCCGCCTTGCGCTTCTGCTTGTCCGGGAAGCTCTTGGACTTCTCGGAGCCGTCAGGGCCGACGTACCGGGCCCGGTAGCGCAGGCCGACGCCGAAGCGGTCGGTCTTGACCTTGACGGGCTTGCCGTCGGGGCCGGTCTCGACCTTGTACCAGCGGTCCTGGATGTGCCCGGCCATCAGGCGGCCCCTTCCATCTGGGACTCGACCCAGACACGGACGTCCTCGGGGTCGAAGCGGAGATGCCGGCCGACGCGGAAGCCGCGCGGTCCGGTCTGCTTGCGGCGCCACTGGTAGACGGTCTCGACCGGGACGCCGAGGAGGTCGGCCAGGTCGACCGGGGTCAGGTAGCGGTCGGGCAGCGAGCGCCTCATGCCCACACCTCCATGTCGTCCATGTCGTGCAGGTCGGCGAGTGCTTCGCGTGCTGTCTCTCGGTTCAGTCGGATGTCCTTCGCGATGGTGGCGGCGAGCCAGGATTCGCCAGGGCTGTGGCCCTGTCCGGCGTAGGTCCAGTGGGCGAGCACGAGCGTGGAGCCCTCCGTGGCGTCGAGGTCTTCGGAGAGCCCGCGTTCGCGGCGTTCCTGGCGTGCGCGGTAGTCGGCCCGGACCTGGCGCAGCGCGCCGAGGGTGGTGGAGTACCGGCGGGACTTGGTGGAGAAGTGCCCGCGGAAGCCGAGCATGTGCGCCCAGCGCCACAACAGCCGGTCCGGGTAGGCGTCGTCGAGGTCTCGGCAGGCTTCGATGAGCCGCCGGGTGTGGGCGGGCAAGGGAAGCTTGTCCAGCTCGGAGAGCTCCCCGATCCGGCGGTCCACGGTGCCGGTGGTCTCGGCCGCCTTGGTGGCGTACTTGGCCACGTAGGAGGCCACCGCCTGTTCGGTCAACTCCTCTTGTCCCAGGGCGCCGATGGCCTGGACGTCGACCTGCGTGCCCCAGCGCAGCACGCGGGCGGGGAAGTCCCCGGACGCGGGCACCGGTACGGCGACCCGGGCGGCGGCGGCCCTGATAGCACCGTCCAGGAGGGCGACCGTGGCCCAGGCCGGGGGCGGGGTGTCCGGCCCGTCCGGGCCATCGAGGCGCACCACGGCGTGGAAGTGGACGGCGCCGCGTTTCTGGAACTCGGCGACCTTGCCGAAGGAGACCCGGCATTCCTCGCGCAGGGCGGTCTGGGTGATGCCCGCGCGGGCGGCGATCTCCCGGCGCAGGTAGATGGTGAAGCGGCGCCACAGGTCGCCCGCGTGGTTGTTGAACAGCACCGACCCGGCGTAGTCGTACGAGACCGGATCGAGCGCCGTACCGAGGGCCGGATCATCCTCGGCGTGGGAGCTCCCGCAGCGGCAGCGGCCCGACTGAGGGCGGTTGTGGACCGGGCCGAACGAGGGCGCGGTGAGGGTGGCGAACACCCGGGGGTGATCCCGCACGGTCGCGGGCACGTCCTTGCGTTCGTCGCCGGTGATCCCGGCGCGGATCAGGTGATAGGTGTCGCCCGCGTAGGTCCAGGCGCAGGCCGGGCAGCGCGAGGCCCGCCGGTTGCCGCAAGCCACCCGGAGCCGTCCGTCCGGCTCCTGCTCGGTCGAGTACGCGTACAGGACGTCGCCGGATTTCGCGTCGCGGGTGACCGTCGAGCCTTGCAGGTGGATGGGGTTGGAGCAGCCGCCGGTGCGGCGGATCTGCTCGCGCCAGCGGTCGAAGCCGGGGGTGTTGGCGACCCGGAGCAGGTCGGCCAGGGTCAGCGGGTCGGTGCCCACGGCCGCCGCCACATCAGCGACGGCGGCCGGGGGGACGGGCAGGTGGGTCACGCGGCCACCTCGCCGAGCCGGGTCAGCAGCCGGTCGACCAGGCATTCAAGGTCGCCCACACGGTCGGCCAGCGTGGCCGTGCCCGTCGGGCGGGTCAGGCCAAGCTGATCCGGGGTCGAGCGGAAGACCGCGCAGAGAAGGACCTGATAGGTCGGGCCCGGTTGGTGGGTGCGGTTCTCCCAGCGGGACACGAGGACCTTGAGCGAAGCCTCCGAGGCGATGTCCCAACCCCAGTGGTCGGCCAGGAGCAGCAGCGCGCGCACCACCTTGTGCTGGGACCAGCCGCGCGCCAGCCGGGCCTGACCGAGCGGGGTGTTCGGCGCCCGCAGAGGCGAACGAAGCGGCTGCACCGGAGGGGCAGGAGCGTCTGTCAGAGGGACGACGACTGAGGCGGTCATGCGGCCACCACCCCGGCGAGGAAGGCCAGCGGCTTACCGGTCTCCCAGTCGAAGGGCACCGCCACCGGGCAGCGCTCCCGACCACGGGCGTTGTGGACCAGAACACCGACACCGTCCACCTTGATCCAGTCCGCACCACCGGCGACCCCGCATGCCCAGCACGGCGAGGGGACGACCACGGCGCGGTCACGGCGAGAGAGAGGGGCAGTTAACGGCGCAGAGTGCGGAGCACGGCGCGTCACAGGCATGATGAGACCTCCCCTAGAGGGACGCCCCGGGCGGTGTCGTGATCTTGGCAGAGAGCACACGGCTCGGGGCGCTCGTGTGTAGTGGAGCAGCAATTCGAAGCTACCCGCAGTAAAACTGCGAGTCAACAGAATCTCTGCGACTAGCAGGAAATCTTCGATCCTGCGATGCTGGGAGGCGACTCAAGGGAGGAACGATGAGCAACTTCGGACTGTTTGTCCGCTTCACGCTCAGGGACGGTGCCGCCGAAAGCTTCGATGCGCTGGTGCGTGAGACCACTGCTGGGATCAAGGCCAAGGAGCCGGGCACACTCGTCTATGCCTGCCACACGGTCGAGGGCGAGCCGAACCAGCGGATCTTCTTCGAGCTGTACGCAGATCACGCAGCGTTCGAGGAACATGAGCGCCAGGAGCACACCCGGCACTTCCTGTCCGAGCGCGACAAGTACGTCGTGAAGACCGAGGTCGACCGCATGGCCCCGTACACCGGGAAGTACCCCACCGAGGTCGACAGTGACTGACACCGACGCCCGCGCAACCGGACAGCGGATCAAGGAACTCCGCCGAGCCGCCGGCATGTCCCAAAGCGACCTGGCCATCGCCATGGAGCGCTCGGAGAGCTGGGTCTCTCAGGTGGAGCGCGGTGTGCAGCCGGTGGAGCGGCTCTCTGTTCTCCAGGCACTGGCTGATGCCCTCGGAGTGTCGGTCCGCGACGTGCGCCCGGACGCAGGCGCACCCGCCGAGGGGCCCAAAGAAGTGCAGCCTCCGGCGAGCAACGACCTTGACGCCCTACGTGTGGCGCTGACTGGACATCCCGCCCTCAGCAGCCTCTTTGACGAGCCAAGCACCGAAGCGACGGCATCCACAGACGAACTGCGGGTGCAGGTCGATGAAGTGTGGGATCTCGCTCACGCGTCGAAGCACGCGGCGCTCAGTGAGCAGCTTTCCGCCTTGCTCCCGAGCATCGAAGCAGCCGTTCGCCACGCGCCCGCCAGCGACCGCCTAGAGCTCCACGCTCTCAGGGCACGCGCCTACCAGGTCGCTGCAGCCGCATTCGTCCGGCAGGACGAGGCAGACGCGGCATGGATCGCAGCAGACCGGGCCCTACAGGCAGCCGAGCTGGCGGGTAAGCCGCTGGAGGTCGTCGCCAGCCTCTTTCGGATGGCACACGCCTTCATCCGTCAGCAGCGAACCGAGCAGGCCGAGCGCGCCGCTTCATCCGCAGTGGCAGTGCTGGCCCCCCGTGCCGAGTTGCAGAGCTGCCCGCCCGAGGAACTGTCCCTGCTAGGCGCCATGAACCTCGTGCTGGCAGTGATCAACGCGAGGGAGGGACAGCGTGCCGAGACCCACCAGCACATTGGTCAGGCCCGGGAGATTGCCGCCCGCCTCGGTGAGGACCGGAACGACTTCGACACCGAGTTCGGCCCTACCAATGTCGAGCTTCACGCGGTCGCAACGGCCGTCGACCTCGGAGACGCCGGTCTCGCCCTGGACGTCGCCAGCAGTGTTGACCCGAGCGGACTTTCCCCGGAGCGACAGTCCCGTTTCCTGCTTGATGTGGCGCGGGCCCACGCGCAGCGGCGACACGTCGGCGAGGCCGTAGCCGCACTCCTGGACGCCGAGAAGCTGGCACCAGAGCAGATCCACAGCCATCACTCCGCCCGTACGGTGGTCCGTGATCTCGTCCAGCTCTCCGGGAACCGGATTCCCAAGCCGTTGGCGCAGCTCGCAGAGCGCATGGCCATCAACTGACACCCAGCCTGTTACGGGTTTCTCTACCTCATCAAGCACCCGTCGTCGCTTCGCTCCTCCGGGCGGGCGCGGGCGGCCGGCGGCGCCCGCGCTCTTGTCTCCGCCCCGCTCGGCACCGCCGGCCGCCCGCGCCCGCCCAAGAGGTAGGCACACCGTGCATGAGGTCAGAACACGTCGTGGCTGGGGCAGTCGGCTCCGCGACTTTAGCCAGCCACTTTGGCGCGAGCCTCGCAGATCATGGCCCCAACGTCGTGCTTTAGCGGGCAGGTCCACAGACTGCCCGACGCGCCGGAAGCTTACGGGGCCATGATCACTCGCGCCAAAGCAGCTCCCGGCCAAAGTCGCTACGCCGACCGCGTGCGCTACCTCAGCCCAGGGGCATTGCCCCCAAGTACGCCTCTGGCGGCTTCCTGGAAGTTCAGGACAGCCCGGTCAACCTCCGCCTGGGCCTCATCTCGATCAGGAGCGTCGTAGATCCATAGCCTCTGTGACTGTCCTACGTTGTCCCCGCTTACTTGGACGAGTTCTCGGAGCAGTGCCCAACAAGCTGAGATGACTTGATCAGCAGCGGTCCTCATCTCAGGAGGGCCTTCGAGGGCGACAGTGGCGCCCGCCTCCTTCAGGACCATGATCGAGGCTTCAGTGGCTGGGAGCTCAGAGGCAATCGGATCATCGTCGTGCGGTGGAGGAATGACCCTTCCCGCCTCCTCGAACTTCCGCTCAACCTCGTGATACGCGGTGAGGAAGGCGACGTACGCTTCACGCCGTGCCTCGCGGTGCATGATGTGCCGTTGTTCATCACGGTCTAATTGCTTGTCTAGGCGCTCCTGTCGCCCCTTGAGCAGGGTGAACGCCCCTGTCAAAGTCACACCAGCCAACGCACTGGCCGCGCTGATGAGCGCCACTGACTGTTCAGCCATGCCGTCTCCCACCCCAACCATCAATGGGCCCCACGGCCAACCGAGGGACCCATCGATCATGCTCCCCATAGACCAGGCTCAGCTGTGACCGATACCAGCAAGGTGATCAAGGTCACTACATAGTGCCACATGCGTACCAGACCGAGCGGAGAAGCACGGGGAACCACGGCGACAAGCAGTCCGCTCAAACGAGATCGGCCCCTGACCAAACTTACTGGTCAGGGGTCGATTCCCACTAGCGTGGCGGCGCCAGGATTCGAACCTGGGAAGGCTGAGCCTGCAGATTCACTGACTTCCTAACAGAGCGGTATAGCAGAGATATCACCATCGATCTTGATCGAGCCCTCATGTATGAAGCGGGGCCGCCCAGCGTCATCCGCGCCGATGTAAGCCCACCATGACGTGCCCTCGACCTTTTGACCTCGCACATGACAACTCAGCGAAATCGAGGATCCGTCAGCGAGACTTCCGATGGCAGCCTGTTTCAAATCGCCCGGTTTCGGAGTGTCACGCACTTGAAGCGGAGCCCCGGAGCCCGTCCGCACAACCGCACCGATCATGGCGCTATGTGTCCGGGTCGGGGACTCATTGGAATGGAACTGCTGTACACAACCGATCACGGTGGCCACAGTGCCTACCGCAGCAAAAAAGTTCTTAAAAAAGGAACCAAGCATGTGTGTCTTCCCGGAGGGGCAGCGGCTGACTCCAGCCGCTGGAGCGGTCCAGAGGAGGCGCTTTCCTCCCTTCTCTCGCCAGCGTGCACACCATCGTGGGGCAAATCATGTGATCTGGGAAGGGTCGACAGATATCTCATCGCACCTACCGAGGAACGAGCAGCGAAGTAGCGCCCCATTCGGGCCGTCTCGGGGCCGCCAAAGGGCGCTCAGCGATGACCAACGCTGACAACCATCGACAGCTAAGCCGCAGGTCGCAGCGTTGATCGATTACGCGGACGCAGGTCAGGGACCCGACCCTTCACTTCTTCGGCTACTAGCCGGACGTCAGCGGTACGCGCGGTACGTGGACGGCGGTTCGGGGCTTCCCGGGCCGCCGTCCGTGTTTCCCGGTGCTTCTCGGCACGTCTCGGCACTGACTTTCAGTTAGCGCATTCTGCTGGTAAGCGCTGCGCTGAAGTACGCTGATCGCATGACGACCACGCGGCGGTACCCGGGGGATCCGGGGCTTCCCTACAACGCGTTCGCCAAGGAGTGCCCCTCACGCGGCACGCTGGAGCATGTGACGGGGCGCTGGGGCGCGCTGACGCTCGGGGCGCTGTCCGAGGGCTCGCTGCGCTTCAACGAGCTGCGCCGCCGCGTCGACGGGGTGAGCGAGAAGATGCTGTCCCAGACGCTGCACGCACTGGAACGCGACGGCCTGGTGCACCGCGAGGCACAGCCGACCAACCCACCCCGGGTGGACTACGAACTCACCCCGCTGGGCCACGAGGCCGCGCGGCGCGTGCTGTCCCTCATCCACTTCCTGGAGGACAGCATGGACGACGTGCTCCTGGCGCGGGAGAGCTACGACGGGCGCGGAGCCCGCTGACACCTCGGGCAGAAGTAGCTGGACCGGTTCATCCAGGGCCGCCGGCGTATCGGCGTGCCGCAGCGACGGCAGGGCAGGTCCTCCCGCCCGTAGGCGTCGAGGGACCGGTCGAAGTAGCCCGACTCGCCGTTGACGTCGACGTAGAGACTGTCGAAGCTGGTGCCGCCCACCGCGAGGGCCGCGTTCATCACGTCCCGCACATGGTCCAGGAGGAGCTGGGAGCGCGGGCGGGTGAAGGTCTCCGTCGGGCGCTCGTAGTGGATGCGGGCCCGCCACAGCGCCTCGTCCGCGTAGATGTTGCCGACGCCGCTGATCAGCGACTGGTCCAGCAGGGCCCGCTTGATGGTGGTGCGTTTGCGGCGCAGGGCCCGGTGGAAGGCGTCGTCGTCGAAGAGCGGGTCGAGCGGGTCGCGGGCGATGTGCGCGATGACGTCGGGCAGGCCCTCGGAAGTGCTCTCGTGCAACGACAGCCCGCCGAAGGTGCGTTGGTCGACGAAGCGGAGCTCGGTGTCCAGGGCGTCCGTGAAGCGGACCCGGACCCGCAGATGCTTCTCGTCCACCGCCGTGTGCGGCTGGACCAGCAGCTGGCCGCTCATGCCGAGGTGGGCCAGGACGGACTGGCCCGTGCCCTCCAGGGGCAGCCACAGGTACTTGCCGCGGCGGCTGGGGACACCGACACGACGCCCCTTCAGACGGTGCGTGAAATCCTCGGCGCCGGCGATGTGGCGGCGTACCGCACGCGGGTGCAGCACCTCGGCCTCGGCGACGGTCCGGTGGGCGACCCACCGCTCCAGTCCCCGCCGTACGACTTCGACCTCGGGCAACTCGGGCATCGTTCCCCCTCCGAGGATCGGTCCACGAGTGCGACCCGAGCGCCCGCCAGGGGCGGGCGCTCGGGTCGCACTCGGCGTGTGTGGCGTCAGGCGGAGGCCGACGGTGCGTCGACGGCCGGTTCGGCATCCGTGTCGACGTCGGCGGCCGGCTCGTCCGTCTCGGCCTCGGCCGCCGCCGCGGCACGTTCGTCGGCCGCGGTCCGGATGGACCGCCAGGCCGACTCGGCGGCCTGCTGCTCCGCTTCCTTCTTGCTGCGGCCGGTGCCGGTGCCGTACGAGACGCCTCCGACGCGGGCGGCAGCAGTGAAGGTCTTCTCATGGTCGGGGCCGGTCTCCGTGACCAGGTACTCGGGCACGCCGAGTCCTTCGGTCGCGGTGAGTTCCTGGAGGCTGGTCTTCCAGTCCAGGCCGGCACCGAGGTTCGAGGACTTCTCGATCAGCGGGTCGAACAGGCGGTGCACCAGTTCGGAGGCCGCCTCGAGGCCCTGGTCGAGATAGACCGCGCCGATCACCGCTTCGAGGGTGTCGGCGAGGATGGACGCCTTGTCCCGGCCACCTGTGCCCTCTTCACCGCGGCCGAGCCGGATGAAGGAACCGAGATCGAGCCCGCGGCCCACCTCCGCCAGCGCACGCGAGTTGACCACCGCGGCCCGCAACTTGGCCAGCTGGCCCTCGGGCAGGTCGGGGTGGGTGCGGTACAGCGTGTCCGTGACGACGAGGCCGAGCACGGAGTCCCCGAGGAACTCCAGCCGCTCGTTCGTCGGCAGGCCGCCGTTCTCGTACGCGTAGGAACGGTGGGTCAGCGCACGCACCAGAAGGGCGGACTCGACCTGGTAGCCGAGCCGCCCTTCCAGAAGCGTGTGGGACGAGGCCTGGTTGCTGTCCGCCGATCCGCTCCCGCTCACGCGGGACGACTGCTTCTTGGGCGTGGACACAGTGCCTCTCACCGGCCGCTCAGACCTCGAGGACCTGGCGCTTGTTGTAGGTGCCGCAAGACGGGCACGCGATGTGCTGCTGCTTGGGCTCGTGGCAGCGCTCGCACGCAACCAGGGTGGGGACCGCAGCCTTCCACTGCGACCGGCGGTGGCGCGTGTTGCTGCGCGACATCTTCCGCTTCGGAACAGCCACGGCTACTTCTCCTGCTTCTCGGCGGCGTTCGCAGGTCCTGGCCCGTCGCCGCTCATCTCGTCCTTCTCGCCATCTTCGAGTGAACCGGCGAGTCCCTGCAGTGCCGCCCAACGGATGTCGACGGCGTCGTGGTGGTGGTCCGGGTCGTCCGCGAGCCGGGCTCCGCATTCGGAACACAGGCCGGGGCAGTCGTCCTGGCACACCGGCTGCATCGGCAGTGCGAGCACCACCGCGTCACGCAGCACGGTCTCGAGGTCGAGCATGCCGTCCTCGAGGAAGAGCCTGTCCTCGTCGTCCTCGGCGTCGTCGCCCGGCTCCGCGATCACACGGCCCCGGTCGTCGGCGTCAGGGTACGAGAACATCTCCTGGAAATCCGCCACGAGCTCCAGCTCGAGCGGCTCCAGACACCTTACGCACTCCCCCTCGGCCGTCGCACGGGCGGTGCCCGTGACGAGCACCCCTTCCATGACCGACTCGAGTCGGAGTTCAAGCTCCACCGGGGCGCCTTCCGGCACTCCGACGACTCCCTGGATACCGAAGTCCCTGGGCGCCTCGACCGAGCGGGTCAGCCGCTGCAGCGCGCCCGGCCTCCGTCCCAGCTCGTGCGTGTCGAACACGAGGGGATTGCGGTGGTCTAGGCGGGCGTTCAGAGCCATTCCTGCTTTCGATCTTCGAGCTTGGGGGACGCCGACCCGTGGAGTTCCCGGGCAGCGTGGATCGCGGATGTGCACACGACCGAGGAGCCAGGATACTGGACCTTCGGCTCTCCGCCCAATCCGGTCCCGTGGTGACCGGCGACGGGCCGGTCAGCCGTTGCCGCGGCCCTGTTCGTAGGCCCGCAGCTGTTCGGCACTGATCATGCTGGTGTCGAAGAGGCTGGTCTCGTCGAGGACGGCCGGGGGCTGTTGCTGCTGCGGGACGTAGCCCTGCTGGGCCTGGCCGGGGTCGTACGCCGGCTGCTGCGGGGTCTCGTAGCCCTGGTAGGCGGCGTACGGGTCCTGCTGGGCGGCCTGCTGCTGGTAGCCGTACGGGTCCTGCTGCTGGGCGTAGTCCTGCTGCTGGTAGCCGCCGTACGGGTCCTGCTGCTGGGCGGCCTGCTGCTGGTAACCGTACGGGTCCTGCTGCTGCTGGGGCTGCTGCGGGATCCGCTGGGGGGCCGGGGTGTCCGACATGGCCGCGAGGTCGGCGAGGTAGTCGGCGTCGCTGGAGTGCTGGATCGTGGTGGGATCCTCGGCGAGGGCACCGAGGTCGTCGCTGGCGATCCGGCCGTGCAGGGTCTGACGGCCCCGGCCCACCGCCTCCAGGGTCTTGGCGAGAACCGCCTCGAAGGCACCGAGCTTGACGTCGACGTACTCGTCGGCGCTGCGGCGCAGGGTCTCCGGATCGTGGCTGCGCTCGGGGGCGTCGTCATCCTCGTAGCCCTGCTCGTCGAGGCCGGGTCCGGTGCCGAGCAGCTTCTCGCGGCCGCGGCCGACGGAGCCGAGTGTCTTGGTGAGGACGACCTCGAAGTTGGCGAGCTTGGAGTCGACGTAGTCGTCGGCCTCCGCGCGGACCTCCTCGGCCTCCTTGCGGGCCTCGGCGAGGATCCGGTCGGCCTCGGACTGGGAGCGGCGGGCGACCTCCGTGCCGGAGATCAGAGAGCCGCGCTCGGCGTGCGCGCCCTCGATGATCCGCTCGGCCTCCTGGCGGGCCTGCTCGACCATCTGCTCTCGGTCGCCGATGAGTTCCTGGGCCTGGGCCAGGGAGTCGGGCAGCGCCGCGCGTACCTCTTCGAGCATCGAGAGCAGCTCTGCGCGGTTGACCACGCACGAGGCCGACATGGGCATCGACCGGGCACCGGAGACCGCGGCGACGATCTCGTCCAGCTTCTTCTGCACGTCCACCGTGTGCTCGCCACTCTCTACAGCTGTGTTGGAGACGGACGCAACGACTGTACGGCCCCGGGCCGGGCGGGGAACACCGGCCGTCGGACTGCCGGGGCCCCCGCCGCCCCGGGGCGGCGCTCAGTCCCTGCGCAGCCGCTCGGAGAGAGCGGAGAGGACTTCCGGAGGCACCAGGTGCGAGACGTCGCCGCCCCAGGTGGCGACCTCTTTGACCAGGGAGGACGACAGGAAGCTGTAGGTGGGATTGGTGGGGATGAAGAGGGTCTCCACACCCGAGAGGCCGTTGTTCATCTGGGCCATCTGCAGCTCGTAGTCGAAGTCGCTGACCGCGCGCAGGCCCTTGACGATCGCGGGGATGTCGCGCTGCTTGCAGAAGTCGACGAGGAGGCCGTGGAAGGCTTCGACCCGTACGTTTCCGTACTCGGCGGTGACCCGGCCGATCAGGTCGATCCGTTCCTCGACCTCGAACAGGCCCTTCTTCGACTGGTTGATCATCACCGCGACGTAGACCTCGTCGTAGAGGCTGGAGGCGCGGCCGATGATGTCGAGATGTCCATTGGTGATCGGGTCGAACGACCCGGGGCATACGGCGCGGCGCACTTGTGATCCCTCGCTCTCCGGTCCGGTCATCGTGCGTCTTCGCACGTAGAGGCGGCGCGACCGTACCAAAACGTTCCCTCGCCGTAGCGACGGGCCCGGATCGCGTCGAAACCGGGCGGCCACCCGAACTCTCCGCCTCTGGTGCTGCGCTCCACGGTGACGACGGCTTCCTCGGCGAGCCACCCCCCGGAGCGGAGTGTGAGCAGGATCTCGCGAAGATCGTCGTCGGAGACGCTGTACGGGGGGTCCAGGAAGACGATGTCGTACGGCCCGGCCGCCGGCGGGGGTGTGCGGACGATCTGCTCCGCTTTGCCCGGTCTGACGTCGGCGCCGGGCAGTCCCAGCGCCCTGATGTTGTCCCGGACCGTGCGGACGGCCCTGGCGTCGGCCTCGACGAGGAGGGTGTGCCCCGCTCCCCGGGACAGGGCCTCCAGGCCCACGGCGCCGGAACCGGCGTACAGGTCGAGGACGCGCTCGCCGTCCAGCGGGCCACCGAGGAGGGCCTGCCAGGTGGAGAACAGGCCTTCGCGCGCACGGTCGGAGGTGGGTCGGGTGCCGCTGCCCGGCGGTACGCCCAGGCGGCGCCCGCCGGCCCGGCCGGCGATCACGCGGGTCATGTCCTGTGTCCTTGTCCTTGTCGGCCTTGTCGGCCTTGTCAGTCTTGTTGGCCTTGTCGGCCTTGTCGGTGCGCTCGGGATGTGTGTCGGGGCGTTCCGGCAGGCGTTCCCGTACGCGGCCGGGTGCCGCGTACCCGAAGGGTGGCTCCAGTCTGTCAGCCCTTCTCCAGGTACTGCTCCCGCTCGTCGTCCAGCAGGGCGGCCAGGGCCGTGCGCAGCCCGGGCAGGCGCTCCAGCTCGGGGTCGGCGGCGACGACCGCGGCCGCCTCCTCGCGGGCCTCGGCGATGATCTCCTCGTCGTCGATGACGGTGAGCATGCGCAGGCTGGAGCGGGTGCCGGACTGGGCCTGGCCCAGGACGTCGCCCTCGCGGCGCTGTTCGAGATCGATGCGGGAGAGCTCGAAGCCGTCGAGGGTGGCGGCGACCGCGCCCAGCCGCTGCCGGGCCGGGCTCGCCTCGGGCATCTCGGTGACCAGCAGGCACAGGCCGGGGGCCGAGCCGCGTCCGACCCGGCCGCGCAGCTGGTGGAGCTGGGAGACGCCGAAGCGGTCCGCGTCCATGATCACCATCGCGGTCGCGTTGGGGACGTTGACCCCGACCTCGATGACCGTGGTGGCGACCAGGACGTCGGTCTCGCCCGCGGCGAAGCGGCGCATGACGGCGTCCTTGTCGTCGGGCTGCATCCTGCCGTGCAGGACCTCCACGCGGAGGCCCTGCAGCGGGCCCTTCGCCAGGTGGTCGGCGACGTCGAGGACGGCGAGCGGCGGACGCTTCTCGGCGTCGGCCTCCCCCGCGGCCGCCGGGGGCTTCTTCTTCCCGGCCTTCGGATCGTCCTCCTCGTCACCGATGCGCGGGCAGACCACGTACGCCTGATGGCCGCCCTCGACCTCCTCGCGCACCCTCTCCCAGGCGCGGGACAGGAAGTGGGGCTTGTCGGCGGCGGGGACGACATGGCTGGCGATGGGCGAGCGGCCGGCCGGGAGCTGGTCGAGGACGGAGGTCTCCAGATCACCGAAGACGGTCATCGCGACCGTGCGCGGAATGGGGGTGGCGGTCATGACGAGCAGGTGCGGGGGCTGCTTGCCCTTGCCGCGCAGGGCGTCGCGCTGTTCCACACCGAACCGGTGCTGCTCGTCGACGACGACCAGGCCCAGGTCGTGGAACTGGACCTTGTCCTCGATCAGCGCGTGGGTGCCGATCACGACGCCGGCCTCGCCGGTGGCCAGGTCGAGCAGGGCCTGGCGGCGGGCCGCCACGCCCATGGAGCCGGTGAGCAGCACCACCTTGGTGGCGTTCTCCGCCCCGCCCAGCATTCCTCCCTCGGCCAGCTCGCCCATCATCTCGGTGACCGACCGGTGGTGCTGCTGGGCGAGCACCTCGGTGGGCGCGAGCATGGCCGCCTGCCCCCCGGCGTCGACGACGGCGAGCATGGCGCGCAGGGCGACCAGGGTCTTTCCGCTGCCCACCTCGCCCTGGAGCAGCCGATGCATCGGGTGCTCCGTCGCCAGGTCGTCGAAGATCTCCTTCGAGACCTTCTGCTGGCCCTCGGTGAGCGTGAAGGGGAGGCGGTCGTCGAAGGCCGTGAGCAGGCCGTCCGGCCTCGGTCTGCGGGCGACGGCGGGAAGCAGGGCGTCGGCATGGCGGCGGCGGGCGAGGGCGACCTGGAGGACGAAGGCCTCGTCCCATTTGAGGCGGGCGCGGGCGTCCTCGATGTCGGCCCTGGTCTGCGGGCGGTGGATCTTCAGCAGGGCCTCGGGCAGCGGGACCATGCCGCGTCCCTCGCGCAGTGCGCCGGGGAGGGGGTCCACGGCGTCCCGGGCGCCGGGCAGGACGGTCTGGAGCGCCTTGCCGATCTTCCAGGACTCCAGCTTGGCCGTGGCGGGGTAGATCGGGATCAGCGCGCCGGCCCAGGTCTCCACGCTCTCCTCCGAATCGCCGCGCAGCAACTCATAAGCGGGGTGGGCGAGTTGGAGACGGCGGTTGAAGACGGAGACCTTGCCGGCGAACATCGCGCGGGTGCCCGGCAGGAGTTCCTTGTGCGGTTTGTGGACGCCGTTGCCGAAGAAAACCAGTTGGAGCCGGCCGCTGCCGTCCGTGATGGTGACCTCCAGGCGCTGGCCCTTGCCGCGCGGGGCCCTGGAGGAGGCGAAGGTGTGCAGGCGGGCGTCGGCGACCTGGGCGACCACGGTGACGTGCTCGTCCATGGGGAGGTCGGCGAGGTGCGTGAGCTGGCCGCGCTCCTCGTACCTGCGGGGATAGTGATGGAGGAGGTCGCCGACCGTGTGCAGGCCGAGGTGCTCGGCCATCACCTTCGCGGTGGGAGGGCCGAGCACCGACTTCAGCGGCTGTTCCAGTGGTTCTCGCAGTGCGGGCACGAGATCCATTGCACACCAAGGCGCTGACAAAGCGGGAACGCGGGAGCCGAAAAGCTCCTGGACGTCTCGGGAAATCCCTGGTCAGGCGAGTCGTCGGGGCTTCAGGACGACGCGCCCCGGCACGTACCGGGCGTACGGGCCGGGCGTACGCGCCGGTCCAGAGCGGCCGCGCTCACGGCGGAAGGGACCCGGCGTTCACTCCACGCCGATGAGGAGCAGGGCGCCCTGTCTGCCGCCGTGGTAGAGCACCGTGTCGACGGCCAGGTAACCCTCACGGACCCGGGCCTCCAGGTGGGCGGCGAGGGTGCGGGGGGTCTCGTCGCCGAGGACCAGGGTGACCATCTCTCCGCCCGCGGCGAGCATCCGGTCCAGGACGGCCGCGGCGGTGGCCGTGACATCGTCGCCGATCACGGCCACATCACCGTCGATGAGGCCGAGGACGTCGCCGGCCTGGCAGATGCCGGCCATGGTCCAGGACTGCCGTTCGGCGACGGTGACCTCGGCGTACCGGGTCGCGCCGGCCGCCGAGGTCATCGCCACCACGTCCTCGTCGAAACGGCGCTCCGGTTCGTGCACCGCGAGCGCCGCGATGCCCTGGACCGCGGAACGGGTCGGGATGAGCGCCACCCGGAGCCCTTCGGCGCGGGCCTGTTCGGCCGCCGCGGCGGCGGTGTGACGCAGATCCTCGTCGTTGGGCAGCAGCACCACCTCACGCGCGTGCGCCCGCCGCACGGCCTCGACGAGTTCACCGCTCGCCGGCGGCTCACCGGGCCGGGCGAGCACCGTGGTCGCACCGGCCTCGGTGTACAGACCGGCCAGCCCCTCTCCGGGCACCACGGCCACCACAGCCCGCTGGGCACGTTCCTGGAGCGGACGCCCGGCACCGGAGGTGTGCGCGTCACCGGCGCCGAAGTGCGTGATCCGGATACGGTGCGGGCGCCCCGCCTCGACCCCCGCCTCCACGGCGGCGCCGGCGTCGTGGACGTGGACGTGGACGTTCCACAGTCCGTCGCCGCCGACCACGACGAGCGAGTCCCCGAGACCGTCGAGCCGCTGCCGCAACCGTTCCACGGCCTCGTCCGAGGCCTCCAGGAGGTAGATCACCTCGAAGGCGGGCCCGGTGAGCCCCGTCGCCCCCTCCCCCTCGGCGCACTCCGCGGACCCGGCGGACGCGCCGTGCTCCCCGCGCGCGTGGCGCACGGAACCGGGCTCCGGGCTTCTCGGCGTCTCCCCCGTGAACGTCTCCACCAGCGCCCCGAGCACCGCCACCAGTCCCCGGCCGCCCGCGTCCACCACTCCCGCCCGCCGGAGCACGGCCAGCTGGCCCGGTGTCGCGGCGAGGGCCGCGCCGGCTCCCTCGTAGGCCGCCCGCGCGACCGCCCCGCAGTCGCCCGCCGCGCCGTCGGCCGCGTCGGCGGCGGCCGAGGCGACGGTGAGCACGGTGCCCTCGACGGGGTGGGCCACGGCCTGACGCGCGGAGTCGGCCGCGTTGCGCAGGGCCTGCCGCAGTCCTTGGCCG
Source organism: Streptomyces sp. M2CJ-2 (assembly GCF_016757295.1). Lineage (NCBI taxonomy): Bacteria > Bacillati > Actinomycetota > Actinomycetes > Kitasatosporales > Streptomycetaceae > Streptomyces > Streptomyces sp. M2CJ-2. Next base: position 120,787 of record NZ_JAESIF010000004.1, on the reverse strand, counting down.
TCGGCGTGGGCCTCCGTCTCGTACCCGGCCAGCACTTGTGCCATCCCCCGCAGCAACTGCGCCAGGATCGTCCCGGAGTTACCGCGGGCACCGATCAGCGCACCGTGCGCCATCGCCCGCGCCGCGTCGGCCAGCGTGGGTCCCCCGGGACCGACGGGGCCGTCGGTCCCGTCGGGGTCATGAGCCCTGTCGATCCGCTCGGCCTCGTGCCCTGCGAACACCGCCTCGACCGCCGTGGCGGCGGACTCGACCGTCAGGTAGAGATTCGTACCGGTGTCGCCGTCCGCCACGGGGTAGACGTTGATCGCGTCGATCTCCTCACGCGCCCGGCCGAGGGCGTCGAGCGCGAGTCCGCACCAGGCACGCACCGCGAGAGCATCGAAGAATGTCTGCGGCACCTGCGCCACCTGCGCCTCCCTGAGCTGCCGGCCGTGGCTCGCAGCGTAGACCTTGGGGTGCCGGGAGGCGGAAGCGGGCCGGGACGGGCCCCTGAGCTGCCATGGTAGTTTCGTTCTGCTGGTGCAGCCGTTGTATGCTGCTCCGGTTGCCCGATCCGAATCGGGCCTCTCCCTGGCAAAGCCACTCAGATTCCCAAGGGCTCCTGGAGCTCCGGCATCCTGATTCCGGCCGTGCCGGGATCAACCGTAAGTGCATCTGAAGTCTTTGGAGTGACCCGTGGCTGCCAACTGCGACGTCTGCGGCAAGGGGCCGGGCTTCGGCAACAACATCTCGCACTCGCACCGCCGTACGCCCCGTCGCTGGAACCCGAACATCCAGCGCGTGCGTACCGTGGTGGGCGGGACGCCGAAGCGCGTGAACGCTTGCACCTCGTGCATCAAGGCCGGCAAGGTCTCGCGCTGACGCTCTCACTGAGCGCGCGGCCACAGCTGGTCCACCGCACTGAGCCGGTCCACCCGAAGTGGACCGGCTTTTTGCCGTGCCCGGGCGGACGCCTCCCGCACGTACGTCTGCCGGGCGGACGCCCTCAGCCCGTGTCGGACCGCGTCAGCACCCATCCGTGATCCACCGGCCCGATTCCGCCGCCCAGCGCGAACCCGGCCGCGATCGCCCCCGTGACGTACTCCTTGGCGGCCGTCACCGCCGCCGGAACCGGCCTGCCCTTCGCCAGGTGTGCGGCGATCGCCGAGGCGAGGGTGCAGCCCGTGCCGTGGGTGTGCCGGTTGTCGTACCTCGGGGCGCGCAGCCAGTGCTCCTGCGAACCGTCCGTCAGCAGGTCGACGGCCTCGCCCGTGTCCCCGGCGAGGTGACCGCCCTTGATCACGACCCACCGCGGCCCGAACGCCAGCAGCGCCTCCGCGGCCCGGCGGAAGTCCTGCTCCGACTCCACCCGCACACCGGTGAGTTGCGCCACTTCGTCCAGGTTCGGCGTGGCCACGGTCGCGACCGGCAGCAGCTTCGTCCGTACGGAGTCCAGCGCGGAGGACGCCAGCAGCGCGTCCCCGTGCTTGGAGACTCCGACCGGGTCGACGACCACCGGCGCCCGGGTCCCGGAGATCAGATCGGCCACCGTCTCGACGAGTTCGGCGGAGGCCAGCATGCCGGTCTTGACCGCCTGGACGCCGATGTCGTCGACGACGCTGCGGTACTGGGCCCGTACCGCCTCCACCGGCAGCGGCCAGGCGCCCTGCACACCCAGGGAGTTCTGCGCGGTCACCGCGGTGATCACGCTCATGCCGTGCGTGCCCAGCGCGAGCATCGTCTTCAGGTCGGCCTGGATTCCCGCGCCCCCGCCGGAGTCCGAGCCGGCCACGGTCAGCACCCTCGGTGGAGCCGTCCCGGAGCTCATGACTCGATGCCCCCGAAGTGGTCCCAGCCGGCCTGAGCGGTCCAGGGGGCCCCGTCGACCGTCACCTGGGGCAGCGCCGAGGGGTTGAGCACCTCGCCTATCACCTTCCAGCGGGCGGGCAGTTTCACGTCCGGCGGGAAGGTGGCCACGATCGCGTGGTCCTCTCCCCCGGTCAGCACCCACTGCATCGGGTCGACACCGACGGCCTGCCCGATGTCGTTCATCTGGGAGGGGATGTCGATCGCCCCGGAACGGATGTCGATGCGCACCTTGCTGGCCTCGGCGATGTGCCCGAGGTCGGCGATCAGTCCGTCGCTCACGTCGCACATCGCCGTCGCGCCCAGCCCCGCGGCCGCCGGGCCCGCGTGGTACGGCGGTTCGGGGCGGCGGTGCGCCTCGACGAAGGCGCGCGGCGAGCGGAAGCCGCGTGAGAGCACCGCGTGTCCGGCCGCGGACCAGCCGAGCCAGCCGGTCACCGCGACGAGGTCGCCGGGCTGTGCGCCGCCCCGGGTCACCGCCTCCTGGTTGCGCAGGTCGCCGAGCGCGGTGATCGAGACCATGATCGTGTCACCGCGGACGACGTCCCCGCCGACCACCGCGGCACCCGCGACCTGGCACTCGTCGCGCAGGCCGTCCATCAGTTCCGAGGGCCAGGTCACCGGCAGTTCCGCGGGGACGACCAGGCCGAGCAGCAGCGCGGTCGGTACGGCGCCCATGGCGGCGATGTCGGCGAGGTTCTGGGCGGCGGCCTTGCGGCCGACGTCGTAGGCCGTGGACCAGTCGCGGCGGAAGTGACGGCCCTCCAACAGGATGTCGGTGCTGGCCACGACCCTGCGGTCGGGTGCGGCGACCACCGCGGCGTCGTCGCCCGGGCCGACCCGGACCGCCGGCGTGGTGGTGAGACGGGAGGTGAGCTCCCTGATGAGCCCGAACTCCCCGAGCTCACCAACAGTGCCCTTCATTTCCCCAGCTCCCCTTCTTTCCCTGTCCGTTCCCGGTTCCGTGCCCGGTCGCGAGTCGTCTGTGTCCTCGCTACGGTCGAAGTGACCGTCACCTTCTGTCCAGTTTCTGTCCGGTCCGGGCCCCGGCGCGCGGGGTCCGGGTCCCGCGGGTCTCCCCGCGAAGAGCGGCGACGCGATACCGTGGCGTTCCTTTTCCCCACATGATCCTCGTGGCCGCTCTGGAGGTTTCGTGGTACAGGCGTACATCCTGATCCAGACGGAGGTCGGCAAGGCGTCGACCGTCGCCGATCTGATCGGCAAGATCCCCGGAGTCATCCAGGCCGAGGACGTGACCGGACCCTATGACGTCATCGTGCGCGCCCAAGCCGACACCGTCGACGACCTGGGGCGCATGGTGGTCGCGAAAGTCCAGCAGGTGGACGGCATCACCCGCACCCTGACCTGCCCGGTCGTCCATCTGTAGCCCCCGTCTACCCTGTGCCGGTGAGCTCCTTCCGTCACCGTCACGCAGTCCTGCCCGCACTCTCCGCCGCCGTGCTGATCACCGTCGTGGGCTGTTCCTCAGCAGACGACAGCGCGTCGACTGCGGTTCCCAGCCCGGGCGCGAAGGTCACCGAGCTGTGCCGGAACCTGGACAAGGACCTGCCGGCGACGGTGGACGGTGAGAATCGCGACGATCCCGAACCCGCGTCCGAACTGACCGCGGGCTGGGGCGGCGTGGCGATCATACTGCGGTGCGGTGTGGGGCAGCCGCCGAAGATGATCGATCCCAAGGTGGCGAACGGCAACGACCCGGACGCGATGGCGGGGGGCGTGAACGGCGTCAACTGGCTGATGGAACAGCAGGACGACGAGACGTACCGCTTCACGACCGCCGGCCGTGAAGCCTATGTCGAGGTGCGGGTGACCGACGGACGGGACAGCACGGGCGTACTGATCGATCTCGCCCCGGCCGTCAAGAAGGCGATCCCCGAGGGGATCGCCTTCTAGGGTCTGCCGTCACCGGTCCGGGGCCGGCTGGGGCTCAGCGCAGTCCGGTCGGGCGGCGGAGCGCCGCCCGCACCAGCAGGTCCACCAGCTCCGAGTACTCGACGCCGGCGGCCTGCCACATCTTCGGGTACATCGAGATGGGCGTGAAGCCGGGCATCGTGTTGATCTCGTTGATCACGAACTCGCCGTCCTCGGTGAGGAAGAAGTCCGCGCGCACCAGCCCCTCACAGCCGCCCGCCTCGAACGCCTCCACCGCCAGCCTGCGCACCTCGGCCGTCTCCTCGTCGGTCAGCGGTGCGGGCACCAGGCCGGGCGTGGAGTCGATGTACTTGGCCTCGAAGTCGTAGTAGGCGTGCGCGTCGGGGGGCGGGATCTCGGCGGGGACCGAGGCACGCGGACCGTCCTCGAACTCCAGCACACCGCACTCGATCTCACGGCCGCGCAGGGCCGCCTCCACCAGGATCTTCGGGTCGTGCCGCTGGGCCTCGGCGATCGCCTCGTCCAGGCCGGAGAGGTCGTCGACCTTGGTGATGCCGATCGAGGAGCCCGCCCGTGCGGGCTTCACGAACAGCGGCCAGCCGTGCTCACCGGCGAAATCGATGATCCTCTTGCGGGCGGCGGACTCGTCGCGCTCCCATTCGCGCGGCCGGATCACCACGTACGGGCCGACCTTCAGCCCGAAGGAGGTGAACACCCGCTTCATGTACTCCTTGTCCTGGCCGACGGCCGAGGCCAGTACGCCGGAGCCCACGTAGGGGACGCCGGAGAGCTCCAGGAGGCCCTGCAGGGTGCCGTCCTCCCCGTAGGGGCCGTGCAGCACCGGGAAGACGACGTCGACCTCGCCGAGCGCCTTGGGCACCGAACCGGGCTCGCTGTAGACGACTTCACGGTTGCCGGGATCGAGGGGGAGCACCACCGCGCCCTCGGTCGAGTCGGCGAGCTGGTCCACACTGGGCTGCCGACGGTCGACGATGGCCATGCGGTCCGGATCGTCGGCAGTGAGCGCCCACCGGCCGTCCTGGGTGATGCCGATCGGCAGGACCTCGTACTTGGTCCGGTCGATGGCCTTGAGGACGGCGCCGGCGGTGACCACGGAGATCCCGTGCTCGGAGCTGCGCCCGCCGAACACAACGGCCACACGCGGCTTGCGAGGCGGCTGCTCGGGGCTCTGGGGAAGGTTCTCGGTGCTCATATGGCGATGAGAGTACCCGGTGGTACAGCCACGATGAAGCGCCCGCGACGCGGCAAACGGAGGGTCACCCGCGCCTCCGTCGCAAGGACGCCGCCCGTGGTCGCTCGACGTCGCTCAGCGTCGCTCGGGTTTCGCGCTGCGCGACATCAGCTCCTTGACGGCGACCACCGGGGGCTTGCCCTCGTGCACGATGCCGACGACCGTCTCGGTGAGCGGCATGTCGACGCCGTGCCGGCGGGCCAGGTCCAGCACCGACTCGCAGGACTTGACGCCCTCGGCGGTCTGCTTGGTGACCGCGATGGTCTCCTGCAGGGTCAGCCCCTTGCCGAGGTTGGTGCCGAAGGTGTGGTTGCGCGAGAGCGGTGAGGAGCAGGTGGCCACCAGGTCGCCCAGGCCGGCGAGTCCGGCGAAGGTCAGCGGGTCCGCGCCGAGCGCCGCGCCGAGCCGGGTGGTCTCGGCGAGCCCGCGGGTGATGAGCGAGCCCTTGGCGTTGTCGCCGAGCCCCATGCCGTCCGCGATGCCGACGGCCAGCCCGATCACGTTCTTCACCGCGCCGCCCAGTTCGCAGCCGACGACGTCGGTGTTGGTGTACGGGCGGAAGTACGGAGTGTGGCAGGCGGCCTGGAGCCGCTGGGCCACGGCCTCGTCGGTGCAGGCGACGACTGCGGCGGCCGGCATCCGGGCGGCGATCTCCCGGGCGAGGTTGGGCCCGGTGACCACGGCGATCCGGTCGGCGCCGGCTCCGGCGACGTCCTCGATCACCTCGCTCATCCGCATGGCGGAGCCGAGTTCGACGCCCTTCATCAGCGACACCAGGACCGTGTCCGGGGCGAGCAGCGGTTTCCACCCGGCGAGGTTGCCGCGCAGCGTCTGCGAGGGGACCGCGAGGACGGTGAAGTCGGCGTCGCGGGCGGCCTCGGCGGCGTCGGTGGTGGCCCGCAGGTTCTCCGGGAGTTCCACACCGGGCAGGTAGTCGGGGTTGGTACGGGTGGAGTTGACCGCTTCCACGAGTTCGGGGCGCCGTGCCCACAGCACGACCTCGCATCCCGCGTCGGCGAGCACCATCCCGAAGGCCGTGCCCCACGATCCGGTGCCGAAGACGGCGGCCTTGACCGGTTTGCTCACTTGCCCAGCCCCTCTTCCCGCGCGGCGGCCCGTTCGCCGGGCCTGTGCTCCTCCTGCCGCCGGTCCTCCGGCGATCCGTGCTCAGGCGACCCCTCCCGTCGCCTCGGCCGGGTCTGGGCCCGGGTCTTGCGGCCCTGCTCCGAGCGCTCGCGGCGCGGGTCGTAGGGCACCTCGGGGGCCTTCTCCCCGCGGATCTCCTCCAGCAGACGGGTCACCGCCGCCATGATGACCTCGGTTGCCTCCTTGAGCAGTTCCGGGGTCATCTCCCGGTCGTAGAAGCGGTCCAGGTCCACGGGCGGTCCGGCCAGCACGCGGTGGGTCTTGCGCGGGAAGAAGCTGGGCTTGGTGGCGTACGGCGGCAGCACCTCGTTGGCGCCCCACTGCGCGACCGGGATGACGGGGCACTTGGTCTGCAGGGCCACTCGCGCGGCACCGGTCTTGCCGGTCATGGGCCAGCCGTGCGGATCGCGGGTGAGGGTGCCCTCGGGGTAGAAGGCGACGCACTCACCGCGCTCCACCGCGTCGATCGCGGCCCGGAAGGCGCTGAGCGCGTCCGTGCTTTCCCGGTAGACGGGAATCTGTCCGGTGCCCCGCATCGCGGCCCCGACGAATCCCTTCTTGAAAAGACCGCTCTTCGCCAGGAATCGCGGAACGCGCCCGGTGTTGTACTGGAAGTGCGCATAGGCAAAGGGGTCGATGTGCGAATTGTGGTTCACCGCGGTGATAAAACCGCCCTTGGCCGGAATGTTATCCATTCCGCGCCAGTCCCGCTTGAGCAGAACCACCAGCGGTGGTTTACAGAGAACCGCGGCGAAGCGGTACCAAAAGCCGATTCTGCGGCGCGGCACAGGGACACCTTCCTCTAAGTCCTGGAACCGGGGGGCCAGGCGGGCCGCACAAGTGTCGCCCCGGGCCGCCGGTCTGTCGAGAACACCGTACGCCCCGCCCCCCTGGCCACCGGGTGCCACGGGGGACAATGGCGACGACAAGAGAGGGACGTAACACGCGTGCAGTGGACCCTGGTGGTACCCCTGAAACCACTGGCCGAGGCCAAGAGCAGGCTCGCGGACGCCGCGGACGACACGGTGCGTCCGGGGCTGGCCCTGGCCTTCGCGCAGGACACGGTCGCGGCCGCGCTGGCCTGCCGCGCCGTGCGCGACGTGGTGGTCGTCACGGGCGACGCCCTGGCCGGCCGCGAGCTGGCCGCGCTCGGCGCCCGCATCGTCTCCGACGAACCGGGCGGCGGCCTGAACGCGGCACTCGCGCACGCGGCCGGCGCCGTGCGGGCCTTCCGGGGCGCGGGCCCCGTGGCGGCCCTCAACGCCGATCTCCCGGCGCTGCGCCCGGCCGAATTGGCCCGCGTCCTCGACGGGGCCGCCGTATTCCCGCGCGCATTCCTCTCCGACGCCGCGGCCGTCGGCACCACGTTGCTCTCCGCGGCACCGAACGAGGAATTGCGCCCTTCCTTCGGCCCCGGCTCCCGGGCCCGGCACCGGGCGTTCGGAGCCGTCGAACTCTGCCTCGACGCGGTGGATTCCGTACGGCAGGACGTGGACACGGGCGACGATCTGCGGGCGGCGCTGGCGCTGGGCGTGGGGCCCCGCACGGCGGCCGCCACCGCGCGGTTGCTGATCGCAGGGCAGTAGGCTGCCGGCATGCAGGCGACCGCGTACACCTACGACCCCGAAAGCCGCAGCGGCCAGGTGCTGCTGGACGACGGCACACCGGTGCCCTTCGACGCGCGGGCTTTCGACGCCGGGGGCCTCAGGCTGCTGCGCCCCGGGCAGCGGGTGCGCGTCGAGACCCAGGGCGAGGGCGAGGCCCGGCGGATCACGCTGGTGACGCTCCACACGTTCTGACCCGCCGCGGAGCACGGCGGGGCGCCGGACACACCGCGGGCCGGGCTCCGTGACGGAGTCCGGCCCGGCGCGTGAGTACCTCTCGGCCGCCGTTACTTCTTGCGGGCGGTGGTCTTCTTGGCGGTGGTCTTGCGTGCGGTGGTCTTCTTGGCGGGCGCCTTGGTGGCCGTGACCTTCTTCGCCGGGGCCTTCTTGGCGGCCGCCTTCTTCGCCGCGGCGGTCTTGGCGGCCGGCGCGGCCTGTTTGGTGGTGGTCTTCTTCGCCGGGGCCTTCTTGGCGGCCGCCTTCTTCGCCGTCGTCTTCTTGGCGGCGACCTTCTTCCCGACGGCCGCCTTCGCGGTCTTCTTGGCGGCGGCCTTCTTCACCGTCGCCGAAACCCCGCCGGACAGGCTGCCCTTGGGCGCCTTCTTGACGGCGACCTCACCACCGCGCGGCAGCTTCTTCGAGCCGCTCACCAGGTCCTTGAACCCCTGTCCCGCACGGAAGCGCGGCACCGACGTCTTCTTGACCCGGACCCGCTCGCCGGTCTGGGGGTTGCGGGCGTAGCGGGCCGGACGGTCGACCTTCTCGAACGAACCGAAACCGGTGACGGAGACCCGGTCCCCCGCGACCACGGCGCGGACGATGGCGTCGAGGACCGCGTCGACGGCGTCGGCGGCCTGCTGTCGGCCGCCCATCTTGTCGGCAATCGCTTCTACGAGCTGCGCCTTGTTCACGTCTTCCCCTTCGGAGACATCGCCCGAACGAATCCGTTCAAGCATTTTCGCACGTTAGGCAGATATATACCGCAAATCAAACACGAAACGGGCTTATCACCCTTGTGCCGCAATGAGCTCGGCTGCCTTGACTGATTCAGCGTTCCTCGTCGGGGAATCGACCCTCGTCGAGGTCCGCGATGAACAGTTCCAGCCGCCTTGCCGCGTTGGCGAGATCGTGCTTGGCCGCGGCCGTAATGACCAGCAGCTTCCGGGTCAGCGCCATCCGTACGCCCTCCGGTACTTGCAGTGCGCGCACTTCTGCATGCGCTTCTTTGAGCCGGGCCGCGACCAGCGTGTAGAGCTCGAGTTGGCCGTCGCGTTCCATGCACAGATTGTGCCATCTGGGGCAAGTTGTCGCCTGCGCAGGGGGCAACTGCCGCCTCAGACGGCGGTCCGAGCACACTCGGAGATCACGCGCACGTGACACGTGTACCCCGGCAACCACCTTCATAACGTGGGAAGTTGCAAGGCCTCAAGAGGACGCGCGGGGCCGAACGGGTGCAGACACGGCCGTACCCCCGATCGGCCCGATCGGGGGTACGGAGGGGGGTCGGGGTGGCCGAAAGTCGACCTGCCGCGAGGACTTCGCGTCAGGCGGCCGGGGTCGTGATCGTCTGCGGCTTGTACGACGGGCGCTTCGCCTCGTACGCGGCGATGTCCGCCTCGTTCTGCAGCGTGATGGAGATGTCGTCGAGCCCGTTCAGCAGCCGCCAGCGGGAGTTCTCGTCGAGCTCGAAGGCGGCGGTGATGCCCTCGGCGCGCACCTCGCGGGCCTGGAGGTCGACGGTGATCTCGGTGGTGGGGTCGGCTTCCGTCAGCTCCCACAGCGCGTCCACGGTCTGCTGGTCGAGGACCACGGTGAGCAGGCCGTTCTTCAGCGAGTTGCCGCGGAAGATGTCGGCGAAGCGGGAGGAGATCACGGTTTTGAAGCCGTAGTTCTGCAGGGCCCAGACGGCGTGCTCACGGGAGGAGCCGGTGCCGAAGTCGGGGCCGGCGACCAGCACGGTGGCGCCCTGGCGCTCGGGGCGGTTGAGGACGAACTCGGGGTCCTTGCGCCAGGCCTCGAACAGCCCGTCCTCGAACCCGTCCCGGGTCACCTTCTTGAGCCAGTGGGCGGGGATGATCTGGTCGGTGTCGACGTTGCTGCGGCGCAGCGGGACGGCCCGGCCGGTGTGGGTGGTGAAGGCTTCCATGACTGATCAGACTCCAGCGGGCGCGGGGGTTTCGGCGGCGAGGTCGGCGGGGGAGGCCAGGTGGCCGAGGACCGCGGTGGCGGCGGCGACCTGGGGGGAGACCAGGTGGGTGCGGCCGCCCTTGCCCTGCCGGCCCTCGAAGTTGCGGTTGGAGGTGGAGGCGGAGCGCTCGCCGGGGGCGAGCTGGTCGGGGTTCATGCCCAGGCACATCGAGCAGCCCGCGTGCCGCCACTCGGCACCCGCCTCCTTGAAGACCACGTCCAGGCCCTCGGAGACGGCCTGCAGGCCCACCCGGGCGGAGCCGGGGACGACCAGCATCCGTACGCCGTCGGCGACTTTGCGGCCCTTGACGATGTCGGCGGCGGCGCGCAGGTCCTCGATCCGGCCGTTGGTGCAGGAGCCTACGAAGACGGTGTCCACGCCGATGGAGCGCAGCGGCTGGCCGGCTGTCAACCCCATGTATTCCAGGGCCTTTTCGGCGGCCAGGCGCTCCGAGGCGTCTTCGTACGAGGCGGGGTCGGGCACGGCGGCCGACAGCGGAGCGCCCTGGCCGGGGTTGGTGCCCCAGGTGACGAACGGCGACAGTTCGGCGGCGTCGATGACGACCTCGGCGTCGAACTCGGCGTCCTGGTCGGTGCGCAGCGTCTTCCAGTAGGCCACGGCCGCGTCCCAGTCCTCGCCCTGGGGAGCGTGCGGGCGGCCCTCAAGGTAGGCGAACGTGGTCTCGTCGGGGGCGATCATGCCCGCGCGGGCGCCGGCCTCGATCGACATGTTGCAGATGGTCATCCGGGCTTCCATCGAGAGCTTCTCGATGGCCTCGCCGCGGTACTCCAGGACGTAGCCCTGGCCGCCGCCGGTGCCGATCTTCGCGATGACCGCCAGGATCAGGTCCTTGGCCGTGACGCCGTCGGGCAGTTCGCCCTCGACGGTGATCGCCATGGTCTTGGGGCGGGTCATCGGCAGGGTCTGGGTGGCCAGCACGTGCTCGACCTGGGAGGTGCCGATGCCGAAGGCCAGGCCGCCGAACGCGCCGTGCGTGGAGGTGTGCGAGTCCCCGCAGACCACGGTCATGCCGGGCTGGGTCAGCCCCAGCTGCGGCCCCACCACGTGCACGACGCCCTGCTCCACGTCGCCCAGCGAGTGCAGCCGGACACCGAACTCCGCGCAGTTCGCCCGCAGCGTCTCCAGCTGGACGCGGGAGACCGGGTCGGCGATGGGCTTGTCGATGTCCAGGGTCGGGGTGTTGTGGTCCTCGGTCGCGATGGTCAGATCGAGCCGCCGCACCCCGCGGCCGCTCTTGCGCAGACCGTCGAAGGCCTGCGGGCTGGTCACCTCGTGCAGCAGGTGCAGATCGATGAAGAGGAGGTCGGGCTCGCCCTCGGCGCGCCGGACGACATGGTCGTCCCAGACCTTCTCCGCGAGTGTCCTACCCATCGCTTTCCCCTTTTTTGGTTCGCTCGCCTCCGGGGCGTCCCTCCGGCTCGCTCACCGCTGTTCTCGGGCATCTGTGCCGGCCCCGTGGATTACGGGCCGCGTCCCACCCAGGGTGGCGCGTTCCACCGAAAATTGAACTTGCGTTTCACAGAGTGAGACGCGAGTATCGTTGCATGGACAACAGTAGCGGCGTCGGCGTTCTGGACAAGGCGGCCCTCGTCCTGAGCGCTCTGGAGTCCGGCCCGGCCACCCTCGCGGGGTTGGTCGGTGCGACCGGACTGGCACGACCCACGGCCCACCGCCTGGCCGTGGCACTGGAACACCACCGTCTGGTGGCGCGAGACATGCAGGGCCGGTTCATCCTCGGCCCGCGCATGGCCGAACTGGCCGCGGCGGCGGGCGAGGACCGTCTGCTCGCCACGGCGGGCCCGGTGCTCACCCATCTCCGCGACGTGACCGGCGAGAGCGCCCAGCTCTATCGCCGGCAGGGCGACATGCGCATCTGCGTCGCCGCGGCGGAGCGTTTGTCGGGCCTGCGGGACACGGTCCCGGTGGGTTCCACGCTCACGATGAAGGCCGGCTCCTCCGCGCAGATCCTGATGGCCTGGGAGGAGCCGGAGCGACTGCACCGCGGTCTGCAGGGCGCCCGTTTCACGGCGACGGCCCTGTCGGGTGTCAGGCGCCGCGGCTGGGCGCAGTCGATCGGGGAGCGCGAGCCCGGCGTCGCCTCCGTCTCCGCGCCGGTGCGCGGCCCGTCGAACCGCGTGGTGGCCGCCGTCTCGGTGTCGGGGCCCATCGAGCGCCTGACCCGTCACCCGGGCCGTATGCACGCCCAGGCCGTCATCGACTCCGCGGCCCGCCTCTCCGAGGCGCTGCGCCGCTCCTGACCCCATTCCCGCCCCTCGGGGAGGGCCCGCCTCAACGCCGCGGTGGGCCCTCCCCCGGGCTCGTGTCCGCGCACCTCGGTACGCGGACGTCAAAAGGCCCCCCACCGAGGTGGAGGGCCTTCCTTCTGTCTTCCTGTGTACCCCCGACCGGATTCGAACCGGCGCTACCGCCTTGAGAGGGCGGCGTGCTAGGCCGCTACACAACGGGGGCGTGGACTCTGCGTTTCCGCAGGTCCGAGCTGGTCTACCTGGACTCGAACCAAGACTAACTGAACCAGAATCAGTCGTGCTGCCAATTACACCATAGACCAATGATGGTTTAGACCAGTTCAGTACCCCCGACCGGATTCGAACCGGCGCTACCGCCTTGAGAGGGCGGCGTGCTAGGCCGCTACACAACGGGGGCCCTGGCGATCCTCACCCGGCCGGAGCCGGATGGTTTCACCGTGAGGACAGTGGGCGCTACCCGGCCGCCCTCGCGGGATGGATCTGTACCCCCGACCGGATTCGAACCGGCGCTACTGCCTTGAGAGGGCAGCGTGCTAGGCCGCTACACAACGGGGGCTTCGCGGATGAGATCCGCAAGTGCAGATGAGCTCTGCGAGCTGGCCTACCTGGACTCGAACCAAGACTAACTGAACCAGAATCAGTCGTGCTGCCAATTACACCATAGGCCACTGGAACGCAAGCCCCGGAGGGTCATTGTTCTAGCAGTGCGCTTGAGGTTGGTGGCCTTCCGGCCCGGTCCCCCGCGGCGCAGGAAGAACATTACCCGATGCCGGACCCGGCTCCAAAACGGGTATCCGCGCCGAGGATCGCGGGGAGTTCACCGAGGGAGGCGATCCTGCGCGGCCCGACGGGCGGCTCCAGGGTCGCGTACGCACCGCCCCGGTCGATCCACACCGACAGCAAACCGGCCTCCGCCGCGCCCCGGCCGTCGATCTCCGGGTGGTCGCCCACGTACGCCACCTGGTCGGGAGGCAGTGCCAGGGCCTCGCAGGCCGCCAGGAAGGCGCGGGCCTCGGGTTTGGAAACGCCCAGCTCGGCGGCGCACAGGATGGCCTCGAAGCGGTCGTGGACGCCGAGCACGCGCAGCTTGCGGTCCTGGACGTAGACGCTGGAGTTGGACAGCACCGCGTGCCGGTGGCTGGCGGCGAGCGCGTCGAGGACCGGCAGGACGTCCGGGAACAGCGACCAGGCCGCCTCGTAGTGCACCAGGTAGCGCCGGAACCAGTCGTCGGCCTCGTCGTCGGTCAGCTCGCGCCCCAGGAAGATCCGGGTGCGGTCGCGCCGCTGCGTCTCGAAGTCGACCTCGCCGGCGGCGAACCGGGCCCACTGGAGGTCGGTCACCTCCCGCCACCGCACCAGCGCCTCCTCCACGGAGGCGTACCCGGCCAGCAGCTCCTCGGCCAGCAGGTGCGCCCGCATCCCCTCGCGGTCGGCGGAGGTGTAGTCGAAAAGTGTGTCGTCCACGTCCCAGACGACGGCTCGGATCGCCATGGGACCGACCGTACCCAAGAACGGTGAGGGGCGGCGCCCGGATGCTCCGGGCGCCGCCCCTCACCTGTCGTCGGACCGGATCACCCGGCGAGCTTCGCCAGGGCCGCGTCGATGCGGGTCAGGGTCTGCTCCTTGCCCAGGACCTCGAGGGACTCGAAGAGAGGCAGGCCGACCGTGCGGCCGGTGACAGCGACGCGGACCGGGGCCTGGGCCTTGCCGAGCTTGAGGCCGTGGGCCTCGCCGGCGGCCAGGACGGCCTCCTTCAGGGACTCGGGGGACGTCCAGTCGGCCGCGTCCAGCTTCTCTCGGGCGGTGCGGAGGAGGGCGTCGCTGCCTTCCTTCATGGCCTTGTTCCAGCTCGCCTCGTCGAAGACCGGCTCCGGCAGGAACAGGAAGTCGACGTTGTCGGTGATCTCCGACAGCACCTTCAGGCGGGTCTGCGCGTGCGGGGCGATGGCCTGCCACTTGGCCTCGTCGAAGGCCTCCGGGGCCCAGGGGGCGACGGGCGCCTTCAGCCAGGGGCGGCAGCGCTCGGTGAAGTCCTTCACCTCCAGCAGGCGGATGTGGTCGGCGTTGATCGCCTCGCACTTCTTCAGGTCGAAGCGGGCCGGGTTCGGCTGCACGTCGGCGACGTCGAAGGCGGCGACCATCTCGTCGATGGTGAAGATGTCCTGGTCGGCGGAGAGCGACCAGCCCAGCAGGGAGAGGTAGTTGAGCAGGCCCTCGGGGAGGAAGCCGCGCTCGCGGTAGAGGTTGAGCGAGGCCTGGGGGTCGCGCTTGGAGAGCTTCTTGTTGCCCTCGCCCATCACGTAGGGCAGGTGGCCGAAGGCCGGGGTCTGCTTCGCGATGCCGAGTTCGGTCAGCGCCTTGTACAGGGCGATCTGGCGTGGGGTGGAGGAGAGCAGGTCCTCGCCGCGCAGGACGTGGGTGATCTCCATCAGGGCGTCGTCGACCGGGTTGACCAGCGTGTACAGCGGGGCGCCGTTGGCGCGGACGATGCCGTAGTCCGGGACGTTCTCCGGGGTGAAGGTCAGCTCGCCGCGGACGAGGTCGGTGAAGGTGATCGTCTCGTCGGGCATGCGGAAGCGGACGATCGGCTCGCGGCCCTGGGCCTTGTACTCCTCGACCCGGGCATCGGTGAGGTCGCGGCAGTGGCCGTCGTAGCCGGAGGGCTTGCCGGCGGCGCGGGCGGCCTCGCGGCGGGTGTCCAGCTCCTCCTGGGAGCAGTAGCAGCGGTAGGCGTGGCCGGCCTCGAGGAGCTTGGCGGCGACGTCGGCGTAGATGTCCATGCGCTGCGACTGGCGGTAGGGGGCGTGCGGGCCGCCGATCTCGGGGCCCTCGTCCCAGTCGAAGCCGAGCCAGCGCATCGAGTCGAGGAGCTGGGCGTAGGACTCCTCGGAGTCGCGGGCCGCGTCGGTGTCCTCGATGCGGAAGACCAGCGTGCCCTGGTGGTGCTTGGCGAACGCCCAGTTGAACAGGGCGGTGCGGACCAGGCCCACGTGGGGGTTGCCGGTCGGGGAGGGACAGAAACGGACGCGTACAGGGGATCCGGGTGCGCTAGCCACGCTTGACAACCTTGTTGGTGAGAGTGCCGATGCCTTCGATGGTGACGGCGACCTCGTCGCCGACGTTGAGGGGGCCGACGCCGGCCGGGGTGCCCGTGAGGATCACGTCGCCGGGGAGCAGCGTCATCGCCTCGGAGATGTTGACGATCAGGTCCTCGATGGAGTGGATCATCTCGCCGGTACGGCCGAGCTGGCGCTGTTCGCCGTTGACCGTGAGCTGGACGGTGAGGTCGCCGGCGGCGGCGAGGTCCAGGTCCGTCTCCACCCAGGGGCCGAGCGGGCAGGAGGTGTCGAAGCCCTTGGCCCGCGCCCACTGCTTCTCCCGCCGCTGGACGTCGCGGGCGGTGACGTCGTTGGCGCAGGTGTAGCCGAAGATCACGTCCTTGACCCGGTCGCGCGGGACCTCACGGCACATCCTGCCGATCACCACGGCCAGTTCGGCCTCGTGGTGCACCTCCTGGGAGAAGGAGGGGTACTGGATGTCGTCGCCGGGGCCGATCACCGAGGTGGCGGGCTTGAAGAAGGCGAACGGGGCGTCGGGCACCTCGTTGCCCATCTCCCTCGCGTGTTCGGCGTAGTTGCGGCCGAAGGCCACCACCTTGTTGGGGAGCACCGGGGGCAGCAGCCTGACCTTGCTCACCGGGACCTTGGTGCCGGAGAGTTCGAAGTCCGTGAACGGGATGCCCTTGATGATGTCCAGGACGAGCTCGTCCTGCTGGTCGCCCTCGACCGCGCCGAAGGCGACGTTCCCGTCGATGGAGAATCTGGCGATGCGCACGGGATTCTTGGCCCCTTGACCTTGACTGAGCTGGCTGGAGTCTGACGCTCCAGGCTAACGCGGCAGGGCACGCACGCCCCGCGCATCACAGGCGGCGCCCCCCGGAAGAGGGGGCGCCGCCTGTGATGCGCGGGACCGGCACAGGACCGGCCGGGCCCGTGCGCCCTGAGCGTTTCGGGGCCGGCGCGCGCACTGGTCGGTACTGGTGCAGGGAAAGACTGGGGAAGGTGCTAGTTCGCGGTGGCGGCCGCGACCGGGATCTCCATGAGGACGGTGCGCCTGGGGTTGGCGGTCTGGGCCGGGAGTTCGACGGCGTGCTCCTGGTGGACCGGCGTCTGCAGTTCGGCGGCGCCGTCGAGGTGCGCCAGCGTCGTGCGTCGCGGGTTGGCGATCTTGTGGAACATCGTCGTCGTCTTCACTGTTTACTCGAACCTGTCCTGTTCACGGGGCGTCCGACGGGGTCCGGGGACCGTCCGTCGGACGCGGGTTGTCTGTTTCGCCATCCCTGTAAAGCGTCAGGCTAAACATCTGATTCCCCGCGGACCGTCGCGAGGGGCCACGATCACCGTGTGAGTTTGCTCACGAATCGACAGCCAAATGAGGCAAACCGGACCGGCGCGCCATCCCGCCGAAACGGACATTGACCCCCTGAATGGATTATTCCGCTCCTGATCATCGCGACTGGGACACCCTCGGGACACCCCCGGGACCCCCTCGGATCAGCCCCATTCGACCCCTTTGCGTGAGATCGATTCCTACGCCCGGTCACCCACCCCTCACACGGCGTCACGCAAGTCACGGCATGACCCGCGGGCCTTGTTGGGGCATCCCGCACTGTGCTGGAATTCCCCGGACCGCCGCAGTTATCGATCCGGCGCACAGGGGGCGCACAAACGCGCCATTGTGGCGGTGAGCAAGGGGGAACACACGCCGGTCACTCACGACCACCACGGGGGCGTATTCAGGGCGCCCCTATGACGCCGACACCGTGTCCCGCCGTTCGCGCGGAGGGGCGCCTGGTCCAGAGGTTGCGACGCTAGTGCAGGGACGTTTCAAGAGGGATGGCAGCGCTTCGGCGGAGCCGGAGCAGCACGGCGGGACTGGCCCCAGGGCCGTCGGCTCCTCGCCCCAGCACGCCCAGAACCAGGGCCCGGCCGCGAACGGTGACGGCGGCGAACGACCCGGCCGCCCCGGAGCCTCGCCCGCGGGACCGGCGGGCACGCCCCCCGTTCCGCCGAAGCCCCCGGAGGGCCCCGACGGCCCGGGGCCGCGCATGGCCCTGCGCAACTGGCGCATCTCCACCCGTCTGGTGTCGCTGCTCGCGCTCCCGGTGGTCGCGGCCACCTCACTGGGCGGCCTGCGTATCAGCCAGTCGATGGACGACATCCAGCAGCTCGACAACATGAAGCTGCTGACGGACATCACCCAGGAGGCCACCGAACTGGCCCACGCGCTCCAGGAGGAGCGCGACCAGTCGGCCGGTCCGCTGGCGCACGGCGGCAAGGCCACCGACTTCGGGGTCAAGGGCCACCGCGAGAAGACCGACCGCGCCCGGAAGAACTTCCTCGACAGCTCCGAGGAGATCAACAACGCCAGCCGGGACGGCGACCTCAAGGGCATCCGCGACAACCTGGTCCAGCTCGCCGGCGACCTGGGCGACCTCGAGAAGATCCGCAACACGGCCTACGTGTCGGGGGGCAACTCCACCCAGACCGTCGAGGGGTACCACCGTCTGATCGAGAACCTGATCGACCTCTCCCAGGACATGGCCGAGGCGACCAGCAACCCCGACATGATCCAGCGCACCCGCGCCCTGGCCTCCTTCTCCGCCGCCAAGGAGTACGCGTCGATCCAGCGCGCGGTCCTCGCGGCGGCGCTGCCCGCCGGCAACACCACCTACGGCGACCTCTCCGAGAACGACCGGCTCTACGCCGAGTCGGCGCTGGAGAGCCAGAAGTCCGAGCTGCGCAGCTTCAAGAGCATCTACGGCGAGGACAACGCCACCGAGCTGCTGCTGCCCATCGAGGACGGCAACGCCACCATCAAGGCCACCGACAAGTACGCGGGCCGTGCCCTGGTGTCGGCCGACGGCCTGGGGTCGATGGCCAAGCGGTCCTACCGGGACTGGCTGGACGACAGCTCCACCAAGATCCAGCAGATGAAGAACGTCGAGCACACGCTGCTCGAGGAGATGGAACAGAAGGCCCGTGAGCTGCGCAGCGCCACCGAGCGCGACGCGATCATCTCCGGTGCGCTGATCCTGATCGTGCTCGGTGTGTCGCTGGTCGGCGCCTTCGTCGTGGCCCGCTCCATGATCCGCTCGCTGCGCCGGCTCGAGGACACCGCGACCAAGGTCGCCCAGGAACGCCTGCCCGAGCTGGTCAAGCAGCTGTCCGAGTCCGACCCGCAGGACGTCGACACGTCCGTGGAGTCGGTCGGCGTGCACTCCCGGGACGAGATCGGCCGGGTGGCCGCGGCCTTCGACGACGTGCACCGCGAGGCGGTCCGACTGGCCGCCGAGCAGGCCCTGCTGCGGGGCAACGTCAACGCGATGTTCACCAACCTCTCGCGCCGCTCCCAGGGTCTGATCCAGCGCCAGCTGTCGCTGATCTCCGAACTGGAGTCCCGCGAGGCCGACCCGGACCAGCTGTCCTCGCTGTTCAAGCTGGACCACCTGGCCACGCGCATGCGCCGTAACGGTGAGAACCTGCTCGTCCTCGCCGGTGAGGAGCCCGGCCGACGGTGGACCCGCCCGGTCCCGCTGGTCGACGTGCTCCGTGCCGCCGCGTCCGAGGTGGAGCAGTACGAGCGCATCGAGCTGACCGCCGTGCCGACCACCGAAGTGGCCGGCCGGGTCGTCAACGACCTCGTGCACCTGCTCGCCGAGCTGCTGGAGAACGCGACCTCGTTCTCCTCCCCGCAGACCAAGGTCAAGGTCACCGGTCACGCGCTGCCCGACGGCCGGGTGCTGATCGAGATCCACGACACCGGTATCGGTCTGTCCCCGGAGGACCTGGCGGCGATCAACGAGCGGCTCGCCTCGCCGCCCACCGTGGACGTCTCCGTCTCCCGCCGCATGGGTCTGTTCGTGGTCGGTCGGCTGTCGCAGCGGCACGGCATCCGCATCCAGCTCCGCCCGTCCGACTCCGGTGGTACGACCGCGCTGGTCATGCTGCCCGTCGATGTCGCCCAGGGCGGCAAGAAGCCCCAGGGCAATCCCGGTCAGCCGGGTGTCGGCGGCCCCGCCGCCGCCCAGGCCGCGGCCGGTGCCGCGGCGGCACGGCGGTCCGCCGGTGGCGGTCAGTCCGGCGCAGGCTCCCTCGGTGGCGGTGCGCCCGGTGGTGGCAGGCTCGCCGCCGGCCAGGGTCCGCGGGCCGCGCTGCCCGGACGGGACGGTCAGGGCCGGCCGGGTGCCCCGGGCGGGGCACGTGGCCCGCAGGGTCAGCCGGGCAGGTCTTCGGCGCCGTCGCTGTTCGAGCAGGGTGGTCCTCCCTCCGCCCAGGGCCAGGGCCAGGGCCGTCCGGCTCCCGCGGGCGCGGGTGGCGGCTACGGCGGTCAGGCTCCGGGCGCCCCGCAGGGGCTGCAGTCCCCGGGTCAGGGCGGAGCACAGGGTCAGGGCGGAGCGCAGGGCCAGGACTTGTTCGGCGGCCGGGGTTCCGTGCCGCCGCAGCGGAGCAACGTCAACGCCGAGCGCGGCCGTCGTCCGCAGCTGCCGCCGCGCGGTGGGCCGCGCGCCGAGCTGCCCGGCGGCGACCAGCAGCAGCCGCGGGTGCCCAGCTGGAGCGACGAGAACGCCCAGCCGCCGGTGCCCCGGGCCCCGCTGGACGCCCCGCGCGGCCACGAGGAGCCGGACGTCTCCCGCACGAGCCCCATGCCGCGGTTCGACGACCGCCAGGGTCCCGGCGCGACGGCCGAGATGCCCCGCTTCGACGACCGGCAGAACCACGGCTCGCCCGCCTCCTACGGCGCCCCCGGTGCCGACGCTCCGCAGAACACCGGCCAGTACGCCCGGCCCGACGCGAACAACGCCCAGTTCACCCGCGGCGACGTCTACGGCACGCCCTCGGACCAGTACGGCGGACAGAACCCGTCCGACACCGGCCAGTTCGCCGCTCCGCAGGGCTACGGCAACGGCTCCGCCGACCGGTACCCGGCTCCGGAGCGGAACGGCGGCGCTCCCGCGCGGCACGCCCTCCCGGAGCGCCCGAACCTCGCGGACCCGGCCTCCACCGGCCAGTTCGAGCGTCCCCAGCCGAACGGACCGCGGGGAAGGACGGGCGCCGACTTCGGCGACCGGCGTCCCGCGGCTCCGCAGCAGCCCGCGCCCCAGCGGCCCGGCGACGGCCGCGCGCCGAGCGACGCCTGGGCACTGCCGCCGGCGTCCGGCCCCGGTGACGGGCGCACCCCCCTCTACGACACCCTGGAGACCAACTGGTTCCACGGTGCCCGGGAACAGGAGCAGGGCAATCCCCCGGCTCCGGCCCAGCAGCCGCAACAGCAGCAGCCGTCGCAGCAGCAGCCGCAGGGGCCCACCGGCCCGCAGCGGGCCGTCACCTCCACCTGGCGCAGCTCGCCCAACGACGAGCTGGTCCGGCAGGCCGAACGCGTCCGGCAGCCGGCCGCGGGCGGCGTCACCACCTCCGGCCTTCCGCGCCGGGTGCCCAAGGCGAACCTCGTCCCGGGCACGGCTCAGGAGCAGACCCACCAGAGTGGTCCGCAGGTCTCACGCGCGCCCGACGACGTGCGTGGACGGCTGACCAACCTCCGTCGGGGTATCGCACAGGGTCGTCAGGCCGGGTCCACCCAGACCGGTAGCTTCTCTCGACCCACTCACCAGCAGGAGCGTTAGTTGAGCCCGATGAGCCAGGCGGCACAGAACCTCAACTGGTTGATCACCAACTTCGTGGACAACACCCCCGGGGTGTCCCACACCGTCGTCGTGTCCGCCGACGGCCTCCTCCTGGCGCTCTCCGAGGGCTTCCCGCGCGATCGCGCGGACCAGCTCGCGGCCGTGGCCTCGGGACTGACCTCCCTGACGGCCGGCGCCTCCCGCATCTTCGAAGGTGGCAGCGTCGCACAGACGGTCGTCGAGATGGAGCGGGGTTTCCTCTTCCTCATGTCCGTCTCGGACGGCTCGTCACTGGCCGTCCTCGCGCACCCCGAGTGCGACATCGGCCTCGTCGGCTACGAGATGGCGCTCCTGGTCGACCGTGCGGGGGCGGTCCTCACCCCGGACCTGCGCGCCGAACTACAGGGAAGTCTGCTCCACTGACCGGCCCCGACACCACCCGTCTCACCAAATCACCGTCCGGCCGCCACAATCCCCCCACCGGCCTCGTCAGACGGCTTGACTGACCGACTTGCTGTCCCGTCCGGAGGACCCATGACCCCGCCCACCGCCTCTCATGATCCGTACGCGGAGCCGTACGAGGACGAGGGCGACCAGCCACTGGTACGTCCGTATGCGATGACCGGTGGCCGGACCAGGCCCCGCTATCAGCTGGCCATCGAGGCACTGATCAGTACGACGGCCGACCCGGCAGCGCTCATGGGGCTCCTCCCGGAGCACCAGCGCATCTGCCATCTGTGCCGTGAGGTGAAGTCGGTCGCCGAGGTCTCGGCGCTTCTGAACATGCCGCTGGGCGTTGCCCGGATCCTGGTGGCGGACCTCGCGGAGGCGGGTCTCGTCGCCGTTCACCAGCCGGGCGGCGACGAGAACACCGGCGCACCGGACGTGACACTGCTCGAAAGGGTGCTCAGTGGACTTCGCAACCTCTAGCGGCGAGGCGGTCGCCGAAAGCCGTGCCACCACTTCCGCCAAGATCGTCGTGGCGGGCGGTTTCGGCGTGGGCAAGACCACGTTCGTCGGCGCCGTCTCGGAGATCAACCCCCTGCGTACAGAGGCCGTCATGACGTCCGCTTCGGCGGGCATCGACGACCTGACCCACACCGGGGGCAAGACCACCACCACGGTGGCCATGGACTTCGGCCGTATCACCCTGGACCAGGACCTGATCCTGTACCTCTTCGGTACACCCGGCCAGGACCGCTTCTGGTTCATGTGGGACGACCTGGTCCGCGGCGCCATCGGCGCGGTCGTGCTGGTGGACACCCGTCGACTGGCCGACTGCTTCCCCGCGGTCGACTACTTCGAGAACAGCGGTCTGCCGTTCGTGGTCGCCCTCAACGGCTTCGACGGACAGCAGCCGTACCAGCCGGAGGAAGTCCGCGAAGCGCTGCAGATCGGGCCCGACACTCCGATCATCACCACCGACGCCCGGCACCGCTCGGACGCCAAGAGCGCGCTGATCACCCTGGTCGAGCACGCGCTGATGGCGCGTCTCCGATAGCCAATGCCATAGCTGCATACGGCAGTTGCTGTAGACGTGCCGGCGCCGGCCGTGTCCAAGGACACAGCCGGCGCCGGCGTTCATAACGTTTCGGCAGAGGAATCGAGCCATGCCGACACTCGACGCGTTCGGACAGTTCCCCTATGCGCACGAAGGCCCCGCCTTTTGGCGGGGCTCGCTCCGTTTGACCGTTTTATCTGCGGTTCACATCACCCCGGAACCTCTCCGTCCGCTGTTTGGAAGAGCACTGGTCGGCATGCTGGAATGCCTGAACTGCCCATTGGTCAAAGACGTACTCAGTAGTCGTTGGCATGCCGGGCTCTGAGACACTGCGGCACAACGTTGGTGCCGACCGCCGAGAGGTTGTTGGTCGAGTGAGGCGAAGCACGAGCAGTCCCGAGCCATCGGCCCGGGGCAACTTCACCCCGCCGCCGCGCGCAGCGGCGCCCACCCCCGTGCACGACGCGGAACCGACGGCCCCGCCCGCTCCGAGCAGCGGTCGCTTCTCCCCGCGCAACTGGCGGGTGGCGACCAGGCTGAACGCGATCCTGCTCGTGCCGGTGCTGGTCGGTCTGGTCATGGGCGGCTTTCAGGTGAAGGGCTCGATCGACACCTGGCAGGAGGCCGAGGACGCGGAGAACACCGCGCGTCTGGTGCAGGCCTCCCTCACCTACGCCAACGCCCTCTTTCTGGAGCGGGATCTCACCGCGGCCCCGCTGCTGCAGGGCAAGGGCGAGGACGACCCGGTCGTCGTCAAGGCCCGTGCCGCCACGGACGAGGCGGCCGACGACTTCGACGTGGCGGCCCAGTCCATGCCGGACAAACCGGGCCTGCAGCGTCGGCTGGAGCTGCTGCGCGAGGTCGAGCCCAAGCTGACGCCGCTGCGCGAGGCCGCGTACACCTCCAAGCTCAAGGGCGTGGAGACCGAGGAGGGCTATCTCGAGGTCGCCCACCCCCTGACGCAGTTCGTCAACGAACTCGGCCTGGGCACCGGCAACATCACCAGCTACGGCCGTACGGTCTACGCGATCTCCCTGACCAAGTCGGCGGTGTCGCTGCAGCGGTCCATCGGTACGCACCTGCTGGTGAAGCCCGGTCCCACCGACAGCCAGCTCGCCAGCCAGCGCGTCGCGCTCTCCTCCTACGCCTACCTCGAGGGCATCGCCGTCCGGGAGTACATCGGCGGTGGCACCGCGGCCGACGCGGCCAAGCTGGACCAGCTCGAGCAGGAGATCAAGGCCGACGGGGCGGAGCAGGCCAAGGAGGCGGCGGCCCAGGATCCGGACTACGTCCCGCCGCCCTCCGACCCGCGCACGATGGTCTCCGAGGTCGCACGCCTCGACTCCACCGACCCGGCCGCCCGCGCCGAGATAGCCGGCCGCGGCATCACCGCCGAGAACTGGTGGGCGGTCAACACCCTCAAGTTCGACGGGTACCGCCAGATCGAGTCGGACCTCGCCGACGCCGCGGTGGACGAGGCGGCCACCATCGCCGGCGACGCGCAGCGCGACACCTTCGTCACCGGCAGCATCGTCGTGGTCGCCCTGCTCGCCGCGTTCATCCTGGCCGGCATGGTGGCCCGCCAGATGAGCCGCTCCATGCGCAAGCTGCGCCACGCCGCCTTCGGTATCGCCGAGCAGCGGCTGCCGACGCTGGTCGACCAGCTCTCCCGTACCGACCCCGGCCGGGTCGACACCAGGGTCGCCCCGATCCCGATCACCTCCACGGACGAGATCGGTGAGGTCGCCCGCGCCTTCGACCAGGTCCACCGTGAGGCCGTACGGCTCGCCTCCGAGCAGGCACTGCTGCGGGGCAACATCAACGCGATCTTCACCAACCTCTCGCGCCGCAACCAGTCGCTGATCGAGGGTCAGCTGTCCCTGCTCACCGGCCTGGAGAACAACGAGGCCGACCCGGACCAGCTGGAGAACCTCTTCAAGCTGGACCACCTGGCCACCCGTATGCGCCGCAACGGCGAGAACCTCCTCGTCCTCGCCGGCGAGGAGCCCGGCCGCCGCTGGGACCAGCCGGTGCCGCTGGTCGACGTGATCCGCGCCGCCTCCTCCGAGGTGGAGCAGTACGAGCGTGTCGAGCTGTCCGGCGTCCCCGAGGCCGAGATCCACGGCCGTGCGGTGACCGACCTCGTGCACCTGCTGGCCGAGCTCCTGGAGAACGCCACCACGTTCTCCTCCCCGCAGACCAAGGTCCGTGTCACCGCGACCCGTCTCCCCGACGGCCGCGTGATGATCGAGATCCACGACAAGGGCATCGGCCTGACCGCCGAGGACTTCGCGGACATCAACCACAAGCTGGCCAACCCGCCGACCGTGGACGCCGCGATCTCGCAGCGCATGGGTCTGTTCGTGGTCGGCCGGCTGTCCGACCGGCACGGCATCCGCGTCCAGCTGCGCCCCTCGGGCGAGCAGGCCGGTACGACCTCGCTGGTCATGCTGCCGGACGCGATCACCCGCGGTGGTGGCGGCGAGGCGCAGGCCGGACCCGACGAGTTCACCGTCTCCCAGATCATCCCGCAGCAGAACTACCCGGGCGAGGACTTCAGCCAGCAGCAGCCGATGCGCACCGCGGCGGAACTCGGCTTCGACGACAGCCGCTACGAGGTCCCGGACGACATCCGCGGCCTGGACCCGATCGGCCGTTCCCGGATGCGCGAGGAGCGGCGGGCGGCCCTGGACCCGCAGAGCCCGCAGCCCGCGCTGTCCGGATCGGAGCAGCCCAGCACCGACGAGTTCGCCGCCCCGCAGGGCTACGACAACGGCCAGGGGTACGACGGCGGTCCGGCCGGTTACCCGGATCAGCCGCAGCCCGCCGGATACGACCAGCAGGCGTACGGCGACGGGCAGCAGTCCGCGTACGAGGGACAGCAGCAGCCGGCGTACGACGAGTCGTACTATCAGCCGAACGACCGGCTGCCGCAGGGCGACGGCTTCTCGTCGAACGGCGGCTACCCGGACCCCTCCTACGCCCAGCCGGCCCAGGACGACTGGCCGCAGCAGGACGGTTACCAGAACGGCTACCCGGCGCAGTACCCCGCGATCGCCCCGGAACCGGAGCCCGCCCCGGCCGCTGACGCGAGCGCGCAGGACAGCGTAGGCTTCGGTCGTCCGGGACCGACCCCCTCCGCCCCCCACGAGCTCACTGACGCCGGACTCCCGCGCCGCGGGTCCACCGCCGGCGGCACCGGCGGCACCGGCGGAGCGCGGCGGGCGAACCAGGAGTCGACGGTCCCGGCACCGGCTTCCGCTGCGGCACCGGCCCCGGCTCCGCAGGGCGACGGCGACAACTGGCGTTCGGCGAACGACGAGCGCTGGCAGCAGGCGTCCTCACTGCGGAAGCCCAAGGCGGGCGGGGTGACCTCATCCGGTCTGCCGCGGCGGGTACCCAAGGCCAACCTGGTCGAGGGCGCCGCCGAGACAACCCCTCAGGGAGGCCCCCAGGTCTCCCGCGCCCCGGAAGACGTCCGGGGCAGGCTGAGCAACCTGCGGCGCGGCGTCCAACGAGGCCGCAACGCAGGCAGTGAAACGAACGGCCAGGCCACCGGGAATCACCGTAGTGGTCCTGACAGCACCTACAACCAGGAGCGTTAGTGTGAGCCCGATGAGCCAGGCGGCACAGAACCTGAACTGGTTGATCACCAACTTCGTGGACAACACCCCGGGGGTGTCCCACACGGTGGTGGTCTCCGCCGACGGCCTCCTTCTGGCGATGTCCGAAGGATTCCCCCGCGACCGCGCGGACCAGCTCGCGGCCGTGGCCTCCGGGCTGACGTCGCTGACGGCAGGCGC
The DNA here is from genome assembly GCF_016757295.1 of Streptomyces sp. M2CJ-2. Taxonomy (NCBI): domain Bacteria; kingdom Bacillati; phylum Actinomycetota; class Actinomycetes; order Kitasatosporales; family Streptomycetaceae; genus Streptomyces; species Streptomyces sp. M2CJ-2. The sequence goes on along the minus strand of NZ_JAESIF010000004.1, from coordinate 94,584 downwards.
CTCCCGGATCTTCGAGGGTGGCAGCGTGAACCAGACGGTTGTGGAGATGGAACGGGGATTCCTGTTCATCATGTCCATCTCCGACGGTTCTTCCCTCGCGGTTCTCGCACATCCCGATGCGGACATCGGTCTCATCGGGTACGAGATGGCCCTTCTGGTCGACCGAGCCGGTACGGTCCTGACCCCGGACCTTCGTGCGGAGCTTCAAGGGAGTCTGCTCAACTGACGAACGGACGGTGCGGTTCGGCGTCCCGTGGCCGTAAGGTTTCGGGACGCGGCTACCACATGATGGGTGCCAGGCACAGTCGGAGGAGGAGAAAGTGGTAACACCACCGGACGGATCGTCTTCGGGCAACTGGTCGTACGACCCTGCGCAGGGTCACAACGACGGTTCCCAGAACCGGTACGGCTACCCCTCCCCACCGGACCACCGGCAGCCGTACGCGCCGCAGGGCCCCGGCCCTGCCCCGTACGACCAGCCGCACGCGCCGCGCGTCCAGCCCGTGCAGCCGCAGCGCCGTACCCCCGAGCCGACGCCCGCCGGGGCGTCGAACAATCCCCTGGTGCGCCCGTACGCGATGACGGGCGGCCGCACCAGGCCGCGGTACCAGCTCGCCATCGAGGCGCTGGTGCACACCACCGCGCAGCCGCACCAGATGCAGGGCCAGTTGCCCGAGCATCAGCGGATCTGCCACCTCTGCCGGGAGATCAAGTCGGTGGCCGAGATCTCGGCCCTGCTGACCATCCCTCTCGGTGTGGCCAGGATTCTCGTCGCCGACTTGGCGGAGGCAGGACTGGTCGCCATCCATCAGCCCGGCGGCGACGAGAGCGCCGGCGGCCAGCCAGACGTGACACTGCTCGAAAGGGTGCTCAGTGGACTTCGCAAGCTCTAGCGGCGGTCCTTCCCGCTCCACCACTTCCGCGAAGATCGTGGTGGCGGGCGGTTTCGGCGTGGGCAAGACCACGTTCGTCGGCGCTGTCTCGGAGATCAATCCCCTGCGCACCGAGGCCGTCATGACGTCTGCTTCGGCGGGCATCGACGACCTGACCCACACCGGGGACAAGACCACCACCACGGTGGCCATGGACTTCGGCCGTATCACCCTGGACCAGGACCTGATCCTGTACCTCTTCGGTACACCCGGCCAGGACCGCTTCTGGTTCATGTGGGACGACCTGGTCCGCGGCGCCATCGGCGCGATCGTTCTCGTCGACACGCGGAGGCTCGCCGACTGCTTCCCCGCGGTCGACTACTTCGAGAACAGCGGCCTGCCGTTCGTCATCGCGCTGAACGGCTTCGACGGCAACCAGCCGTACAACCCGGACGAGGTGCGGGAGGCGCTGCAGATCGGGCCCGACGCCCCGATCATCACCACCGACGCCCGGCACCGCTCGGACGCCAAGAGCGCGCTGATCACCCTGGTCGAGCACGCGCTGATGGCGCGGCTGCGGTAGCGCTCCACGCCGGGTTGCGCACTGCCCCCTGCGGCCGCCGGGCCGCCGGGGGCTGTTGTGTGCCGGGCGCGGGTGTCTCCCGACGGTGCCATGAGAAGAGGCCCCTCCTTCTGCAGGAGGGGCCTCTTCTCGTCCGAGGTCAGCGCCAGCTGTGCGGGGCGCGGAAACCCGGCTCGCGTTCGAGGCGGCGCCAGCCGGCCTTGGCGCGGCCGCGGTGGGCCCGGATGTCGGAGGTGGGGCGGGTGGCCGCACGGGCCAGGAGGATCGCCGTGATGGCGGCGACTTCCTCGGGCTCCGCGTGGCCCTTCTCGACACGGATGTCAGGTGTGCTCATGGCTGTCAGTCTCCCTGGGAGAGAGGTCCGCGGGGTTGCCGCGGCGGGTCCGCCGGGTTACTGGGGCGGGTTGCCGTGCTTACGGGAAGGCAGGTCGGCGTGCTTGTTCTGGAGCATCGCCAGGGACCGGATCAACACCTCGCGGGTCTCGGCGGGGTCGATGACGTCGTCGACCAGACCGCGTTCGGCCGCGTAGTAGGGGTGCATCAGCTCGGACTTGTACTCCTTGACCATGCGCGCCCGCATGGCGTCCGGGTCCTCGGCGTCGGCGATCTGGCGGCGGAAGATGACGTTGGCCGCGCCCTCCGCGCCCATCACGGCGATCTCGTTGGTGGGCCAGGCGTAGGTGAGGTCGGCGCCGATGGACTGGCTGTCCATGACGATGTACGCGCCGCCGTACGCCTTGCGCAGGATCAGCGAGATGCGCGGCACGGTGGCGTTGCAGTACGCGTACAGCAGCTTCGCGCCGTGGCGGATGATGCCGCCGTGCTCCTGGTCGACGCCCGGGAGGAAGCCGGGGACGTCCAGGAAGGTGAGGATCGGAATGTTGAAGGCGTCGCACATCTGCACGAAACGGGCGGCCTTCTCGGACGCCTCGATGTCGAGCACGCCCGCCAGCGCCTGGGGCTGGTTGGCGACGATGCCGACGACCTGGCCGTCCATCCGGGCCAGCGCGCAGATGATGTTGCGCGCCCAGCGCTCGTGGACCTCGAGGTACTCGCCGTCGTCGACGATCTCCTCGATGACCTTGGCCATGTCGTACGGGCGGTTGCCGTCGGCCGGGACCAGGTCCAGCAGGGTCTCGCCGCGGCGCTCCGCGGGGTCGCCGCTCTCGACCCGCGGGGGGTTCTCGCGGTTGTTCTGCGGGAGCAGCGAGAGGAGGTAGCGCACCTCGGCGATGCACGTCTCCTCGTCGTCGTAGGCGAAATGGCAGACACCGCTGGTCTCGGCGTGCACGTCCGCACCGCCCAGGCCGTTCTGGGTGATCTCCTCACCGGTGACGGCCTTGACCACGTCCGGGCCGGTGATGAACATCTGTGAGGTCTCGCGGACCATGAACACGAAGTCCGTCAGGGCCGGGCTGTAGGCCGCACCGCCCGCACACGGGCCGAGCATCACGCTGATCTGCGGGATGACACCGGACGCCTTGGTGTTGCGCTGGAAGATGCCCCCGTAGCCGGCGAGCGCCGAGACGCCCTCCTGGATACGGGCGCCCGCGCCGTCGTTGAGGGAGACCAGCGGCGCACCCGCCGCGATGGCCATGTCCATGATCTTGTGGATCTTGGTGGCGTGGGCCTCGCCCAGCGCACCGCCGAAGATCCGGAAGTCATGGGCGTAGACGAAGACCGTACGGTCCTCCACCGTGCCCCAGCCGGTGATCACGCCGTCGGAGTACGGCTTCTTGGTCTCCAGGCCGAAGCCGGTCGCCCGGTGCCGGCGCAACTGCTCGACCTCACGGAAGGAGCCCGGATCGAGCAGCAGTTCGATGCGCTCCCGTGCGGTCAGCTTGCCCTTGGCGTGCTGCGCCTGGGTCGCCTTCTCGCTCGGGCCGGCCAGCGCCTGTGCGCGAATCTCGTGCAGTTCGGCCACGCGTCCGCGCGCGTCGGTCGGCTCACCCGGCGCCTCATCCAAAACGGTCATGTAGTGACCTTACGAAGCTCACCCGGGAATGCGAGCCGTCGACTCCTCACAGTCTCCGGGGCGTTTTCCTGGTGCCACTGAACAGAACCGAGGCGACATGCAGGCGTTCCGACTGCTCTGAGGGCCCGTGACTTGTATGGTTCCCATAAAATTCGGGGCCGAGGCACCTCTCACACCCCCGCGCGGCACAGGCCTCCCGGAGGATCCGGCCCGAGACCGGCCGGGGCGCCCCGCATCCGGGGATTCACCGGGCCCACGGCGGCTGCTCGCCCGTGCTCAAAGGCGTTCCCGGATGTTCTCCCGGGGTTCGCCCGTTCGGGTCGGTCCGCCCCGCAGAGGGTAGCGGTTCGAGAGGACAAACGGGCACGGGACATGAAAGACGGAGCCGGAGGGGACCCGTCTTCAGCACCTTCGAGAAGACCCCCGAAAGATGTTGAACTTTAAAGGGAATGTGTCTACAGTGGGTCTCGTCGAAAGTGATTGAACGTTCAACGGGATCATTCGATCCCCGTCCCCAGGAGGAGCACACCATGGGCATCTTCAGCCGCAAGAGCAACGAGACCGCCGCCGCGCCCGCCCCGGCCGCCGTGAACCCGGACCTGGCCGCCCTGACCGGCGACTACACGATCGACCCCTCGCACACCACCATCGGCTTCGTCGCCCGGCACGCGATGGTCACCAACGTCAAGGGAAGCTTCCAGGACTTCACCGGCACGCTGCACCTGGACGGCTCCGACCCGTCCAACTCCACCGCCACCCTCGACGTGGTGATGGAGAGCATCGAGACGGGCAGCGCCGACCGTGACGGTCACCTGAAGAGCTCGGACTTCTTCAAGATCGACGAGTTCCCGACGATGACGTTCCGCTCCACCAAGGCCGAAGCCCTCGGTGGGGACGACTACCGCATCACCGGTGACCTGACGATCCTCGGCACCACCAAGCCGCTCACCATCGACCTGGAGTTCAACGGCTCCGCCACCGACCCGTTCGGCAACCAGCGCATCGGCTTCGAGGGCAAGGCCGAGATCCTGCGCTCCGAGTGGGGCCTGACCTGGAACGCGGCGCTGGAGACGGGCGGCGTCCTGGTCTCCGACAAGATCAAGCTGAACTTCGACATCTCGGCGATCCGCAACGTCTGATCCGCCGACGGCGCGGCCCTGACCGCCGCCACCCTGAGCGCGCCCGCCCCCGGTACCCCCGTACGGGAGGGCGGGCGCTCGGTGTGTCCGGACCTGGCCCCGGGACGCGGCCCCCGGAACCGGGCGCGGGAACGGACCCGGTGTCCGGCGTTCGTCGTGCCCGGCGTTCAGAACCCTCCGCCGAAGTCCCCACCGCCGAAGCCGCCGCCTCCGAAGTCTCCCCCGCCGAAGCCGCCGCCGAAGTCCCCGCTGTCGAAGTCGGCGCCGGAGACGTCTCCGCCCGTGTAGCCACCGAAGTCTCCGTAGCCGGAGCCGTAGTCGGCCGCGTAGGAGGGACCCGCCATCATGCCGCCGAGCATCGTGCCGACCAGCAGACCGGGCAGCAGGCCGCCGCCGAAGTAACCGCCCGCCCAGGGGCCGTAGGCCGGGCCCGCCTCCCAGTAGGGGCGGCGGCCCAGGTCGGTGTCGACCTCGCGGACGGCCGGCTCGTGGCCGTCGGCCAGGCGTGTCCGGTCCGCCGCACAGACCGGGACCTCCCGCTCGGTGCCGCCGGGGGGTGTCCAGGCGGCGTCGGCGACCGAGGGGCCGTGGCGCGGGTCGAAGAAGCAGGGCGGCCTGCGCTCCGGCAGCGGCCGGCCCGCACGGCGGGCGTCGAGCCGCGCCAGCGCGAAGCGGCCGTCCTCCACGGCCTGGGTGACCGCGCGGACGTCCTCCGGCCTGCCGGCCGCGTCCATCAACCGCTTGGACTGCTCGTAGGAGTCCAGCGCGCGCTCGTAGTCGGCGCGCATGGCGTCGTCGGCGCCGGGCTCACCGGGGTGGAAGTCGAGCCGGTCGAGTTCCTCGCCGAACGCGGTGATGTCCTCGTCGACCACCACCCGCAGCTTCTCCAGCGCGGCCCGCTGCTCCGCCTCGTGGCGCCTGCGGTTGCGCCGGGACACCGCGTACGCGCCCGCGCCGCCGGCGGCCAGCAGGGTGCCGGCGGTGATCAGCCCGCCGACGGGGACTCCGTCGGCCCCGCCGCTCCAGGAACTCGGCGCCGAACCGCCGATGTTGCGCAGCGCGTCGTCGACGAAGTCGTTCAGCTGGGCCTTGGCGTCGCCCGCGTCCTGCGCGGCCGTGACCAGGTTCTGCACGCCCTGGCGGCTCAGCACGCTGCTGTCGGCGCGCGCGTCGAACTCGTCGCCGAGACGGATGCCGTACAGACCGGTGATGCCGGTCTCGGTGCGCAGGTTCCGGAAGAGGTTCTCGGTGGGGTAACCGGCCGGGAGGACCGCCACGAGGACGGGTTTGTCCGCGTCCTCGATCTTGTTCGCGAGGGCCTCGGCGTCCGACTCGGACAGGATGCCCCTCGCCTCGGGATCGACGTAGACGGGACTCTCGCGCAGGGCCTGGGCCACGGTCGAGAGGTCGGTGGCCGCGTGCGCACCCGGCGCCCCGGCCGTCAGGACCGCCAGCGCGGCGGCCACGGGCACGATCAGCAGGCGTACGAGGGTACGCGTCAGCGCGTCCTTCATATGTTCGAAGCTACCCGAACCGGGCCGGGAACGGGCATCGGGCCCGGCAGGGGCCCCCGCGACGGCGCGGGGTCCCTGCCGGGCCGGTCCCCTCAGGCCGCCGGTTCGACCCCGGCCCGCAGCAGGCCGTAGGTGTACGCGTCCTCCAGCGCCTGCCAGGACGCGGCGATGACGTTGTCCCCGACGCCCAGGGTCGACCACTCCCCCGCGCCGTCGGACGTGGAGATCAGGACCCGGGTGGTGGAGTGTGTGCCGTGCTTGCCCTCGAGGATGCGGACCTTGTAGTCGACCAGTTCCAGCTTGGCGAGCTGCGGGTAGATCCGCTCCAGGGCGACGCGCAGGGCCCGGTCCAGGGCGTTGACCGGACCGTTGCCCTCCGCCGTGGCGACGATGCGCTCGCTCTTGGCCCACAGTTTCACCGTGGCCTCGTTGGCGTGGGTGCCGTCGGGGCGGTCCTCGACGATCGCGCGCCAGGACTCGACCTCGAAGTACTTCAGCTGCCGGCCCTCGACCTCCGCGCGCAGCAGCAGTTCGAAGCTGGCGTCGGCGGCCTCGTACGTGTAGCCCTTGAGCTCGCGTTCCTTGACCCGCTCCACGACCCGGCCGACCAGTTCGCGGTCGTCTCCCAGGTCGATGCCGAGTTCCTTGCCCTTGAGCTCGATGGAGGCGCGACCGGCCATGTCGGACACCAGCATCCGCATGGTGTTGCCGACCCGCTCGGGGTCGATGTGCTGGTACAGGTCCGGGTCGACCTTGATGGCGGAGGCGTGCAGGCCGGCCTTGTGGGCGAAGGCGGAGACACCCACGTAGGGCTGGTGGGTGGACGGGGTCAGGTTGACCACCTCGGCGATGGCGTGCGAGATGCGCGTCATCTCCCGGAGCCGTCCCTCGGGCAGGACCTTCTTGGCGTACTTGAGCTCCAGCGCCGCCACCACCGGGAACAGGTTGGAGTTGCCGACGCGCTCGCCGTAGCCGTTGGCCGTGCACTGGACGTGGGTGGCGCCCGCGTCGACGGCGGCGAGGGTGTTGGCGACCGCGCACCCGGTGTCGTCCTGGGCGTGGATGCCGAGCCGGGCGCCGGTGTCGGCGAGCACCGTCGAGACCACGGCCTGGATCTGGGCGGGGAGCATGCCGCCGTTGGTGTCGCACAGGACGACGACGTCGGCGCCGGCCTCCGAGGCCGTGCGGACGACCGACTTGGCGTACTCGGGGTTGGCGCGGTAACCGTCGAAGAAGTGCTCGCAGTCGACGAACACCCGGCGGCCCTCGGCCGTGAGGAAGGCGACGGTGTCGCGGACCATCTCCAGGTTCTCGTCCAGGGTGGTGCGCAGGGCGAGCTCGACATGGCGGTCGTGGGACTTGGCGACCAGCGTGATCACCTGCGCGCCGGAGGCGAGGAGCGCCCTGACCTGCGGGTCCTCGGCAGCGGTGGTGCCGGCGCGACGAGTGGCGCCGAAGGCGACCAACTGGGCGTGCCGGAACTCGATCTCCTGTTGGGCACGGGCGAAGAACTCGGTGTCTCTCGGGTTCGCGCCCGGCCAGCCGCCCTCGATGAAGCCCACACCGAAGTCGTCCAGGTGCCGTGCGATGGCCAGCTTGTCGGCGACCGTGAGGTTGATGCCCTCGCGCTGGGCTCCGTCGCGCAGGGTGGTGTCGAAGACGTGGAACGAGTCGTCGGGCTCACTGGTTGCGGTCATGGTCTGAAGGCTCCTGAGGTTGGATCTCGGTCTACCGGAATGACCGGTTCCACCGTCCCCCATGGTCCCTCACGCCGGCTTCCCGGCTTCTGGTGGGCCAGGAAACAGAAAAACCTCTCGCGGGTGCGAGAGGTCTGCGCGCGGGTCGAGGACGACGGTGTCCGCCTGTACGTTGTCGTACGGGCGGTCACTGCGGACCGGCGCGCCTGCTGCCAATAATCATGGCGAACGAGAGCACGGCGGCAGTCTGGCACAATCCGGCTCCACGACCACCGTCCGTCTCAGGATACGGGCGCTGGGTGTCCGCCCTTCGGCGACCGGACGAACCGCCCCCGCGAACGGGCCGCCGCGGACGGTGGGGTCCGGGCGGCCCTGGCACGGCAAACGGGAGTCAGCCCAGGGGGTGCATCCAGCCCTGCTTGTCCTCGGCCGTGCCGCGCTGGATGTCGAGCAGGGCCTGCCGCAGGCGCAGGGTGACCTCGCCCGGCTCGCCGTCGCTCTGCCGCCACTCGCCGCCGGCCCGCTTGACGGTGCCGACGGGCGTGATGACGGCCGCGGTACCGCAGGCGAACACCTCGGTGAGGGTGCCGTTCTCGGAGTCGCGCTGCCACTGGTCGACCGAGACCCGCTCCTCGACGGCCTCGTAGCCGAGGTCGCGGGCGACGCTCAGCAGGGAGTCACGGGTGACGCCCTCCAGGATGGAGCCGGTGAGGGCCGGCGTGACGATCTTGTTGCCGTACACGAAGTACAGGTTCATGCCGCCGAGCTCCTCGACCCAGGTGTGCTCCACGGCGTCGAGGTAGCAGACCTGGTCGCAGCCCTTGGCCGCGGCCTCGGCCTGGGCGAGCAGCGAGGCGGCGTAGTTGCCGCCCGTCTTCGCGTCGCCCATGCCGCCGGGGACGGCGCGGACGCGGTCCTCGGAGACCCAGATGGAGACCGGCTTCACGCCGCCGGGGAAGTAGGCGCCGGCCGGGGAGGCGATCACCAGGAACAGGTACTCGTTGGCGGGCTTGACGCCCAGCCCGACCTCGGTGGCGATCATGAAGGGGCGCAGGTAGAGGGATTCCTCACCGCCGTGCGCCGGCACCCACGCCTTGTCCTGCCCGACCAGCGCGTCGCACGCCTCGATGAACGTCTCGACCGGCAGCTCGGGCATCGCGAGGCGGCGGGCGGAGCGCTGGAAACGCTCGGCGTTCTTCTCGGGGCGGAAGGTGGCGACGGACCCGTCGGGCCTGCGGTAGGCCTTCAGGCCCTCGAAGATCTCCTGCGCGTAGTGCAGGACGTGGGTCGCCGGGTCGAGGGGGATCGGCGCGTAGGGGACGAGCTGTCCGTCGTGCCAGCCCCGGCCCTCGGTCCACTTGATCGTCACCATGTGGTCGGTGAAGTGGCGGCCGAATCCCGGGGCGGCCAGGATCGCCTCCCGCTCGGCGTCCGAGAGGGGGTGGGCGGAGGGCTTGAGCTCGATCGTGGGCGTCGTCATGAGTGGTTGTCCTTCACCGGTTGTAGTGACGGGCCGCGCTCACGCCCGTACGGCCGGTGGCCAGTGGTAGGACGTCCGAGCATTCCCTCATTCCGCGGCTCCGCGTTCGATTATCGCCCGGGGGCGGCGGCGGAGGGAACACGGGGTGAATGCGGCCCGGTGGTCGATGGTGGCACCCGGCGGGGACATGGGGAAGCCGCCGGGCGGTTGCGACCGGCGGCTTCGAGTGGTGTCGAGTGTGCGCGCCCGGTCAGCCGGCTACGCGTACGGCGAGCGCGTCGCCGATCTCGGAGGTGCTGCGCGCGGGCAGACCGCCGCGCTCCGCGAGGTCGGCGGAGACGGCTTCCTCGATGCGGGCCGCCTCGGCGTCGTGGCCGAGGTGGCGCAGCAGGAGGGCGACGGAGAGAACCGTGGCGCTCGGGTCCGCCTTGCCCTGGCCGGCGATGTCCGGGGCCGAGCCGTGCACGGGCTCGAACATCGACGGGAACCGGCCGGACGGGTTGATGTTCCCGCTCGCGGCGACGCCGATGCCGCCGGAGACGGCCGCGGCGAGGTCGGTGATGATGTCACCGAAGAGGTTGTCGGTGACGATGACGTCGAAGCGGGCCGGGTCGGTGACCAGGTAGATCGTCGCGGCGTCGACGTGGATGTAGTCGGTGGTGACCTCGGGGAACTCCGCGGCCACCTTGTTGAAGACGTTCGTCCACAGATGGCCGGCGAAGGTCAGCACGTTGTTCTTGTGGACCAGCGTGAGCTTCTTGCGCGGGCGGGCCTGGGCACGGGCGAAGGCGTCACGCACGACACGCTCGACACCGTAGGCCGTGTTGACGGAGACCTCGGTGGCGACCTCGTGCTCGGTGCCCTTGCGGATGGTGCCGCCGTTGCCGGTGTAGGGGCCCTCGGTGCCCTCCCGGACCACGACGAAGTCGATCTCCGGCTGCCCCGCGAGCGGCGTGGACACACCCGGCAGGAGCTTCGACGGCCGCAGGTTGACGTGGTGGTCGAAGGCGAAGCGGAGCTTGAGCAGGAAGCCGCGCTCCAGGACCCCGGAGGGGACGCTCGGATCGCCGATGGCACCGAGCAGGATGGCGTCGTACTGCTTCAGCGCGTCGAGGTCGGCCTCGGTGAGGGTCTCACCGGTGGCGTGGTAGCGCCGCGCGCCGAAGTCGAACTCCTTGGTCTCCAGCTTCACATCCTGCGGAAGGACGGCGGAGAGGACCTTGAGACCTTCGGTCACGACTTCCTGGCCGATGCCGTCACCGGGGATCACTGCGAGATTGATGCTGCGAGACATGCGGGCACCCTACTCCTCGTCCCATGCTCTGACATGAGCCGTCCGGGATGCGGACACCCGCATGGGGGGGGACCACCGACCGGCACCGCCCGGAGCGGCTCAGTGGCCGGTCGAGCCGCCGTTGTCCCGGCGGTCGAGGGCGCGCTGGAGGGCGGCCGCGGCGTTCTTGCGGTCGGACTCGCTCGTACGGGAGGCGTGGCGGACGCGGCGGCGGACAGCGGTCTCGGGCATGGGGATCGACTCCTTCGACAAGCCTGGTGCGACGGGAATGCAGAGGGAAAAACGCGTCACCGGAAGGGGCGGGGAGCGGGGGCCGCAGGGATTGCCTGCATGGGGCCCGGCTCACGACCGCCGTTCGCTTGATCGAGCGAGACGTTCGGCTCCTACAAAAATAAGGGTGCGCAGGGCATCTGTCTGCACAATTGCTCGGACTTCCTACTATCTGAGACAGTGGACCGCGTCACACCGCCGTGACCTGCGAAAACGTCAAACGGGCCAGGTCCGTACGACCTGGCCCGTCCGACGGGGCAGCGGCAGCGGGTACGAAGGTCCCGCTGCCGGGGGGCGTCAGCCCATGTGCGGGTACGTGTAGTCGGTCGGCGGGACCAGCGTCTCCTTGATGGCACGGGTCAGGGTCCAGCGCATCAGGTTCTGCGGGGCGCCGGCCTTGTCGTTGGTGCCGGAGGCACGACCGCCGCCGAAGGGCTGCTGGCCGACGACGGCACCGGTCGACTTGTCGTTGATGTAGAAGTTGCCGGCCGCGTAGCGCAGCTTCTCCATCGTGTACGCGGCGGCCGCGCGGTCGTTCGCGATGACCGAGCCGGTCAGCGCGTAGTCGGACACCGCCTCCATCTGGGTCAGCATCTCGTCGTAGGCGTCGGCCGCGCTGTCGTCGTACACGTGCACGGCGAGGAAGGGGCCGAAGTACTCGGTGCGGAAGACCTCGTTGTCCGGGTCGTCGCACTCGACGACGGTCGGACGGACGAAGTAGCCGACGGAGTCGTCGTAGCTGCCGCCCGCGACGATCGTGCAGGACGGGTCCTCCTTGGCACGGTCGATCGCGGCCTTGTTCTTGGCGAAGGACCGCTCGTCGATGACGGCGCCGATGAAGTTGGACAGGTCGGTGACGTCACCCATCTTGATGCCGTCGATCTCGGCGGCGAACTCCTCCTTGAACCCGGAGTTCCAGATGGAGGCCGGGATGTACGCGCGGGAGGTCGCCGAGCACTTCTGGCCCTGGTACTCGAAGGCACCGCGGGTCAGCGCCGTCTTGAGGATCGCGCGGTCGGCCGACGGGTGGGCGACGACGAAGTCCTTGCCACCGGTCTCACCGACCAGCCGCGGGTAGGTGCGGTACTTCTCGATGTTGTTGCCGACCGTCTTCCACAGGTGCTGGAAGGTCTTGGTCGAGCCCGTGAAGTGGATGCCCGCCAGGTCCCGGTGCTCGAGCGCGACCTCGGAGACCTCGATGCCGTCACCGGTGACGAGGTTGATGACGCCCTTGGGCAGTCCGGCCTCCTCCAGCAGCCGCATCAGCAGCACGGCGGCGTGGGTCTGGGTCGGGGACGGCTTCCAGACCACGACGTTGCCCATCAGCGCGGGCGCGGTGGGCAGGTTGGCGGCGATCGCGCTGAAGTTGAACGGCGTGATCGCGTAGACGAAGCCCTCCAGCGGGCGGTGGTCCATGCGGTTCCACACGCCCGGCGAGTTGGCCGGGGGCTGCTCGGCCAGGATGCCGCGCGCGTAGTGGACGTTGAACCGCCAGAAGTCGATCAGCTCGCAGGGGCTGTCGATCTCAGCCTGCTGGGCGGTCTTGGACTGGCCCAGCATGGTGGAGGCGGCGATGGTCTCGCGCCAGGGGCCCGAGAGCAGTTCGGCGGCGCGCAGGATGATCGCCGCGCGGTCGTCGAAGGACATCGCGCGCCAGGCGGGGGCGGCGGCCAGGGCGGCGTCGATCGCGTCCTGGGCGTCCTGCCGGGTGGCGTTGGCGTAGGTGCCCAGGCGTGCCTTGTGGTTGTGCGGCTGCACGACGTCGAAGCGCTCGCCGCCGCCCATCCGCTTCTCGCCGCCGATGGTGCAGGGCAGGTCGACCGGGTTGTCGGCCAGCTCCTTGAGCTTGGTCTCCAGCCGGGCACGCTCGGGCGTACCGGGGGCGTAGCCGTGCACCGGCTCGTTGACGGGCGTGGGGACCTGGGTCACAGCGTCCATGGGTTCCGTACTCCTTGACTTGAGCGGTGAGTGGGTGAGCGGTGGTGCTCGGGCTCAGCCCTTGCTGACCATCGAGCGCAGGAAGAAGCGCAGGTTCGCCGGCTTCTCCGCCAGACGGCGCATGAAGTAGCCGTACCAGTCGGTGCCGTAGGCCGTGTAGACGCGCATGCGGTGACCCTCGGCGGCCAGTCGCAGGTGCTCGTCGCCGCGGATGCCGTAGAGCATCTGGAACTCGTACTCGTCGAGCTTGCGCCCGGCGGTGCGGGCCAGTTCCTGGGTGATGGAGATCAGGCGCGGGTCGTGGGACCCGATCATCGGGTAGCCCTCGCCCTCCATCAGCGTCCGCAGGATGCGCACGTACGCCTTGTCGATCTCGTGCTTCTGCTGGTAGGCGACCTCGGCGGGCTCCTTGTAGGCGCCCTTCACCAACCGTACGCGACTGCCGTCGGCGGCGAGGCGGCGCGCGTCGGCCTCGGTGCGGAAGAGGTAGGCCTGGATGACGCAGCCGGTCTGCGGGAAGTCCTTCCGCAGTTCCTCGTGGATGGCGAACATCGAGTCGAGGGTGGTGTGGTCCTCGGCGTCGAGGGTGACGGTGGTGCCGATCGCGGCGGCGGCCTCGACGACCGGGCGGACGTTGGCGAGCGCCAGTTCGTGGCCGCCGGGGAGCGCCTGGCCGAACATCGACAGCTTCACCGACATCTCGGCGCGGGTGCCGAGCTCCAGCGGCCCCAGCCGGTCGATCAGCTCCAGGTACGCGTCGCGTGCGGCGGCGGCCTGCTCGGGGGTGGTGATGTCCTCGCCGACGACGTCCATGGTCAGTTCCAGGCCACTGCCGGTGAGCTCCTGGATGATCGGCAGGACCTCGTCGACGGTCTCACCGGGGATGAAGCGGTCGACGACCTGCTTGGTCACCGGGGCCGCCGAGACCAGGCGTCGCATCCGGTCGCTGCGCGACGCGGCGAGAATCACGGGACCCAGCACGGGGCACCTCCACAAGCTGCGAAACGGCCGTCACCCGACGTTTCGGGTACGGCACGGAGAACCACCGTGAAACCTAGGGATTCCTTCGAGCGTGGGCCATCGACAGCTGTCACGCATCCGTGCCGCCGATCTCAGACAGTTGTATGAAGGCCGCGCGGTTCTGCGGGACAATGCGGGGGTGACGTCGGAACACAGGGGCCACTACCAGGAGCTGGTGGACGAGATCTCGGAGCTGCTGGGCGCTCCGGCGACCCTGGAGAACCGCGACTTCGAGCTGATCGCGTTCGGGGCGTACGACAGTGAGGGCGACCTCGATCCGTCCGCGCTGGACCCGGTGCGCACCCGCTCGATCCTGACCCGCCGTTCGACGGCCGCCGTCCGCACCTGGTTCGAGGGTTTCGGCATCACGCGCGCGACCGGTCCGGTGCGCATCCCGCGCACCCCGGAGGCGGGTGTGCACCGCGGACGCATCTGCCTTCCGGTACGCCATCGGGGTGTCGTCCTCGGTTACGTCTGGCTGCTGGATTACGCCCCGGGGCCCTCGGAACGGCAGCTGGACGCGGCCATGCGGGTGACGGCGCGGATCGGCGCGCTGCTCGCGGACGAGGCGCAGCACGGCGCGGACCTGACCCGCGAGCTGCGGGCCGTCCTCAGTGCGGAACGCGACTGGCAGCGCGACATGGCGGTCGCCGAACTCCGTACCGCCCTCGGTGGCCGCGCCGACGGCCCGCACATCATGGTCTGTGTGGCCCCGTGGCCCTCCGCCGACCCCGACGACGCCCCGTCGGTCCGTACGGTGCCGGGCGCGACGGCGCTGTGCACCCTGCCGTGGGGGGCCGCGGACGTGTCGCTGGCGCTGCTGCTGCGGCTACGCGCGTCCGACGTGCTGACCCCGGCGACGACGGCCGCCTCGCGGCTCCTGGAACGGGCGCACGGGAGCGGCCCCGGACACCGGGACGGGGCGGTCGGCGCGCGGGACGGCCGAAGCGGCCGTTCCGGTCCCGTCGTGGCCGCCGGGATCGCCGCGCCCCGCGTCGGCCTCGCCGAACTCGACGTCGCCTGGGGCGAGGCGTCGGCGGCGGCCCGCGCCGCCCTGGCCGAGCCCCGGTTCGGCCCGGCGGCCCGGTGGACCTCGATCGGCTCCTACCGGCTCCTGACCGCGCTCCCCGCGCGGGCCGCCCACGACCCCGTCGTCGGCCCGCTGCTCGCCCCGGCGCACCGGGAACTCGCCCGCACCGCCGAGACCTATCTCGACTGCGCGGGCCAGGCCGGCCGCACGGCTGCCGAGCTGGGCATCCACCGTCAGACCCTGTATTACCGCCTGTCCCGCATCGAGCAGCTCACCGGCCTCGACCTGGACGACGGCGAGGACCGGCTCCTGCTGCACATGGTGCTGAAGGCGCACCGCCTGTGATCACCGGGAGCCGCGTCGGCGCCGAGGGGCGGCCTTGATCACCTGGCCGACGGAAAGGGCGCCGGGCGGCCGAGACAGTTCTCGGCCGCCCGGCGCCCTTCAGTCCGGACGGGGACCCGGGGCCGGGGCTCCCGGGGACGACGGGATCAGACCAGGTTCACCGACCGGGCCGACGTCGCCCCGATCTCCGTCGAGAGCTCACCCAGCACCGCGGTGGACACCGTGTCGTCGACCGTCAGCACGGCGAGCGCCTCGCCGCCGACCGTCGCGCGGGCGACCTGCATGCCGGCGATGTTGATGCCCGCCTCGCCCAGGATGCGGCCCACGGTGCCGACGACACCCGGACGGTCCTCGTAGCGCAGGACGACCATGTGGTCGGCGAGCGCGAGGTCCACGTCGTAGTCGCCGACCGCGACGATCTTCTGGACGTTCTTGTGCCCGGCCAGCGTGCCGGAGACCGCGATCTCCTCGCCGTCGGCGAGGGTGCCGCGCACGGTGACCACGTTGCGGTGGTCGGCCGACTCGGAGCTGGTGGTCAGCCGCACCTCGACGCCCCGCTCCTGGGCGAACAGGGGCGCGTTCACATAGGAGACCGTCTCGTCGACGACGTCCTCGAAGACGCCCTTGAGGGCGGAGAGCTCCAGCACCTTCACGTCGTGCTGGGTGATCTCGCCGTACACCTCGACGTCGAGGCGGACCGCGACCTCACCGGCGAGCGCGGTGAAGATCCGGCCGAGGCGCTCGGCGAGCGGCAGGCCCGGCTTGACGTCCTCGGCGATGACCCCGCCCTGCACGTTCACCGCGTCCGGGACCAGCTCACCGGCGAGCGCGAGACGCACCGAGCGGGCGACGGCGATGCCGGCCTTCTCCTGGGCCTCGTCGGTGGAGGCACCGAGGTGCGGGGTGCAGACGACCTGGTCGAACTCGAACAGCGGGGAGTCCGTGCACGGCTCCTTGGCGTACACGTCGAGGCCCGCGCCGGCGACGCGGCCCTCCTTGAGCGCCGAGTACAGCGCCTCCTCGTCGACGATGCCGCCGCGCGCGGCGTTGATGACGCGCACGCTCGGCTTGACCTTGCGCAGCGCCTCGTCGCCGATCAGGCCGAGCGTCTCCGGGGTCTTGGGCAGGTGGACGGTGATGAAGTCGGAGACCTCGAGCAGCTCGTCCAGCGACAGCACCTTCACGCCCATCTGCGCGGCCCGCGCGGGCTGCACATAGGGGTCGTAGGCGACGATCTTCATGCCGAAGGCGGACATGCGCTGCGCGACGAGGGCGCCGATCCGCCCCAGACCCACGACCCCGAGGGTCTTCTCGGCGAGCTCGACGCCCGTGTACTTGCTGCGCTTCCACTCGTGGTTCTTCAGCGCGGCGTTGGCCTGCGGAATGTTGCGCGCGGTGGCGACGATCAGACCGCAGGCGAGTTCCGCGGCGGTCACGATGTTCGAGGTGGGGGCGTTGACCACCATCACGCCCGCCTTGGTGGCGGCGGAGACGTCGACGTTGTCCAGGCCGACCCCGGCCCGCGCGACGACCTTGAGCTTCTTCGCGGCGGCGATGGCCTCGGCGTCGACCTTGGTGGCGGAACGGATCAGGATCGCGTCCACGTCGGCGATGGCAGGCAGGAGTTCCGCCCGGTCCGCGCCGTTGCAGTGGCGGATCTCGAAGTCCGGTCCGAGCGCGTCCACGGTCGCGGGCGACAGCTCTTCGGCGATGAGTACGACAGGTTTCGAGCTCACGTGAGTCCTCACATGTCCATGGGGGCACCACCCGCGCGCGGGTGGCGCTACGGGGGACGACGGCCGTCCCGACGGCCGCATGCGGTGGAGGGGGGCGGCGCCGGGGTGGCCTGCATTCCTCGGTGTCGCTTAGCCGCGTGGAAGACGCACGACGCTGTGGGCCTGACGCGTATGTCTCAGCAGTGTAGTGGCGCCGGGGCGCCGTCCTGCGTCACTGCGGAAGGATCATCCGGAAGTGGCCGGGCAGGCCTGCCAACGAAGAATCCAGCCCCTGTGGCGTTGGGAGATACGGGGTGGGGGGCGAAGCCTCCGCGACGGCGCCGGCGGGCCGGGGCGGCCCGGGCACGGCGCCGTCGCGGGGCGCTCGGCTCACGCGTCTTCGTTGACCCAGCTCATCAGCTTGCGCAGCTCCTTGCCGGTGGTCTCCAGGAGGTGCTCGGAGTCCTGCTTCTTGTACTCGTTGTACTTCTTCAGACCGCCGTGGTACTCGTCCATCCACTGCTGGGCGAAGGAGCCGTCCTGGATCTCAGCGAGGACCTTCTTCATCTCGGCCTTGGTGGCGTCGGTGATGATCCGCGGGCCGGTGACGTAGTCGCCCCACTCGGCGGTCTCGGAGATCGACCAGCGCATCTTCTCCAGGCCGCCCTCGTACATGAGGTCGACGATCAGCTTCAGCTCGTGCAGGCACTCGAAGTAGGCGATCTCCGGCTGGTAGCCCGCCTCGGTCAGCGTCTCGAAGCCCGCCTTGACCAGCGCCGCGGTGCCACCGCAGAGGACGGCCTGCTCACCGAACAGGTCGGTCTCGGTCTCCTCGGTGAAGGTCGTCTTGATGACGCCGGCGCGGGTGCCGCCGATGCCCTTGGCGTACGACAGGGCCAGCGCGAAGGCGTTGCCCGTGGCGTCCTGCTCGACGGCCGCGATGCACGGAACGCCGCGGCCCTCCTCGTACTGGCGGCGCACCAGGTGGCCCGGGCCCTTGGGGGCGACCATGCAGACGTCCACGCCGGCCGGCGGCTTGATGAAGCCGTAGCGGATGTTCAGGCCGTGACCGAAGAACAGGGCGTCGCCGTCCTTCAGGTTGTCCTTGATGTGCTCCTCGTAGACCTGGGCCTGGATCGGGTCCGGGACGAGGATCATGATGACGTCGGCCTCGGCGGCGGCCTCGGACGGGGTCACCACGCGCAGGCCCTGCTCCTCGGCCTTGGCCTTGGACTTGGAGCCCTCGTGCAGACCGACACGGACGTCGACACCCGAGTCACGGAGCGACAGGGCGTGGGCGTGGCCCTGGCTGCCGTAACCGATGACCGCGACCTTGCGGCCCTGGATGATGGACAGGTCGGCGTCGGCGTCGTAGAACAGCTCGGCCACTTTGGGTTCTCTCCTTGTGTGCGGGTGTCGCTTCCCACCGTATGACGGTGAGGGGACGGGAAGTCTTGGGGTCTCGGAATACGGGCGGCCGGTGTGTCGCCGACCGCCCGGTTCCGCCTTACGCCGATCGGTCGAGAGCGCGCAGCGACCGGTCGGTGATCGAACGGGCACCGCGTCCGATCGCGATCGTCCCGGACTGGACCAGTTCCTTGATGCCGAACGGTTCCAGCATCTTGAGCATGGCGGACAGCTTGTCGCTGCTGCCGGTGGCCTCGATGGTGACGGCCTCCGGGGAGACGTCCACGGTCTTGGCGCGGAACAGCTGGACGATCTCGACGATCTGGGAACGCGTCTCGTTGTCGGCGCGCACCTTCACCAGGACGAGTTCGCGCTGGACGGCCTGCGACGGCTCGAGTTCGACGATCTTCAGAACGTTGACGAGCTTGTTGAGCTGCTTGGTCACCTGCTCCAGCGGGAACTCCTCGACGCTCACCACGATGGTGATGCGGGAGATGTCGGGGTGCTCGGTGACACCGACGGCGAGCGAGTCGATGTTGAAGCCGCGGCGGGAGAACAGCGCGGCGATCCGGGCCAGGATGCCGGGGGTGTTCTCCACCAGGACGGAGAGCGTGTGCTTGGACATGATCTCTTGGGTCTCTCTCGCTCAGTCGTCTTCGTTGTCGCCGAAGTCGGGGCGGACGTCGCGGGCGGCCATGATCTCGTCGTTGGAGGTGCCGGCGGCGACCATCGGCCACACCATGGCGTCCTGGTGGACGATGAAGTCGACGACGACCGGGCGGTCGTTGATCGAGTTCGCCTCCTCGATGACCTTGTCGAGGTCCGCCGGGTCCTCGCAGCGGATCGCGTGGCAGCCCATGGCCTCCGACAGCTTGACGAAGTCGGGCACGCGGGTGCCGGCACTCCGCTGCGTGGCCGGTCCCACGGCGGAGCCGCCGTTCAGATCGGTGGGGGTGTTGCTCGTCTCGACGGGGCCGGAGCCCAGCACGGTGTTGGAGTACCGCTGGTTGTAGAACAGGGTCTGCCACTGGCGGACCATCCCGAGAGCGCCGTTGTTGATGACGGCGACCTTGATCGGGATGTTGTTCAGGGCGCAGGTGGTGAGTTCCTGGTTGGTCATCTGGAAGCAGCCGTCGCCGTCGATCGCCCAGACGGCCCGGCCGGGCTGTCCGGCCTTGGCGCCCATGGCCGCCGGGACGGCGTAGCCCATGGTTCCGGCGCCGCCGGAGTTCAGCCAGGTGGCGGGCTTCTCGTACTGGATGAAGTGCGCGGCCCACATCTGGTGCTGGCCCACGCCCGCAGCGAAGATCGTGTCCTCGGGCGCCAGCTGTCCGATGCGCTCGATGACCTGCTGCGGGGAGAGCGAACCGTCCTCGGGCTGGTCGTAGCCCAGGGGGTAGGTGTCGCGCCAGCGGCTCAGGTCCTTCCACCAGGCCGCATACCTCGACCTGGCGGCCTCGCCCCAGTGACCCTCGGCGTGCTCCTTCTGGACGGCCTGGACGAGGTCGGCGAGGACCTCGCGGGCGTCACCGACGATCGGCACGTCGGCGGCGCGGTTCTTGCCGATCTCGGCCGGGTCGATGTCGGCGTGGATGATCCTGGCGTACGGGGCGAAGCTGTCCAGCTTGCCGGTGACGCGGTCGTCGAAGCGGGCTCCGAGGGCGACGATCAGGTCGGCCTTCTGCAGCGCGGTGACGGCGGTGACCGAACCGTGCATGCCCGGCATTCCCACGTGCAGCGGGTGGCTGTCGGGGAATGCTCCGAGTCCCATCAGGGTGGTGGTGACGGGAGCACCGGTGAGTTCCGCGAGGACCTTCAGCTCGGCCGTGGCGCGGGCCTTGATGACACCGCCGCCGACGTAGAGGACCGGCCGCTTCGCGGCGGTGATCAGCTTGGCCGCCTCGCGGATCTGCTTGGCGTGCGGCTTGGTGACGGGCCGGTAGCCGGGCAGGTCCATGGTGGGCGGCCAGGAGAAGGTGGTCTTCGCCTGGAGGGCGTCCTTGGCGATGTCCACCAGCACCGGACCGGGACGGCCGGTGGCGGCGATGTGGAAGGCCTGCGCGATCACCCGGGGGATGTCCTCGGCCTTGGTGACCAGGAAGTTGTGCTTGGTGATCGGCATGGTGATGCCGACGATGTCCGCTTCCTGGAAGGCGTCCGTGCCGATCGCCTTGGAGGCGACCTGGCCGGTGATCGCGACCAGCGGCACGGAGTCCATGTGCGCGTCGGCGATCGGGGTGACCAGGTTGGTGGCGCCGGGGCCCGAGGTCGCCATGCAGACGCCCACCTTGCCGGTGGCCTGCGCGTACCCCGTGGCCGCGTGGCCGGCGCCCTGCTCGTGCCGGACCAGGACGTGACGCACCCGGGTGGAGTCCATCAGCGGGTCGTAGGCGGGAAGGATCGCACCGCCGGGGATGCCGAATACCGTGTCGGCGCCGACCTCCTCGAGAGAGCGAATGAGGGACTGCGCGCCCGTGACGCTCTCGGGGGTGGACTGCTGTCCTCCGGATCGGGGCCGCGGCTGCGGATGGGCCCCGGTGGCCTGCTCGGTCATCGGCTTCTCTTCTCGATGCTGAGGGTTCTTGCGAGGTTTGTGCGGTGTGTGCGAGCGGTGCGGCAGGTGCTGGTGCAACAAAAAACCCCTCGTGCCAAAAGGCAAGCGAGGGGAGCGCGCCGGGCGGGGGCGCTGAGCATCGATGCTCAGCGTCAGCCGACGCGCTTTCCAAGTACGAGAATTCGGGTGCGCATGGCATTGACCCTCCCCCCGGCGTGCACCGACTGTCAAGTGGGTGGGACAGGCGTCTCATCATGTGAGCGCAGAGCCGTGCCACCTCTGAGCATGGTGGCCACCCCCGACGTGTACCCGCCGGAGCCGCCGCCCGCGAACGCGGGTTCGGCCGGCCCGTGCGGCATCGGACAGCGGCCGGCGCCGAGTGCCCTGCGCAGCCGGTACTCGTCCAGGGGTCCGGAGAAGGCCATGCCCTGCCCGTGCGTGCATCCCATCGCGCGGAGGGCGACGACCTGCTCGGGCAGGTCCACCCCGTCGGCCACGGACTGCATCCCGAGGTCGCCGGCGATGCGCAGCAGTCCGCTGGTGATCTTGTGCAGCCGCGCGGACTCGACCACGCCCTCGACCAGGCTGCGGTCGAGTTTGAGCACGTCGACGGGGAGCCGCCTGAGGGCGGTGATCGCCGCGTAGCCGTCGCCGAAGCCGTCCAGGGCGATGCGGACGCCGACGCGCCTGAGGGCGGTCAGGCGGCGCTCCAGCTCGTCCAGGCAGACCCGCGGGTCGGTTTCGGCCACCTCGACGACCAGCGAGCCGGAGGGCAGTCCGTACCGGGTGAGCAGGGCCTCGATCGAGCTGAGCGGCAGCGAGCGGTCCAGCAGCCTGCGGGCACCGAGCCGGACGGCCACGGGCACCGACACCCCCGTCCCCTGCCGTTCGGCGGCCTGTTCGACCGCCTCCTCCAGCAGCCAGCGGTCCAGCTCGGCGGTCTTCTCGCTGTCCTCGGCGACGCGCAGGAACTCCGCGGGGGTGAACAGCACACCCTGCGCGGAACGCCAGCGCGCCTGCGCGCAGACCGAGGTGATCCTGCCGTCCCCCAGGGACACCACCGGCTGGTGCAGCAGCGCGAACTCCCCGTCGTGCAGCGCGGCGCGCAGCCGGGTGGCCAGCTCCGCCCTGCGGACGACGTCCTGCTGCATCTGCGGCCGGTACAGCTCCACCCGGCCCTTGCCGCCGGCCTTGGCCCGGTACATGGCGAGGTCCGCGTTGCGCAGCAGTTCACCCGCGCCGAGGGCCGGTTCGGCGAAGGCGACACCGATGGAGGCGTTGACCCGGACATCGTTGCCGTCGATGAGGTAGGGCTGGGACAGGGTCACTCTGAGACGGTCGGCGAGCTCCAGGATGTGCCGCTCGCGGGCCTCCCGGTCCCGGGCACCGTCGCCCACGATCAGGGCGGCGAACTCGTCGCCGCCCAGCCGGGAGGCGGTGTCGCCCTTGCGGACCGCGTCCCGGAGCCTGCGGGCGGCGTGGACGAGCAGCTCGTCCCCGGCCTGGTGGCCGATGGTGTCGTTGACCGCCTTGAAGCCGTCGAGGTCGATGAAGAGCACGGCCGTGCCCCTGAGGGCGGCGCCCCGGTCGGAGGCGCGGCGGCCGGACAGGGCCTGCTGGACGCGCCGGGTGAACAGGGCGCGGTTGGGCAGGTCGGTCAGCGGGTCGTGTTCGGCGTTGTGCTGGAGCTGCGCCTGCAGGCGCACTCTCTCGGTGACGTCCCGGCTGTTGAAGATGAGGCCGCCGTGGTGCCGGTTGACGGTCGACTCCACGTTCAGCCAGCCTCCCCCGCTCTCGGCTTCTCCCCCACCGCCGGAGCGGAAACGGCACTCGATGCGCGTGGTGGGTTCCTCGACGGGGCTGGCGGCGAGGAAGCGGCGCACCTCGTGCACGACGCAGCCCAGGTCCTCCGGGTGGATGAGCTGGGCCAGTTCCGTACCCACCAGCTCCTCCGCGGGACGGCCGTACACCCCGGCGGCGGCCGGGGAGACGTAGCGGAGCATGCCGCTGGGCGCGGCGATCATGATGACGTCGCTGGAGCCCTGCACCAGGGAGCGGAAGTGGTTCTCCTTGTGCGCCAGCTCCTGGGTGAGGGTGATGTTGTCGAGCAGCATGATGCCCTGGCGCACGACGAGTGCGAGCACCACGGTGCCGCCGGTGAGCAGGACCACGCGGTCGACGCTGCGGCCGTTGAGGACGGTGTAGAGGATGCCCAGGGTGCACACCGCCGCGGCGAGGTACGGGGTGAGCGCGGCGAGGGAACCGGCGATGGGCCGGGAGACCGGATAACGGGCGCGCTCACCGCCGGGCCCGGGGAGATGGTGGTGGCCGGGTCCGCCGCGCTGTCCGGGCAGGTACTCGCGCACCACGCGCGTGTGCCCCTCGTCCTCGGACCGGTCGCTCCTCGGTCCGGTCCAGGGGGCGTACGCCAGGAGCAGTGAGCCGGCGAACCAGCCCGCGTCGAGCAGCTGCCCCGAGCGGTAGGTGTCGTGCAGCAGCGGGGAGGTGAACACGGCGTCGCACATCACGGTGAGCGCGAGCGCGCCGATCGCGGTGTTGACCGCGGAGCGGTTCACCGCCGACCGCCGGAAGTGCAGGGCGAGGACCATGCTGACCAGGGCGATGTCGAGCAGCGGATAGGCCAGCGACAGCGCGGTGTGCGCCACGTCCTCACCGCCGGCCTGCGCGGCCTGGGCGAGCGCGAGGCTCCAGGCGAGGGTGAGCAGGGAGCCGCCGATCAGCCAGGCGTCCAGCCCCAGACAGACCCAGCCGGCCTTGGTCACGGGCCGTTTGGCGAGCACCAGCAGCCCGACGATGGCGGGGGGCGCGAAGCACAGGAAGAACAGGTCCGCGTAGCTGGGGCTGGGCACGGGCAGCCCCAGAACGACCTCGTACCACCCCCAGACCAGGTTGCCCAGGGACGCCATGGCGGAGGAGATGCCGAACAGCAGCCAGGCGGGTCGGAAGCTGATGTGGCGGCCGCGCGCGTAGAGGAAGCAGGACACGGCCGCCGCGGCCGCGGCGGCGCTCAGCCCGAAGTCACCCATGATCAGAGCGAGTCGGTCCGATCCCCAACCAAGCGCGGCCCCGATGGCATAGGCCGCGCAGACGAAGGTCAGGACAAGCTGCGGGACCAGGCCCGCCCGGCGGGCCACGGCCGTCGGGCGGGCCGGCGTCACTCCCGGGGCGGGCTGCGTCCGCACCGCCTCCTCGAGCGTGGACGTGGAGGCCGGCGCGCTCACCGGTCCCTCCCGGTCCGCGCTGCCTCCACGCCCCTCGGATACCGCGACACCCCCGCACTCCCCGGGTTCCGGGGCGCGGGGCGGGGCGGCCACTCGCCGCGGTGCCCCTGGCTGCGCGCAGTCGTGCGCCAGGGTCGCCGACGGCGGCTCCGTCGCGTCGGATCGCTCGTCCATAGGCCGTGCATCGCCCGTCGCCCCCCTCACAGTCCGCAATGTCAATCCCCCGCGCCGATCGGTCAGCGGCGCAGCCCCTGTCGGGACGATACACCAGTCTCGTCACTCAGGGACATAGCTTATCTACTCTCCGTAACGATCACCTGACGCGTGAGCACTCATAGCGTCCGAACGGTCGCGGACCGTGCTCGAAGCGGACTACGCGCTTGCCGCCCCCGTCACCAGGATCACGTTCCGGAGCTCCTCCTGGTTCAGGAAACGGTTCAACTGGTCCACCAGCAACCGCTCGGCACGCGGCCGGAAGGCGGAGGTGGGTCCGCCGGCGTGCGGGCTGATGAGGACGCCCGGCGCCCTCCACAGGGGATGCTCCGCGGGAAGGGGCTCGGGATCGGTGACGTCGAGCGCCGCGGTGATACGGCCGCTCTCCACCTCGGTGAGCAGGGCCGAGGTGTCGACGACGGGTCCCCGCGCCATGTTCACGAGCAGGGCGCCGTCCTTCATCCGGGCCAGGAAGCCGGCGTCCACGAGGTGCCGGGTGGACTCGGTCAGCGGGGTGGCGAGGACGACGACGTCCGCCTCCGGCAGCAGCGAGGGCAGTTCGGTGAACGGATGCACCGGGCCGCGCGCCGTGGTGCGCTCGGAGCGCGCCACGCGCGCCACCCGCGCGAGCTCGAACGGGGTGAGCCGGTCCTCGATCGCCGCGCCGATCGATCCGTACCCCACGATGAGCACGCTCCGGTCGGCGAGCGCGGGCCGGAACCCCCCGAGCCACTCCCCCTTGTCCTGCGCCCGCACGAAATCGGGCAGGCCGCGCAGTGAGGCCAGGATCAGGGCGAGCGTCAGCTCCGCCGTGCTCGCCTCGTGCACACCGCGCGCGTTGCACAGCCGCACACCGGGGCGCAGGTGCCGCAGCCCCGGCTGCACGTGGTCGATGCCGGCGGACAGGGTCTGCACGACCCGGACGGAGCTCATCAGTGGCAGCGGGCGCACTCCGATCTCACTGGGCTTCATGTACGGCACGACGTAGAACACGCAGTCGGCCGGGTCTGCGGGGAAGTCCTCGGCGCCGTCCCAGAAGCGGTACGCGGGCCCCTCGGGAAGGCCTTCGATCTCGTCCGGCGGAAGGGGAAGCCATACGTCAGCAGTCATGGCCAGGAGGCTATGTCAGGGGCGTACGGCGGCAGAGGTTAGGTTGGTGGCCGGGAGAGGGAGGGTCACGACCAGGTGGAGCGCAGGACGATCGGCGCGACGGCGCTCGCGGTGGGGGCCGTCGGACTCGGATGCATGCCGATGAGCTGGGCCTACAGCACCTCGCGACAGCGCGGCGAGGACTCGCTCAGGGCGGTGCACCGGGCACTCGACCTGGGTTCGACGCTGCTGGACACGGCCGACATGTACGGCCCGTTCACCAACGAGCTGCTGTTGGGGCGGGTGTTGAAGGAGCGGCGTGCTGAGGCCTTCGTGTCGACGAAGGTCGGCCTGCTGGTGGGCGATCAGCACATCGTGGCCAACGGCCGCCCCGGGTACGTGAGAAGAGCCTGTGACGCGTCCCTGCGGCGGCTCCAGACGGACGTCATCGACCTCTACCAGCTGCACCGCGCGGACCCGGAGGTACCGGTCGAGGAGACCTGGGGCGCGATGGCCGAACTCGTCCAGGCCGGAAAGGTACGGGCGCTGGGGCTCTGCGCGGTCGGCGCGCGGTCGGCGCGGCGACCGGGGGCGCGGCTGCACGACACGACGATCCGGCAGCTGGAGCGGGTGCAGCAGGTCTTCCCGGTGAGCGCGGTGCAGGCGGAACTGTCGGTGTGGTCGCCGGAGGCGGTGGAGGCGCTGCTGCCGTGGTGCGGGGCACGCGGAGTGGGCTTCCTGGCCGCGATGCCGCTCGGCAACGGCTTCCTGACCGGCACGCTGACACCGGGTGAGGGGTTCGAGGCGGACGATCTGCGCGCCCGGCACCCGCGCTTCACGGCCGAGATGATGGCCGCGAACCAGCCGATCGTGGTCGGCCTGCGCCGTGTCGCCCGCCGGCACGGCCCGGACGTCACCCCGGCGCAGGTGGCCCTGGCCTGGGTGTCGTCCCTGGGCGGGCAGGTGGTCCCGGTGCCGGGTGCCAAGCGGGAGCGGTGGGTCGCCGAGAACGCCGGGGCGGCGGAGCTGCGCCTGACGGAGACGGACCTGGCGGAGATCGCGGCGCTGCCCGCGGCGCAGGGGTCGTGGGAGTGAGGCAGGACCGAGGCAGGACCGAGACGGGGCTGAGCCCGGGCCGCGCGGTGATCGACGATTCGGACTCGCGTGATCGGGAACCTGTGAGGCGCGAGCGGGGTATGACAGGTAGGACCTGCCGCGTCGAAGGGACAAGATCGTGCACCATCGAGCCGTTACGGCCGTGCTGGCCGCCGCTGCGCTTCTGCTGACGGCCGGATGTTCCTCCGACGGCGGAGGGGCGCCGGGCGGAGGCGACACCCCGTCGAGCCGTGCGACGGGGCAGTCCTCGCCCGCGGAGCGCGGCGCCGAGGAGACACCCCCGGCGAAGGGCTCGGTGAAGGTGCTCCGCACGGTCACCGAGGACCTGAACACCCCCTGGGGTCTCGCCCCCCTGGCCGACGGCGATCTGCTGGTGTCCTCCCGGGACGAGGCGACGATCACCCGGGTCGACACGGAGACGGGCGAGAAGTCCGAGCTGGGCGAGGTGCCGGGGGTGGCGCCGGGCGGCGAGGGCGGCCTGCTCGGCATCGCGCTCTCCCCGGAGTTCGCCTCGGACCACATGGTCTACGCCTACTTCACCTCGGCCTCGGACAACCGCATCGTCCGCATGATCTACGACGAGAAGAAGCCCGCGGGCGAGCAGTTGGGCGCACCCGACACCGTCTTCCGCGGCATCCCCAAGGGGGTGGTCCACAACGGCGGCCGGATCGCCTTCGGCCCGGACAAGATGCTGTACGTGGGCACGGGCGAGAGCGGGGACACCGGGCTCTCCCAGGACAAGGAGTCCCTGGGCGGCAAGATCCTCCGGCTGACCCCGGAGGGTGAGCCGGCACCGGGCAACCCGTTCCCCGACTCCCCGGTGTACTCGTACGGCCACCGCAATGTGCAGGGCCTGGCCTGGGACGGCAAACAGCGCCTGTTCGCCTCGGAGTTCGGCCAGAACACCTGGGACGAACTGAACGCGATCAAGCCCGGTGACAACTACGGCTGGCCCGAGGCCGAGGGCTCGTCCGACGACGGCGACTTCCACGATCCGGTGGACCAGTGGAGGACGGACGAGGCCTCCCCCAGCGGCATCGCGTACGCCGAGGGGTCGATCTGGATGGCGGGCCTGCGCGGCGAGCGCCTGTGGCGGATCCCGCTCAAGGGCACGGAGGTTTCGGCGGACCCGCAGGCCTTCCTCGAGGGCGAGTACGGCCGGCTGCGCACGGTGGCGTCGGCCGGCGGCGACAAGCTGTGGCTGGTCACCAGCAACACGGACGGCCGCCTCACCCCGAAGGAGGGCGACGACCGCATCCTGGAGGTACGCGTGAGCTAGGGACCCTCGCCCGGTTCCGGTTCGGGGTGGGTCGGTGACGGGCGTACGACGACCTTTCCGGACGCGAGGTCTATCGGGCCGCGTCCGGGGTCGGCGTCGCCGACGTCCTCCCGGGTCAGCTCCAGCCGCTCCTGCTCGTCGTGGGTGTGTTTGCGGCCGGGTGCGAACAGTTCCTCGAAGGCGTTGAACACCGCTCCCCCTTTCCGGGGCCGCGTGGATACGGCACCCGTTATCCCGCGGCCTGCCGGTCTCCGGCCTCGGTGGGGAAGAGGCCCAGGCGATGGGCCAGTGCCGCCGCCTCGCCCCGGCCGGAGACGCCCAGCTTGGCGAGGATGTTGGACACGTGGACGCTGGCCGTCTTCGGTGAGATGAACAGCTGCTCGGCGATGCGGCGGTTGGTGTGGCCGGCGGCCACCAGGCGCAGGACGTCACGTTCCCGGCCGGTGAGGCCGAGGGCGTCGGCCGGATCCGTGGGCGCCGGGGCGGGCTCCCGGGTGGCGGTGGCCGGTGCGAGGCGGGCGCGCCGGGCCAGCAGGGCGACCGACCGGGCCAGCGGGGCGGCTCCGAGGTGCTCGGCGACGGCTCCGGACAGCCGCAGCAGCTCCGTGGCGCGGGCGCGCTCGTCCTCGCCCGCCCCGGAGGCGAGCAGCGCCTCGGCGAGCCGGAAGCGGACCCGCGCGAGGTCGTAGGGCCGCTCCAGCGGTTCCAGCGCGGCGACGGCGGCGGCCCACTCCCCCGGCGCCGACCGGCCCTCGGCGCGCAGCAGTTCGGCGCGCATCCACACCTCGTACGCCTGCCACAGCGGTACGCCGGTCGCCAGGGTCTTGGCTGCCGCGCGGAGGCGTCCGAGGATCCGCGGGCGGTCCGGTTCGGCGGCCGGGTCGCCGTGGGCGTCGGCCTCGGCGGTCGCGGCGGCGAGCAGCAGCGGCCAGCCGTAGCGCTGGGTGCCGGGTGGGAACCCGAAGTCGAAGTCGCCGAGAGCGGTGAGCAGTTCGGTCCGGGCGTCGGTGAGGCGGCCCTCGGCGGCGGCTGTCCCGATGGCGACCCAGGCCATCGGCAGGGAGTACTGCGGCATGGAGTCGTGGGTGCCGAAGGAGGCGCGGGCCGCGCCGAGATGACGGTGCGCGGTGGCCAGCTCGCCCCGGTCGAGGGCGAGATGGGCCAGCCGCATCCAGGCCCCGGCCCGCGGCTTGGCGCTCTGCTCCAGGTGCTGGGCTCCGGCTGCGGCCTCGGCCGCCTCGTCCCAGCGACCGAGGGAGTGGAGGGACTCGGCGAGGTTGCCCCACACCCAGCCCTCCGCGTCCAGCAGCCCGAGCCTGCGGGTGACCCGCACGCCTTCGCGCAGGAGTCCGGCCGCTTCCTCCGAGCGGCCGATGCCTTCGAGGACGGAGGGCAGGTTGATGTGGCTGCGGCCCACCACCGTGTCCACACCCAGTTCGGTCGCCCGCTCCTTGACCTCGTACATCTCTGCGAGGCCGGCGTCGATGGCGCCGGCGTCGACCATGAGGCCCCCCAGGGTGAGCCGGGCGTTGAGTTCGATGTCGTGGGCGCCGACCATGCGCGCGTACTCGACGGCCCGTTCGGCGGCGGCCATGGCGTCGGGGCCCGGTTCGTGCAGCATGGACCAGCCGGCGGCGGAGGCGAGCACCTCGGCATGCACCTCGGAGGGCGGCAGGCCGCGCACCAGGTCCTGGGCGAAGCCGAGTTCGGTCCGGCCGTCGCCCCGGGAGAGGGACGTGGTCAGCCGGGAGCGCTGCACCCAGAACCAGGCGGCGCGCAGCGGGTCCGGTTCCTCCTCGAGGACGCGCAGGGCCCGCTTGGTGATCTTCATGGCACGTTCGCGTTCCCCGCAGAGCCGCCCGGCGACGGCCGCCTCGGCCATCAGGTCGAGGTAGCGCAGGGGGGCGTTCTCGGGGTCACTGCCGCTGGAGGTCCCCCCACGCCCTTCAGGCAGCGGGGGAGGGTGGATCGCGGCGTAGTCGGCGGGGCGCAGGGTGGCCCGCAGATCGTCGGGGACGGCGTCCCAGAGTTCCATCGCCCTTTCCAGCAGGCCCAGTTGCTCGGAGTAGGCGTGACGCCGGCGGGCCTCGACGGAGGCGTCGAGGACGGCGGGCAGCGCTTTGGCCGCGTCGTGGGCGTGGTACCAGTAGCTGGCCAGGCGCGTCACCCGCTCGTCGGCGGGCACGGGCGTGGGGTCGGCCTCCAGGGCCTCGGCGTAGCGGCGGTTGAGGCGGGAGCGTTCGCCGGGCAGCAGGTCGTCGCTGACGGCCTCGCGGACCAGGGAGTGGCGGAAGCGGTAGCCGTCGCGGTCGGGCGCGGGCGTGAGGATGCCGGCGTTCACCGTCGAGCGCAGCGCGTCGAGGAGGTCGTCCTCGGCGAGCCGGGCGACGGCGGCCAGCAGCCGGTACTCGACGGTGGAGCCGCCCTCGGCGACGAACCGGACCACCTGCTGGGCGCTCTCCGGCAGGCGCTCGACCCTGACCAGGAGCAGATCGCGCAGGGAGTCGGTGAGACCGGTGCGGCAGCCCTCGCGGGAGGCGACGGCGAGTTCCTCGACGAAGAAGGCGTTGCCGTCGGAGCGTTCGAAGATCTCGTCGACGCGGTCCGGTTCGGGTTCCCGGGCGAGGATGCCGGCCATCTGACGGCCGACCTCCTCGCGGTTGAAACGGGGGAGTTCGATGCGGTGGACCGTGCGGAGCCGGTCGAGTTCGGCGAGGAGGGGGCGCAGCGGGTGGCGGCGGTGGATGTCGTCGGAGCGGTAGGTGGCGAGGACGACGAGACGGCCGGTGCGCAGGGTGCGGAAGAGGTAGGAGAGCAGATGCCGGGTGGAGGCGTCCGCCCAGTGCAGGTCCTCCAGGGCGAGGACGACGGTGTGCTCGGCGGCGACGCGCTCCAGCAGGCGGGCGGTGAGTTCGAAGAGGCGGGCCATGCCCTGTTCGTCGCGCCGGGCCTCGGGGGCGACGGCGCCGAGTTCGGGCAGCAGGCGGGCCAGTTCCTCCTCCTGTCCGGCGGCCGCGGCGGCGAGTTGGCCGGGCAGTTCGCGGCGCAGCCCGCGCAGGGCGGTGGAGAAGGGGGCGAAGGGCAGCCCGTCGGCGCCGATCTCGACGCAGCCGCCGAGCGCGACGACCGCTCCCCGGCGGCGGGCCTCGGCGGCGAACTCCTCGACGAGGCGGGTCTTCCCGACGCCGGCCTCTCCCCCGATGAGCAGCGCCTGCGGCTCGCCCACGCCTGCGGTGGCGCGGACGAGCGCGGTGTTCAACGCGTCGAGTTCACCGGCACGGCCGACGAACACGGGACTGACGGTCCTGGTCTCCACGGCCCCGAGCATCGCACGAGGGTCCGACATCGCGGCACCGGTTTTCACCGAGTGGAGCGCCACCGGGCAGCGCTCGTCGGTGTTCATACGGCTCGGGCGAACCGGTGTCGGCGTGGGTCGCGGCTATGGCTCTCGGGCCCGGCGCCCCGCGCCGCGGCTCCGCGGCGGGCGGCGCGCTCGAGGCGGACGGCCTCGCTGGCCTGGTGCTCCTGCTCGGCCTCGCGGATGAGCTCGGCGGAACGGTACTTGTGGATCTCGTACTCGTACATGGTGTGATCCCTCGGAGAGTGGGTGTCGGACATCGCTTTCCGCGATGCCTCCACCTTCGTCTCCCAGGCGGGCCGGCCACATCGGAAGAGTTCCGCATCTTCGGCGACCGTCGGGGCCTTAGACATGCGGCAGGACACGGGTGAGGGGCCTTAGGCCGTCCACGAGGCTCGTGGACGGCCTAAGGCCTGTCCGGCGGATCACGTCGCAGGAAAGCGACGGCGCCCTCATCAGCTCCGGTGAGCGGGGGCGATGGGGGTCCCTCCGCTCATGGGGGTCCCCCCGCTCATGGGGGTCCCTCCCGCTCGAGCGAAGCCGAGAGTGGGGGAGAAGCCGAGAGTGGGGGAGCGTGCAGCTGCAAGGCGGAGGAGGGAGTCGACGCGGTGGGGTCCCCCTGCTCGAAGAGCTCGGGGGAGTGCGTGCCGGACCCCGCGTCTGCGGCAGGATCCGCCGGACAGGCCCTAAGGCCCCGTGATCGCTGTGCGCCCCGGACGACGGCTTCGGAGGGCGGGCGCTATCGGTCCGCACGTGCGCGTGCACGCCGCCATTCGGGGGCCAGGACCGACCACACCTCCAGGTCGTGCCGTACGCCGTGGTGGAGATGGGCCTCGCGCCGCACCCCGTCCCGGGTCATGCCGAGCCGGCGGGCGGTGTCGAGGCTGGGCTCGTTGCCGGCGGCGGCGACCCACTCCACGCGGTGGATGCCGCGCTGCTCCACCGCCCAGTCGATCAGCACCCGCATCGCGCGGGTGACGAGCCCGCGCCCGGTGGCGGCGGGCTCGAGCCAGCAGCCCACCTCACAGGTGCCGTTCTCGGCGTCGAAGTGGAGGGTGAGCACCCCGCCCACGAGCCTGCCGTCCAGCCACAGGCCGTGCAGCGAGGCCGTGTCGGCGGCGCGGAAGTCGGCGTACCGCTGGAGCGCCTCCCGCGCGGTGGGCACGTCGGTGGCCCGGGAGCCGAAGGGGACGTACTGGTTGATGAACTCCCGGCCCCGCTCCAGATGGGCGAGGAACTCCTCCGCGTGCCAGGGCTCCAGGGGGCGCAGTTCGGCTCCGTCGTCACCCAGTCGTATCGCGTACATCCCGGTTCCGCCCCTCCTGCTGTGCGGGCACGGTCGCCACCCCGGCGTCCGTGGTCGTAGCCATGGCCAGCTTTTCATGGGCGGCACGGGCCTCGGGAGGCTCGATGCTGATGCGCGGCAGGATGCGGTCCAGCGAGCGCGGCAGCCACCAGTTGGCCCCGCCGAGCAGATGCATGAGCGCGGGGACCAGCAGGGTCCGCAGCACGAAGGCGTCGAGGGCGACGGCCACGGCGAGCGCGATGCCGAACATGGCGATCACGCGGTCGCCGGTCAGGACGAAGGCGAGGAAGACCGAGATCATGATGACGGCCGCGGAGTTGATCACCCTGCTGGTCTCCGCGAGGCCGACCCGTACCGCGCGCCGGTTGTCACCGGTCTCCAGCCATTCCTCGTACATGCGGCTGATCAGGAAGACCTGGTAGTCCATGGAGAGTCCGAAGAGGACCGACACCATGATCACGGGAAGGAAGGGTTCGATGGGGCCCGCGCTGCCGAGGCCGAGCAGTTCGCTGCCCCAGCCCCACTGGAAGATCGCCACGACCACGCCGAAGGCGCCGGCGACGGCGGCCACGTTCATCGCTGCGGCCTTGAGCGGTATGGCGATGGACCGGAAGGCGAGCAGGAGCAGCAGACAGCCCAGGCCGACGACGACACCCACGAACAGGGGCAGCTTGCCGACGATGACGTCGGCGAAGTCGTCGTAGCCGGCCGTCACCCCACCGACCTGTACATCGAGGGCGGTACCGGCCTCGGCGCGCGGCAGCACGTCCTGGCGCAGCCGGTCGACGAGATCGCTGGTCTGCTTCGACTGCGGGGAGGACTCGGGTACCACGGTGAGGTACGCGGTGTCACCGCCGGAGCTGTGGACCACCGGTCCCACGGACGCGACGCCCTCGGTCTCGCTCAGCGTGGGGCCGAGCCGGTCCAGGGCGAGTCGGTCGGCGGCGCCGTCGACCTCGGTGACGAGGGTGAGGGGGCCGTTGACCCCGGGCCCGAAGCCGTCGGCGAGGAGGTCGTAGGCCTGGCGGGTGGTGGATGTCCTGGGGGCGTTGCCCTGGTCGGAGGTGCCGAGGTGCAGGGAGAAGGTGGGCAGTGCCAGCACCGCCATCACGACCAGCGCGAGTGCGCCGAGCAGCCTGGGGTGGCGCTCGACGAACGCCGACCAGCGGGCGGCGAAGCCGGTGGGCAGCTCGGGCTGGGGGCCGTGTTCCGCCAGTCGGCGCCGCTCGCGGCGGTTGAGCGCGCGCATGCCGATGAACGACAGCAGGGCGGGCAGCAGGGTGATGGAGGCGGCAACGGTCAGCACGACGGTGAGTGAGGCCGCGACGGCGACGCCGTTGAGGAAGTTCAGCCGGAGGATCAGCATGCCCAGCAGGGCTATGCACACGGTGGCACCCGCGAACACGACCGCGCGCCCGGTGGTGGCGACGGCCTCGGTGGCGGCCTCGGTGACGGACAGCCCGCGCTTCAGTCCGCGCCGGTGCCTGGTCACGATGAACAGCGCGTAGTCGATGCCGACGCCGAGTCCGATCAGCATGCCGAGCATGGGCGCGAAGTCGGCGACGGTCATCACGTGCCCGAGCAGCACGATTCCGGCGTAGGCGGTGCCGACCCCGACCAGCGCGGTGGCGATGGGGAGCAGCGAGGCGGCGAGCGAGCCGAAGGCGAGGAAGAGCACGACGGCGGCGACGACCACACCGACGACCTCGGCGAGGTGTCCCTCGGGGGCCTCGGTCAGTGCGGCGGCGCTGCCGCCCACCTCGACCCGCAGTCCGTCGCTCTCCGCGGCCTGGGCCACCTCGAGCACGGCGGCAGCCTCGGCCGGGTCGATGTCCTTGGCCGGGTCGTCGAAGGTGACGGTGGCGTAGGCGGTGCGGCCGTCCGCACTGATCCGGCCGGGGCCCTGGGCGTCGTACGGGCCGGTCACGGCGGTGACGCCGGGCAGTTCCCCGATCCGGTCCAGGGTGCGGGTCATGGTCTGTTCGACGCCGGTGTCCCGCACACTGCCGGTCGGGGTGTGCCAGACGAGGGTGTCACTGTCGCCCCCGAGGGCCGGGAACCCTTCGTGCAGCAGTTCGGCGGCGTGTCCGGACTCGGTGCCAGGCACGTCGTAGTCGTTCGAGTACGCGGATCCGGTCGCGAAGGCTCCTGCCGCGACCCCGCCGAGGGCGAGGAGCCACAGCAGGACCGTGATCAGACGGCGTCGGACACACCAGCGTGCGAGGGCTGCCACGAAACGTGCTCCCAAAGTGACGGTGTGGATCTTTGATCGGGAGCAGTCGACATGACCGGAAAAACCCGCAAAGAACGCATGAGCAATGCAATGCAACTGTTACAGGCAAAAGTGATCGATTGTGACATTCGTGGCCTTCTTCACAGCGCCGAGGAGCGACTCACCGGACGAACGCACCGCCTCCACCACCGGACGTGACTCAGCTCATCCCTCACTCGTCCATTCCGACCCGCGATTCAGCCACACCAGGCGCATCAGCGGCATCAGCCGCATCAATCGAATTGGTCCCCCAACGCCATCACCATCAGCCCCGCGACCAACAGCCACAGCGCCCTGCGGGTCCGGCCGCGTGAGCCCAGTACGGCGGCGAGGGCGCAGCCGCCGGCCCCGCCGGCGTAGGCCACCGGGACGAGGAGCGGAGCGGAGCCGGCGAGCCGGAGCAGGGCGGCGGCCAGTCCCGCGAGGGCGAGCACCACGCCGGTGCAGACCGCGACCCACCGCGCCCTGCGCGCCTCCCGCTCGTCGGCTCCGACGTCCTCTTCCCCGGCGGTCCCGTCCTCGTCCTCAGCCGTCCCGTCGGTCTCGGTATCCTCGGCGGTCCCGACGGCGCTCGCCTCCTCGTCGGCGTCGGCGTCCTGCGGCGCGTCGGCCGGCTCCACCCGGGTCTTCAAGGGTGTGTCGGAATCTGCGCGTCCACTCATGCCGCGGGAGCGTATCGCCTCGGGCTCGGAAACCCGGATGCGGGGGCGGTGGCCACCTGTTAGCGTCCATCGGTCCGACGTTCCGCGGCAGCCCGCCGCCGGCCGAAGCAGGTGCTTTGATGACTGTCCGCCCGATTTCCGACGCAGTCCTTTCCCTCCACACGGACCCGAGGAGCCCGTTCACCCATGTCGGACATCACATCGAACACCCCGCACGACGACCTCACTAGCCGCCTGGCCCTCCCCCGCTACCCCCGCAGCAGCGCCTACGACGCCCGCTGGACCATCGAGAACCAGATGGGCCCGCACGCGCTGTGGCTGCTGGAGTGGCTGGCCCCGGCCCTCGGCCTCGACACCCTGCGCCCCGGTGCGCGCGTGCTCGACCTGGGCTGCGGACGCGCCATGACGTCCGTCTTCCTGGCCAGGGAGTACGACGTTCAGGTCACCGCCGCCGACCTGTGGATCAAGCCCGACGAGAACGCGCGCCGCATCACCGAGGCGGGCGTCGCCGACCGGGTGCTGCCGGTTCTCGCCGAGGCGCACGACCTGCCCTTCGGGGAGGAGGGCTTCGACGCGATCGTCTCCATCGACGCGTACCACTACTTCGGCACCGACGATCTGTACCTGCCGACGCTGACCCGGCTGCTCAAGCCGGGTGGGCGGATCGGTGTCGTCGTCCCGGCGACCCGCGAGGAACTCGAGGGCACCGAGCCGCCGGAGCATCTGAAGCCCTTCTGGGAGCCCGCCTTCTGGTCCTTCCACTCCCCCGACTGGTGGCACCGCCACTGGTCCCGCAGCGGGGCGGTGGAGGTCGAGGCGGCCGACTGGCAGCCGGACGGCTGGCGGGACTGGCTGCTGTGGAGCGAGGTGTGCGCCGAGGAGAGCTCCAGCGACTTCATGGCGGGCATGGCACGGACCTCGGCGGAGATGGTGCGCGCGGACCGCGGGCGGACACTGGGCTTCGCCCGCGTGGTGGGCCGGCGCGTCTGACCGGTCGCCGCCGACCGCATGCCGAGGGGGTGCACCGGACACCGGTGCACCCCCCTGACCGCTGTGCCGGCTCAGCCCTCGCCGACGCCCAGCTTCTGAAGGATCAGCTCCTTCACACGGGCCGCGTCCGCCTGGCCGCGGGTGGCCTTCATGACCGCGCCGACCAGCGCGCCGACCGCGGCGACCTTGCCGCCGCGGATCTTGTCCGCGATGGCCGGGTTGCCGGCGATGGCCTCCTCCACGGCCGTGGTGAGCGCGCCCTCGTCGGACACGACCTTCAGACCGCGCTTGTCGACGACCTCGTCCGGGGTGCCCTCACCGGCGAGCACGCCCTCGATGACCTGGCGGGCCAGCTTGTCGTTGAGGTCTCCGGCGTTCACCAGCTCGGCGACCCGGGCGACCTGCGCCGGCGTGATCGCCAGCTCGTCGAGCGCCTTGGCGGACTCGTTGGCGGCGCGGGCCAGCTCGCCCATCCACCACTTGCGGGCGGAGGCCGCGTCCGCCCCGGCGTCGATCGTGGCGACGATCAGGTCCAGCGCACCGGCGTTGAGGATCGCCTGCATGTCGGTGGCGGTCACGCCCCACTCCTCGCGGAGCCGGTTGCGGCGCACCAGCGGCAGCTCGGGCAGCCCGGCGCGCAGTTCCTCGACCCACTCGCGGGACGGCGCCACCGGGACCAGGTCGGGCTCCGGGAAGTACCGGTAGTCCTCGGCCTCCTCCTTCACGCGGCCGGAGGTCGTCGACCCCGTGTCCTCGTGGAAGTGCCGGGTCTCCTGGATGATCGTCCCGCCGTCGTTCAGCACGGCGGCGTGCCGCTGGATCTCGAAGCGGGCGGCGCGCTCCACGGACCGCAGCGAGTTGACGTTCTTCGTCTCCGAGCGGGTGCCGAACTTCTCCCGCCCGTGCGGGCGCAGCGACAGGTTGACGTCGCAGCGCATCTGGCCCATCTCCATCCGGGCCTCGGACACGCCGAGCGCCCGGATGAGCTCGCGCAGCTCACGGACGTAGGCCCGGGCGACCTCGGGGGCACGCTCGCCCGCTCCCTCGATCGGCTTGGTGACGATCTCGATCAGCGGGATGCCGGCGCGGTTGTAGTCGAGCAGGGAGTGGGACGCGCCGTGGATACGGCCGGTGGCGCCGCCGACGTGCGTCGACTTGCCGGTGTCCTCCTCCATGTGGGCGCGCTCGATGTCCACGCGGAAGGTCTCGCCGTCCTCCAACTGCACGTCGAGGTAGCCGTTGAAGGCGATCGGCTCGTCGTACTGGGAGGTCTGGAAGTTCTTCGGCATGTCCGGATAGAAGTAGTTCTTCCGGGCGAAGCGGCACCACTCGGCGATCTCGCAGTTCAGCGCGAGGCCGATCTTGATCGCGGACTCGACGCCTGTCGCGTTGACGACGGGGAGCGCGCCCGGCATGCCGAGGCAGACGGGGCAGGTCTGGGTGTTGGGGTCGGCGCCCAGTGTGGTCGAGCAGCCGCAGAACATCTTGGTCCTGGTGCCGAGCTCGACATGGACCTCGAGGCCCATGACGGGGTCGTAGGACGCCAGCGCGTCCTCGTACGACACCAGGTCGGTCGTGGTGGTCACGGTGAAACTTCCCTCTCAGCCCAGCAGGACGTCGTCGTCGCCGAGGCGCTTCAGCTCGCGGTAGAGGATGGCGAGGTTGGTGACGGCCGCGGCGGCGGTGACGACGGCGTCGACCAGCCGCAGCGTGTCGTTCTCGCCACGCGCCTTCTTGATCTGCTTGTAGACACCCACGGCGCCGAACGCCGAGGTGGCCATCGAGACGTACAGACCCGACTTGGACTTCTTGAAGCCCTTGGCCTTGGACAGTGCGCTCACAGCGACGGAGCCTCCTCGATCAGCGGGTGGCCCCACTTTTCCACGAAGGCGGCCTCGACGGCGGCACCCACCTTGTAGAGGCGGTCGTCCTTCATGACCGGGGCGATGATCTGCAGCCCGACCGGCAGGTTGTCCTCGGGTGCGAGGCCGCAGGGCAGCGACATGGCCGCGTTGCCCGCCAGGTTGGTCGGGATGGTGCACAGGTCGGCGAGGTACATCGCCATCGGGTCGTCGGCGCGCTCGCCGATCGCGAAGGCGGTGGTGGGGGTCGTCGGGGAGACGATCACGTCGACCCGTTCGAACGCCTTGTCGAAGTCCTGCTTGATGAGCGTACGGAC
The DNA here is from genome assembly GCF_016757295.1 of Streptomyces sp. M2CJ-2. Classification (NCBI taxonomy): domain Bacteria; kingdom Bacillati; phylum Actinomycetota; class Actinomycetes; order Kitasatosporales; family Streptomycetaceae; genus Streptomyces; species Streptomyces sp. M2CJ-2. The sequence continues at coordinate 56,045 of NZ_JAESIF010000004.1, read as the reverse complement.
CTTCTGGGCGCTGCCGTAGTACGCGTCGTAGTAGCCGCTCGACAGGGCGTACGTACCGAGCATGATGCGGCGCTTGACCTCCGGGCCGAAGCCCGCCTCGCGGGTCAGCGAGGTGACCTCCTCGGCGGAGTGCGTGCCGTCGTCGCCGGTCCGCAGGCCGTAGCGCAGGCCGTCGAAGCGGGCGAGGTTGGAGGAGCACTCGGACGGGGCGATCAGGTAGTACGCCGACAGGGCGAGGTCGAAGGACGGGCAGTCCAGCTCGACGATCTCGGCACCCAGTTCCTTGAGCAGCTCGACGGACTCGTCGAACCGCTGGATGACGCCGGCCTGGTAGCCCTCGCCGCGGAACTGCTTGACCACGCCGACGCGCATGCCCTGGACGGAGCCGTTACGGGCGGCCTCGACGACCGGCGGGACCGGGGCGTCGATGGAGGTGGAGTCGAGCGGGTCGTGCCCGGCGATGACCTCGTGCAGCAGGGCCGCGTCCAGGACCGTGCGGGCACAGGGGCCGCCCTGGTCGAGGGAGGAGGAGAACGCCACCATGCCGTAGCGGGAGACCGCGCCGTAGGTCGGCTTCACGCCGACCGTTCCGGTGACGGCGGCCGGCTGGCGGATGGAGCCGCCGGTGTCGGTGCCGATGGCCAGGGGGGCCTGGAAGGAGGCGAGCGCGGCGCTCGACCCGCCGCCGGAGCCACCGGGGATCTTGGTGAGGTCCCAGGGGTTGCCGGTCGGGCCGTAGGCGCTGTTCTCGGTCGACGACCCCATGGCGAACTCGTCCATGTTGGTCTTGCCGAGGATGACGACGTCGGCGGCCTTGAGCCGCCGGGTGAGCGTCGCGTCGTACGGCGGGATCCAGCCCTCGAGGAGCTTGGAGCCGACGGTGGTCGGGATGCCCTCGGTGGTGAAGATGTCCTTGAGCGCGAGGGGCACACCGGCCAGCGGGCCGAGCTTCTCCCCCTTGGCGCGCTTCTCGTCGACGGCACGGGCCTGCGCGAGGGCGCCCTCGCGGTCGACGTGCAGGAAGGCGTGCACCTTCTCGTCGACGGCCTCGATCCGGGCCAGGTGTGCCTCGGTGACCTGGACGGCCGTGAGCTCGCCGGAGGCGATCTTCGCGGCGGTGTCGGCGGCCGTGAGCTTGATGATGTCCGTCATGGAATTCAGTCCTCCCCCAGGATCTGCGGCACCTTGAAACGCTGCTGCTCCTGGGCCGGGGCGCCGGAGAGCGCCTGCTCGGGGGTGAGCGAGGGACGGACCTCGTCCGGGCGCATGACGTTCGTCAGCGGCAGCGGGTGCGAGGTCGGCGGTACGTCTTGGTCGGCGACCTCGCTGACGCGGGCCACCGCGCCGATGATGTCGTCGAGCTGGCCTGCGAAGTGGTCGAGTTCTTCGGGCTTCAGCTCCAGACGCGCCAGCCGGGCGAGGTGGGCGACCTCCTCGCGCGTAATGCCAGGCATGCAGCGATCCTCTGGGGTGAGTGTGCGGTTCGGGGCTAGGGCCGTCGCGATCCGGGCCAGGCGTGGAGCGGCGGGCGGGAAGGTGACGACAGGCCCCAATCCTATGGGGCGCCGCCCCGTACCCGTGAAACGGTTTCCCCCGCCCCCGGAATCACGGCGGACCGATTCCGTGATCAGGACGCCGGAACCCGGGCCGGCACCGCCCCCGACACCACCGCCGGCCGCGCTCACCCGGTCGGCACGGGACGGTGTCAGGCCGGGCGGGTCGAGTCGTCGGATGCCGCCACCGGGAGGGCCTCTGCCGGGCGTTGCCAGCCTCGGGAGCCGCGGGCGAGGAGCCAGGCCGTGGTCTCGTCGGGCGGCATCGCGGCCGCGACCAGCCAGCCCTGGACGGCGTCGCAGCCGAGGTCGCGCAGGCGTTCCCAGGTCTCGTCGTCCTCGACGCCCTCGGCGACGACGAGCAGGCCGAGCGAATGGGCGAGGTCGACGGTACAGCGCACGATCTCGGCGTCCTCGGGGTCGACGGCCAGCCGGGCCACGAAGGAGCGGTCGATCTTCAGTTCGCTGACGGGCAGCCGCCGCAGGTGCACGAGTGAGGAGTAGCCGGTGCCGAAGTCGTCCAGGGACATCTTCACGCCGTGGCCGGTCAGCCCGTTGAGGGTGTCTGCGGCGCGCTGCGGGTCCTCCAGGAGGACGTGCTCGGTGATCTCGAGCTGGAGCGCTCCGGCCGGCACGCCGTGCCGGGCCAGTCGCGCCGCGACGGAGCCGGCGAAGCCGGGGGTGTGGACGTCACGCGGGGAGACGTTGACCGCGACCGGCACGAACAGGCCTTGGGAGCGCCACCGGGCGACCTGCCCGAGAGCCGTCTCCAGCACGTACTCGGTGAGGTGCGGCATCAGGCCGGAGGACTCGGCGATCGCTATGAACTCGTCCGGCGGGACCCTGCCGCGCTCCGGGTGCACCCAGCGGACCAGGGCCTCCAGGCCCGCGACCTGTCCGTCGAAACGGACCTTGGGCTGGTAGTGGAGCTGGACCTCGTGGGCGTCCAGGGCCCGGCGCAGGTCGCCCAGGAGTCCCAGCCGGTCGGGGGTGTTGGAGTCCCGCTTGGACTCGTAGACCTCGACGCCGGTACGGTCCCGTTTGGCCTGGTACATCGCCACGTCCGCCCGCCGCAGCAGCCCCTCGGCGTCGAGGGCGTGGTCGGGGAAGACGGCGACACCCGCGCTGGCCTCCAGCACGAGGGTGAGCCCGTCGAGGTCGAGCGGCGAGCTGAGCACGGAGACCAGACCGCGGGCGACCCGGGTCGCGGACGTCGTGGAGTCGGCGACCGGCAGTAACACGGCGAACTCGTCGCCACCGAGCCGCGCGGCCTCCGCCCCGCGCGGCAGGGCCAGCCTCAGCCGGTCGGCGATCTGCAGCAGCAGCCGGTCACCAGCAAGGTGACCGAGAGTGTCATTGACCGATCGGAAACGGTCGAGGTCGATCAGCATCAGGGCGGCGCGGGCGCCGACGCGCTCGGCGTCGTCCAGCGCGGTCCAGATACGTTCCAGCAGCCACTGGCGGTTGGGCAGCCCGGTCAGCGGATCGCGCAACTGCTCCTCCGCCCGGGCCCTGGCTATCCACAGGGTGGAGTCGAGCGCGATCAGCGGGATGGCGAACAGCGGCAGCAGGATCGGCCGGGCGTACGCGACCACGCAGATCAGCGGTGCTATGCCGAGCAGCGCGACCGCGACCAGGCCCTGTCTGACCAGGGCGGTGCGGGCGACGGTGGGCAGTCCGGCGCGCGGGGTGTGCAGGTACCAGAGGAGGGTGCGGGTGACCGCGAGATACGCGGCGACGGCCAGCACCACCTCGGCGGCGGTGTGCAGGCCCCAGGTGTCCGGGGTCGAGGGGGACTCGACGGACGGTACGGCCCCGAAGAGCGCCGGCACCAGCGCGCCGGCGCTGATACCGAGCAGGTCCACCGCGCCGTGCAGGACGCCCTGACGCCAACGGCCCCGCCTGGCTATGCCGACCAGCACGACCACGGTGAGGCTGACCAGACCGGCCGGGACCCCGCCGTAGAGCAGCAGCACCGCGAGGGTGACGGCGCTGCCCGAGCCGGTGCCGCCCCACCAGCGGGAGCGGCCCAGCATCACCAGGTGGCCGACGATGATCCCGGTCAGCACGGCCAGCGACCAGCCGACCCGGCCGGACGGGAAGAGCGCGTGACCGCCGGTGAACGCCCGCAGGAAGCCGACGCCCAGGACGAACGCGGCCGCCGCGACGACCGTGGTGGGCAACGCGGGCCAGGACGGGTGGCGTTCGGTGTCCGCTTCGGGCAGTCCGGTGCGGTGCGAGGGCAGTCCGGTGCCCGGCGAGGACGCTCGGGGACCGCGCGGCGACCGTCCCGAACCGCGCGGGGGCCGCCCGGGAGTGTGTCCGGCCGCAGGCCGTCCGACAGCCGCCTGTCCGGCGACCGACTGCCCTACGGCCGGCGGTCCGGCGCCGCGTGCGTCCACGGTGTACGCCACCGGGCGCCCTTGGGTGCCCGGATGCCCCGCGGGCCGCCCGTCCCCACGTCTGCGTCGCCCTACGGCCGCCATGCGGCGCAGGCCCAGGCGCAGCCGTGAGCCCGGGGCGGCGCTCTCGGTGGGTTCCATTCCCGTCCCTCTCACAGCCGGCGGTGCCCACGCCGCACGGCTCGATGCCCGACTACCCTCAGCGGCTCCGTGACAGAAAGCCCTTCCACGGCCCCGTCATGAACACAGGGATGCCCCGACCGCAGCTGGGCACGGCAGGCGCACATCCCAACACTAGGCCGCAGAGGGCTTTCAGGGGCACCGGTCGCCGACGGTTGCCCGAATGCGCCCCAGCCACCCGTATGCGTCTGGTATGCGCCGATCGGGTGGCCTCCCACCGCTACTCCTCGGCCTGAAGTGCCACGTCGGAGGCGGCTTCCGGCCCTTCCTCGAGAAGAACGGTGAAGCCCTCCTCGTTCAGAACCGGCACCTTGAGCTGCATCGCCTTGTCGTGTTTCGACCCGGGATTGTCTCCCACGACGACGAAGGACGTCTTCTTCGAGACCGAACCGGTCACCTTCGCTCCCCGGGTCTGCAGCGCCTCCTTCGCGCCGTCCCGGGTGTAGTGCTCCAGGGTGCCGGTCACCACGACCGTCAGTCCCGCCAGTGGACGCGGGCCCTCGTCCTCGCCGGACCCCTCGTCCTCCATGCGGACACCGGCCGCCCGCCACTTGCGGATGATCTCGCGGTGCCAGTCCTCGGCGAACCACTGCTTGAGGGAGGCGGCGATGGTCGGGCCGACCCCCTCGGTGCCCGCCAGCTCCTCCTCGGTGGCCTGCTCGATGCGGTCGATGGAGCGGAACTCGCGGGCCAGCGCCTCCGCCGCGACCGGGCCGACATGACGGATCGACAGACTGGTCAGCACGCGGGCCAGCGGACGCTCCTTGGCCGCCTCGATGTTCGCCAGCATCGCGACCGCGTTCTTCCTCGGCTCGCCCTCCTGGTTGGCGAAGACGGTGGCGATCTTCTCGTCTCCGGTCTTCGGATCCCGCTTGGGCAGACCGCTGTCCTGGTCGAGGACGTACGCCTTGATGGGCAGCAGTTGCTCGACGGTGAGGTCGAACAGGTCGCCCTCGTCCCTCAGCGGCGGCTCCTTCGGTTCCAGCGGCCCGGTCAGCGCCGCGGCGGCCACATAGCCGAAGTGCTCGATGTCCAGCGCCTTGCGCCCGGCGAGGTAGAACAGCCGCTCCCGCAACTGGGCAGGGCAGGTGCGGGCGTTGGGGCAGCGCAGGTCGACGTCGCCCTCCTTCATCGGGCGCAGCGGCGTGCCGCACTCCGGGCACTCGGCCGGCATCACGAACTCGCGTTCGCTGCCGTCCCGCAGGTCGGCGACCGGGCCGAGGATCTCCGGGATGACGTCACCGGCCTTGCGCAGCACCACCGTGTCACCGATGAGGACACCCTTGGCCTTGACCACGTCCTGGTTGTGCAGCGTGGCGAACTCCACCTCGGAACCGGCCACGGTGACCGGCTCGACCTGCGCGTACGGCGTGACCCTGCCCGTACGGCCCACGCCCACGCGGATGTTGACCAGCTTGGTGTTGACCTCCTCGGGCGCGTACTTGTACGCGATGGCCCAGCGCGGGGCGCGCGAGGTGGAGCCGAGACGGCCCTGGAGCGGGATCTCGTCGAGCTTGACCACCACTCCGTCGATCTCGTGCGCCACGGAGTGCCGGTTCTCGCCGTAGTACGCGATGAACTCCCGTACGCCGGCGAGACCGTCGACGACCCTGTTGTGCTCGGAGGTGGGCAGGCCCCAGGTCTTGAGCAGGTCGTAGCCCTGGGAGAGGCGGGTCATGCCCTTGTAGCCCTCCAGGACACCGATGCCGTGGACCACCATGTGCAGCGGGCGGGTGGCGGTGACCCGCGGGTCCTTCTGACGCAGCGAACCGGCCGCCGCGTTGCGCGGGTTGGCGAACGGCTTGTCACCGGCCGCGACCAGCCGCGCGTTGAGCTCCTGGAACTTCTCCATCGGGAAATAGACCTCGCCGCGGATCTCCACGAGGTCGGGCACCTCGTCGCCCCCCAGCCGGTCCGGGATCTCGGCGATGGTACGGACGTTGGGCGTGATGTCCTCGCCGGTGCGGCCGTCGCCCCGGGTCGCCGCGCGGACGAGCCGGCCCCGCTCGTAGGTGAGGTTGACGGCCAGGCCGTCGACCTTCAGCTCGCACAGGAAGTGGAACTTCTGCTCGCCCAGCTCCTTGTGGATGCGCTCGACCCATGCGGCGAGGTCGTCGTCGTTGAAGGTGTTGTCGAGGGAGAGCATGCGCGAGACGTGCTGCACGGAGGTGAACTCCGTCTCGTACGCCCCGGCGACCTTCTGGGTCGGCGAGTCGGGCGTGCGCAGCTCCGGATGCTCCTCCTCCAGCGCCTCCAACTCCCGCAGCAGCCGGTCGAACTCGGCGTCGCTGATGACGGGCGCGTCGTTCACGTAGTACCGGAAGCGGTGCTCCTCGATCTGCTCAGCGAGCTTGGCGTGCTGCTCCCGTGCCTCGGCCGGCACGCTCGTCGTCTCCGCCTGCTTGTCACCCGCCACCGTGTGTCCTCCCGTTACTCTGGGTTGTCCGCCAGGGATCTCGCCGCCCGGACGCAGTGCGCGTAGGCCTTGCGCGCGTACTCCGGGGAGGCCCCCGCGAGTCCGCACGCCGGAGTGACCGTGACCGCCTCCGGGAGAAGGTCCGGCCGCAGCCCCAGCCTGCGCCACAGCGTTCTGACACCCATGACGCTACCGGCAGGGTCTGACAGCGGGCCGTCCGTGCCCGGCACGACCCCGGTGAACAGCCGGGTGCCGCTCTCCACCGCCTCTCCGATCGTGTCGTCGTCACGCTCGGTGAGGAGCGAGAAGTCGAACGAGATCGCCTGCGCGCCCGCCCGGCGCAGCAGGGCGAACGGTACGTCCGGCGCGCACGAGTGGACCACGACGGGCCCGTCGTCGTGCACCCCGACGACGTCCCGGAGCGCGGCCTCGACCAGCTGCCGGTCCACCGCGCGGTGGGTGCGGTAGCCGCTGGCGCTGCGCACCCGGCCGCGCAGGACGTCGGTGAGGGACGGCTCGTCGAGCTGGAGGACGAGCCGCGCGCCGGGCACCCGGCGCCGCATCTCGTCGAGGTGCAGACGCAGCCCCTCGGCGAGCGAGGCGGTGAGGTCACGGCAGGCGCCGGGGTCGGAGAGGGCGGCCTCCCCGTTCCTCAGCTCCAGCTGGGCGGCGAGCGTCCACGGACCCACGGCCTGCACCTTCAGCGGGCCCTCGTACCCCTGGGTGAACTCCTCCAGCGCGTCGAGGTCCTCACCGAGCCAGGAACGGGCCCGCCTGGTGTCCCGCCCCGGCCGGTCCCCGATCCGCCAGCCGCTGGGCTCCACGCGCGCGTACAGCTCGACGAGCATCCCGGCGGTCCGTCCGATCATGTCCGCGCCGGGTCCCCGGGCGGGCAGTTCGGGCAGGAACGGAAAGTCCTCGAAGCTTCCGGTGACGGTCTTGACGGCCTCGCGGGCGTCCCCGCCCGGCATCGACCCGACCCCGGTCGCGGCCCCGAAGCTGAACTGGCTGTTATCGCTCACCGGAGAAGCGTACGGAACGGTCCGGGCATCCCGCGTCCCGGTCCTACGCCCCTGGGGTCAGCGTCCCGGCCGTACCGTCAGATCGTTGACCTCCGCGTCCCCGGGCAGGTCGAGGGCCATGAGGACGGTCGTGGCGACCGACTCGGGGTCGATCCACCGGCCGGGGTCGTAGTCCTTGCCCTCCTGCTGGTGGACCTTGGCCTGCATGGGGCTGGCGGTGCGGCCGGGGTAGACCGAGGTGACGCGGACTCCGTTGCCGTGCTCCTCCTGGCGCAGCGAGTCGGCGAGCGCCTTCAGGCCGTGCTTGGAGGCCGCGTAGGCGGACCACTGGGCGTGGGCGTTCAGCCCGGCGCCGGAGTTGACGAAGACCACGTGGCCCCGGCTCGCGCGGAGCTGGGGCAGGAAGTGGCGGGTGAGTTCGGCGGGGGCGACGAGGTTGACGTCGAGCTGGTGCCGCCAGGTCTTCGGGGTCAGCTCGCCGACCGTGCCGAGGTCGACGACGCCGGCGATGTGCAGCAGGGAGTCCACCCGGTCCGGGAGCGACTGGTGGGAGAAGGCCCAGCTGAGCCTCTCGGGTTCCGCCAGGTCGCCGACGAGGGTCCGTGCCCCGGGGAACGCGGCCGCCAGCTCCTTCGCCCGCCCCGCCTCGCGCGCGTGCAGCACGAGTTCGTCCCCGCGCGCGTGCAGCCTGCGGGCGACGGCCGCGCCGATGCCGGAGCCCGCTCCGGTGATCACATGTGTAGCCATGCCCGCCATGCTCGCATCATCGGCGGGTCACTCGATGCCCTGGCTCTCCTCCAGGTACGCCAGTGCGCCTACGGGGTCCTCGGCGAAGAACACCAGGTCGGTGAGGGCGCGGGGCAGGAAGCCCTCGTCCTCCATCCGCCGGAACTGCGTCTTGAGGCCGTCGTAGAAGCCCGCGGTGTTCAGCAGGACCACCGGCTTGTCCGTGTGCCCGTGCTTCTTCAGCTCCAGGATCTCGGTGGCCTCGTCCAGGGTGCCGGTACCGCCCACCATGATCACCACCGCGTCGGCCTTCTCGAGGAGCAGGCGCTTACGCTCCGCCAGGTCGGGGGCGATCACCATCTCGTCGGCGTTCCGGCGTGCCGTCGCCGCCAGGAACTCCACCGAGACGCCGAGGAGCCGTCCGCCCGCCTCCTGCACCCCGTCGGCGACGACCTTCATCAGACCGACGTCGGAACCGCCCCACACCAGGGTGTGGCCGCCCTTGCCCAGCAGTCGGGCGAACTCCCGCGCGGGGCCCGTGTAACGCTCGTCGAGGTCGGCCGCGGAGAGGAAGACACAGATGTTCACGGGCCCACAGTACGGGCCCGGCCCGGCGCCCCGACCGAGCCCCCTGGAAGAACCCGGGGCCGGTGTGCGCTGTACCGGCAACAGGCGGACGGCCGAGGAGGAGCGATCGTGACCCGAGAACCCCGAGAACCCCGAGGGCACCGCATCACCGTCGAGCGGAGCGACCGGCACGTGCGCGTGGTGCACGGCGGGGAGGTCCTGGCCGAGAGCGATCGGGCGCTGGTGCTGCGCGAGACGGGCTGCCCCGCTCGGTACTACTTCCCGCCCGAGGACGTACGGCTCGACCTGCTGACCCCGTCCGGGACCCACACCCACTGCCCCTTCAAGGGCACCGCTTCCTACTGGTCCCGCCCGGACGCGGCCGATCTCGTCTGGGCCTACCCGGACCCGAAGTCCGCCGTCGGCGACATCAAGGACCACCTGTGTTTCTACGACGTGGAAGTCCGATGATCGGATAGAAGGGTTGCGATCGACGGACGCGCGGCCCGCCTCACCCATGATCGGGCCGCGGTGCGGCAGTCTGCGGAGACATGGACAAGAACATCGTTTCGCGTGACGGCACCCTCATCGCCCACGAGAGCGCCGGACGGGGTGCCGTGGTCGTCCTCGTCAGCGGCGCGATGTCGACGGGCGCCACGGTGGCGCCACTGGCCGCACCGCTCTCGGAGCGGTTCCGGGTCGTCGTCTACGACCGCCGGGGCCGCGGGGCGAGCGGGGACACCCCGCCGTACGCGGTGGAACGCGAGGTCGAGGACCTGGCGGCGCTGATCGCGGCGATGGGCGGGGAGGCGTCGCTGTACGGCGTCTCCTCGGGCGGCGCGCTGGCGCTGCGCGCGGCGGCGAGCGGTCTGCCGGTGCGCCATGTCGCCGTGTACGAGACGCCGTACGCGATGTCCGAGGAGGACCTGCGCGAGCGCGCGCAGTACACCGAGCGCCTGACGCAGGCACTCGCCGAGGGGCGCCGCGGGGACGCGGTGGAGCTCTTCCTCCGCCTCACCGGGCTCGGCGAGGCGGTGATCCAGAGCGCCCGGCAGTCCCCCATGTGGGCCGGTATGGAGTCGATGGCGCCGAGCCTCGCCCACGACGACGCCGTCATGGGCGGCGGCGGTGTCCCCGTGAAGCTGCTGGCGTCGATCCCCGTGCCGGTGCTGTCCATCGCGGGCGACGCGAGTCCGGCCTGGATGCGCGAGGCCGCCCGGGCCATCGCGGACGCCGCCCCCCGGGGCACCTGCCGCACCCTGGCCGGCCAGACCCACATGGTCGAACCGGACGTCCTGGCCCCGGTCCTGACGGACTTCTTCGCCCGCTGAGGCCCCGAACGGCACCGCGGTCAGGCGGCGAGCACGGACGGCCCGGGCGGCCGGGCCCGGCACCGTTTCGGCGAGCTCACCGCGCCGGCCCCGTCGGACGCCCCGGGGTCAGACCGTCGTGGGGGTCTTCGCGCGGGAGGTCGTGGCGATGGTGGCGGAGCCGACGACGCGGGTCCCCGCGTAGAGGACGACGGCCTGGCCGGGGGCGACTCCTCGGACCGGCTCCGCGAACGACACCTCCAGGGTGCCGTCGACGAGTTCCGCCGTCACCTCGGTCTCGTCGCCGTGGGCGCGGAGCTGGGCGGTGTAGGTGCCGGGGCCGGTCGGGGCGGTGCCGCACCAGCGGGGGTTGATCGCGGTGAGGGCGCCGACGTCGAGGGCGTCCGCGGGGCCGACGGTGACGGTGTTGGTCACCGGGGAGATGTCGAGGACGTAGCGGGGCTTTCCGTCGGGGGCGGGGGTGCCGATCCGCAGGCCCTTGCGCTGGCCGATGGTGAAGCCGTACGCGCCCTCGTGCGTGCCGACCTTGCTGCCGGACTCGTCGACGATGTCGCCCTCGGCCCGGCCCAGGCGGTCGGCGAGGAAGCCCTGGGTGTCGCCGTCGGCGATGAAGCAGATGTCGTGCGAGTCGGGCTTCTTGGCGACCGCGAGCCCACGCCGCTCGGCCTCCGCGCGGATCTCCTCCTTGGTGGTGACCGTGTCGCCGAGCGGGAACATCGCGTGGGCGAGCTGCCGGTCGTCCAGCACGCCCAGGACGTACGACTGGTCCTTGGCCATGTCGGAGGCGCGGTGCAGCTCTCGCGTGCCGTCGGGCAGGGTGACCACCCGCGCGTAGTGGCCGGTGGCCACGGCGTCGAAGCCGAGGGCCAGCGCCTTGTCCAGCAGCGCGGCGAACTTGATCTTCTCGTTGCAGCGCAGGCACGGGTTGGGGGTGCGGCCCGCCTCGTACTCGGCGACGAAGTCCTCCACCACGTCCTCACGGAAGCGGTCGGCGAGGTCCCACACGTAGAACGGGATGCCGATGACGTCGGCGGCGCGGCGGGCGTCGCGCGAGTCCTCGATGGTGCAACAGCCCCGCGCGCCCGTGCGGAAGGACTGGGGGTTCGCGGAGAGCGCGAGGTGGACGCCGGTCACGTCGTGTCCCGCTTCGGCGGCACGGGCGGCGGCCACGGCGGAGTCGACTCCGCCGGACATGGCGGCCAGCACCCGGAGGGGGCGGGGGCGGGGGCTGGAGGGCTGCGGGATTTCAGTCATAACCCCTCCAGGGTACGGGGCACGGGAACCGGAGCCACCGGATATCCGTTGTGGCCGGCATGGGGGAGAGAAGAGCTTCCAAGGACGGCGACCGGCGCATCGGGCGGCGCGCCCTGATCGTCGGCGGGGTGGCTGCCGCCGCGGGCACCGCCGTGCTGGCGCGGGACGAGTTGGGCCGCCTGTGGTGGCGTGTGCCCGGGATCGAGAAGCCGCGCGAGCCGGGCGCGGTCGACTTCTCGGGTGCCCGCTGGGTCGCGGCCTCGGACGCCAACTGGCGGCGCGCGGACCGGCCCGACGACTACGGCATCGAGATGGTGATCGTCCATGTCACCCAGGGCAGCTTCGACAGCGCGGTGCGGGCGTTCCAGGACCCCGGGCACCGGGCGGCCACGCACTACGTCGTCGGGCAGGACGGGCGGATCACCCAGATGATCCGCGAGCTCGACGTGGCGTACCACGCGGGGAACCGCGACTACAACGAGCGCAGCATCGGCATCGAGCACGAGGGGTTCGTGGACCGGCCGCAGGACCTCACGGACGAGATGTACGAGGCCTCCGCCCGGCTCACGGCCCGGATCTGCGCGCGCTACGACATACCCGTCGACCGGAAGCACATCATCGGCCACATCGAGGTGCCGGGGACGGATCACACCGACCCGGGCCCGCACTGGGACTGGGACCGCTACATGAAACTCGTACGTCAGGCGCGCACGGCGACGGCCTGACCCCGCCACCCGAAAAAAGGATGAAAAATCTCAATCCGGACTCTTCCCTCCAGCGGTGGACGTTCTATTATGAAAACAGGCCTACGAGACGAGTGAGGGAGTTCGACCGGAGTAGCCGACTTCAGCGTGAGGTTGCGGCTTCCGCTGGTGCCGACATCGACGGTCGGGCTGAGAGGCCGGAAGGTCGCATTTGGACCGGAAGGCGACCCCTAGTCACCTGATCCGGGTCATACCGGCGAAGGGAACCCGCCTCGTAGGTCGTTGTCGTGCCCGGACGGGGCCTAGCTGAGCCCCGCCGCCCGGGCCCGTTCCACTGCCGGGCCGATGGCCTTGGCCAGGGCTTCGACGTCGGCCCGGGTGGAGGTGTGGCCGAGGGAGAAGCGGAGGGTGCCGCGGGCCAGGTCCGGGTCGGTGCCGGTGGCCAGGAGGACGTGGCTGGGCTGGGCGACGCCCGCCGTGCAGGCGGAACCGGTGGAGCACTCGATGCCCTGGGCGTCGAGCAGGAGCAGCAGGGAGTCGCCCTCGCAGCCGGGGAACGTGAAGTGGGCGTTGGCCGGGAGCCGCCCCCCGGGCGAGGGGTCGCCGCCGAGGACGGCGTCCGGGACGGCCTCGCGGACCGCGGCGACCAGGTCGTCGCGGAGGGCTCCGACCTCGCGGGCGAACCACTCCTGCTGCTCGGCGGCCAGTCGGCCGGCCACCGCGAAGGAGGCGACCGCGGGCACGTCGAGCGTGCCGGAGCGCACGTGGCGCTCCTGACCTCCGCCGTGCAGCACCGGCACGGGGGTGTGCTCGCGGCCCAGGACCAGCGCCCCGATGCCGTACGGGCCGCCGATCTTGTGGCCGGAGACGGTCATCGCGGCGAGCCCCGAGGAGGCGAAGTCCACGGGCACCTGGCCGAAGGCCTGGACCGCGTCGGAGTGCAGCGGAACGCCGAACTCGGCGGCGACCTCGGCGAGTTCACGGACCGGCAGCAGCGTGCCGATCTCGTTGTTCGCCCACATCACGGTGGCCAGGGCGACGTCGTCGGGGTTGCGGGCGATCGCCTCGCGCAGCGCGTCCGGGTGGACCCGGCCGTGGGAGTCGACCGGCAGGTACTCGACGGTGGCGCCCTCGTGCTCGCCGAGCCAGTGCACGGCGTCGAGGACGGCGTGGTGCTCCACGGGGCTCGCGAGGACGCGGGTGCGGGCCGGCTCCGCGTCACGGCGGGCCCAGTACAGGCCCTTCACCGCGAGGTTGTCGGCCTCGGTCCCGCCGGAGGTGAGCACCACCTCGCTGGGGCGGGCGCCGAGGGCTTCGGCGAGGGTTTCGCGGGCCTCCTCGACGCTCCGGCGGGCGCGCCGGCCGGCCGCGTGCAGGGAGGAGGCGTTGCCGGTGACGCCCAGGTGCGCGGTGAGTGCCTCGACCGCCTCGGGAAGCATCGGGGTGGTCGCGGCGTGGTCGAGGTATGCCATGGTGAGCCCGATTCTACGGGCCCTGTCCGGCGGCCCCGGGGGCGCGGTCGGCCGGGAAACGACGCCGGTTCGAGCGCCCCGGCTCAGAAGCCCCCCGGAACGACGTCGCTCACCTGCGGGAACGCCGGCCGGGCCGACAGCTCCACGCCACCGAGGCCGAGGGCCACATTGAGGACAAGCGGACCCGGCAGCCCCGGCACGATGCCTGCCGGACCCCTCAGGGCAGCCGTACGCGGGCGAGCTGGCGGGACTGGGCCACCAGCCGGTCCGTGCTGTCCCAGACCTCGGCGTCCTCCTCCAGGAAGCCGCCGGCGAGGTTGCGGGTGGTGATCGACACCCGCAGCGGGCCGGGCGCCGGACGGGAGCGGACGTGCGCCGTCAGCTCGACCGTGGGGACCCAGCCGGTGAGCCCGATCTCGAAGGCGGTGGGCGGCAGCGCGTCCACGGCGAGCAACAGGGAGAACGGGTCGGCGTCCCGGCCGTCGGCGAGCCCGAACCAGGCCCGCATCTCCCCCTTGCCGGAGGGCTGCCCGAGGGCCCAGCCGAGGGTCGACGGGTCGAGCTTGAGCATCAGCCGCTCGGTGATGGCGGAGCTGCCGTCGACGGGGGTCGGACCGTCCTCGGGGTCGAAGCACTGCTCCATGGGCGGCAGCGCGGGCGGCCGGGCCGCCGTGCGGACGTCGTCGGGGAGGGTGTCCAGGTCGCCGTAGGAGGCCAGTACGCGGATGCGTTCGACCTCGCGGCCCTCGTCGTCGTACTGGAGGAGGGACGCCTGACCGGTCGACAGGGTGCGCCCGGTGCGCACGGTCTCGGTGCGGACGACCGCCGGGCCCGGCCGGGAGGCGGTCAGGTAGTGCGCGGAGATGGTGAACGGGTCCGGGTGCGGCAGGGCGTCGGCGAGGGCGCGGCCCAGGACGGCCAGCAGATAGCCGCCGTTGACGGCGTTGATGATCGTCCAGCCGTCGGAGAGGTCGACGTCGTAGACGCCCGGCGCGCGGAGCGTCACCGCGGTGTCGCGGTCGAACTCGCTGTCACCGACGGTGGCCCGGCTCGCGACCCGGGCGGAGGCTGCTTCTGGCATGGATGAAGAGTACAAGAAGTAGCTACTAAGCGGTAGCTTTGTCGGACGTCCTCCCCTGCGTCGGCCCGTCCTACTCCTCCTCGCGGGCCGTCGAGCGCCGCTGCCACGCGCGGGGCGCCCGCCAGTGGTACCGCAACGCCAGCAGCCGCAGCGTGAACGCCGTGAGCACGGAAAGGGTGCTGGTGAACGAGTTCAGCGCGTCGAAGCGGATGCACAGCGCCGCCATGGTCGCGCCGACCATCGCCGGTACCGCGTAGAGATCGCGGTCCCAGCGCAGCAGCGAGGGCACCTCGTTGGCGAGCACGTCCCGCACCACGCCGCCGCCCACCGCGGTGACCAGGCCGAGGCAGGCGGAGGAGGTCACGCTGAGCCCGTAGTCGTACGCCTTGGCGGTGCCGACGACGCAGAACAGACCGAGCCCGGCGGCGTCGAAGAAGTTGACGGCGTTCTGGATGCGCTCCACGTGCGGGTGCAGGAAGAACACCAGCACCACGGCGAGCAGCGGGGTGACGAAGTACCCCAGGTCCGTGAAGGCGGCGGGCGGCACGGCGCCGATGACCACGTCCCGGAAGAGTCCGCCGCCGAGGGCGGTGGCCTCCGCGAGGACCGCCATGCCGAAGACATCGAGGTTCTTGCGGACGGCCAGCAGGGCACCCGAGATCGCGAAGACGAAGATGCCGATCAGGTCGAGCGCGTGCAGGAGGGACGGGCTGAAGAGTTGCTGGAGCACTTTCACATTCTCACTCAGCAGGAACCCCTCGCCTTGTAAAGCAAGGCGAGGGGTGGCACGGACGTGCGGCCCGAGGAGTTCCCGGAGCACCGAACGGTTCAGCTCCGTCCGGTGCTCCGGGAATCCGAGGGATGTGGCGGTCCGTCAGTCGATCCCGGCCGAACCCTCACCGGACGCGTCCGGCGCCGCGACGTCCTGGTCCTTCGCGACGGCGTCGGCCGTCGGGTCGCCCGGGGCCTCGGCCGCCGCGGGTACCTTCTCCTTGACCACGGCGGCGTCCGGCTTGGTCGTCGAGTCGGCCGGCAGGAGCGCGGTGGGGCCCTCCGCTTCGCCCTCGATCCGCTCCACCAGCGCGTCCTCGATGGCCTCGGTCTCCGTGACGGCCTCGATGTCCATCGGCCGGGTCGGCTTCAGCTCTCCCGACGCGATCTCGGCGGTGTAGTGGCAGGCCACCCGGTGACCGCCGCCGACGTCCTTCAGTTCCGGCCGTTCGGTCGCGCACCGCTCGGCCTGCGCCCAGGGGCAGCGGGTGTGGAAGCGGCAGCCGCTGGGCGGGTTCGCCGGGGAGGGCAGGTCGCCGGTGAGCAGGATGCGCTCGCGCTTGTCCTCCACCTCCGGGTCCGGCACCGGCACCGCCGACATCAGGGCCTTGGTGTACGGGTGCTTGGGCTCGGCGTACAGCGTGTCGCTCGACGCCTCCTCGACCAGCGAACCCAGGTACATCACGCCGATCGTGTCGGAGATGTGCCGGACGACCGCGAGGTCGTGGGCGATCACCAGGTAGGTCAGGCCGAGTTCTTCCTGGAGTTCCTCCAGCAGGTTGATGACCTGGGCCTGGATCGACACGTCGAGCGCGGAGACCGGCTCGTCGCAGATGATCACGTCGGGTTCGAGGACGAGGGCGCGGGCGATGCCGATGCGCTGGCGCTGGCCGCCGGAGAACTCGTGCGGGTAGCGGGCCAGGGCGTTGGAGGGCAGGCCGACCCGCTCCAGGATCGACTTGATCTTCTCGCGGCGCTCCTCCTGGTTCTTGCCGATGCCGTGGGCGACCATGCCCTCGGACAGGATCGACTCGATGTTCTGCCGGGGGTTGAGCGAGCCCAGCGGGTCCTGGAAGACCATCTGGAGCCGGCGCCGGAAGCGGCGCATCTCCTCACCGGGCAGCTTCGCCAGGTCGGTGCCGTCGAGGACGACGGACCCCTCGGTGATGTCCACCAGTCGCAGCACGGACCGCCCGAGGGTGGTCTTGCCGCAGCCGGACTCGCCGACCAGGCCGTAGGTCTCACCGGCCTCGACCTTCAGGGACACCCCGTCCACGGCGTAGACGTGGCCGACCGTACGGTCGAACAGCACGCCCTTCTTGATGGGGAAGTGGACCTTGACGCCGTCCAGTTCGAGCAGGCTCATGCGGGGACCTCCTCGGCCTTCGCGTCGTCGAGCACAGGGTTGACGCACCGCGCCTGGTGACCGGCGGTGCGGGGCTCGGTGAGCTGCGGGGTGCCGGTCAGGCAGCCCATCTCGTACCGGTCGCAGCGCGGCGCGAAGGCACAGCCGTCGGCCCAGGCTACGCGGTCGTTGATGGAGCCGCGGATGGGCTTGAGGGACTCGCCCCGGGGCGAGTCCAGGCGCGGGATGGAGCCCAGCAGTCCGTGCGTGTAGGGGTGGGTGGGGTGGGCGAACAGGTCGCGGCGCCCGGCGGTCTCCACGGCCTTGCCCGCGTAGAGCACGTTGACCTGGTCGCAGAGGCCGGCGACCACGCCGAGGTCGTGAGTGATCATCAGCAGGGCGGTGCCCTCCTGGTCCACGAGCTCCTTGAGCAGTTCCAGGATCTGCGCCTGGATCGTCACGTCGAGGGCCGTGGTGGGCTCGTCGGCGATGAGCATGCGCGGGGCGCAGGCCACCGCCATGGCGATCAGCGCGCGCTGGCGCATACCGCCGGAGAGCTGGTGCGGGTACTCCTTGAGCCGCCGGGTCGGGTCGGGGATGCCGACCCGGTCCAGCAGGTGGGCGGCCTCCTTGCGGGCGGCCTCCCCCTTCATCCCGCGGTGGCGCTCCAGGATCTCGGTGACCTGCACGCCGAGCGGCACGACCGGGTTGAGCGAGGACAGCGGGTCCTGGAAGATCATCGCCATTTCGCTGCCGCGCAGGTCGCGGCGGGCGGACGGGCTCATGGTGAACAGGTCCGTGCCGTCGAATTCGGCGCGGCCCCCGATCGTGACGCCCTTGGGGGGCAACAGGCCCATCAGGGCCAGGGAGGTGACGGACTTTCCGCAGCCGGACTCGCCGACCAGGCCCACGACCTGGCCCTGGTCGACCTCGAAGGAGACGCCGTCGACCGCCCGGGACTCCTTGCGGCCGCGGCCGCCGAAGGTGACGGTCAGTTCGTCGACAGTGAGCAGAGACATGGTGGTTCAGCCTCTCAGCTTCGGGTCGAGGGCTTCCCGCATGGCCTCGCCGAGGAGGGTGAAGCCGAGGGCGGTGATGATGATGCCGACGGCGGGGTAGACCGCCATCATCGGCGCGTTGTCGAAGAAGCGCTGCGCCTGGGCGAGCATGACGCCCCACTCGGGGATGGCCGGGTCGGGGTTGCCCAGGCCCAGGTAGGACAGGGCGGACGCCTCGATGATCGCGGTGGCCAGGGAGAGCGTGGCCTGCACGATCACCGGGCTGAGCGAGTTGGGGATGATCTGCGAGACCACGATGCGCCGCTTGCGCACACCGAGGGACTTGGCCGCGAGCACGTAGTCCGCGCCGCCCTGCGCCAGCATGGAGCCGCGCAGCAGCCGGGCGAACACCGGGATCTGGACCACACCCACGGCGATCATCACGGTGGTCAGCGACTGGCCCATGACGGCCGCGATGGACACGGCCAGCAGCAGCGAGGGCATCGCCAGCATCATGTCGATGAAGCGCATGATGACGGAGTCGATGCGCCTTCCGGTGTCGCCGCCGAGGGTGGCGGCGGCTCCGGAGAAGCCACCGATCAGGAAGCCGATGGTCAGGCCGATGAGCGTGGCGACGACGCCGACGAGCAGCGTCTGGCGGGCGCCGACCAGCATGCGGGAGAACATGTCCCGGCCGAGGTGGTCGACTCCGAACCAGTTCCCGCCGCGCGGGCCGACGAACTCACCCCGGTTGGGGAAGACCTCGCCCCGCCAGGTCTGGGCAGTCGGGGCGTACGGGGTGAGGTAGGGCCCGACGATCGCGACGAGGACGAACAGGGCGATGACGGCCGCGCCGATGATCGCCATCTTGCTGCGCCTCAGGCGGCGGAAGGCTTCCCGCCACAGGCTGGCGCCGGTGCCGGTCTCCTTGGTCGCGGTCAGTTCCGCGAGGCGCTGGATCTTCTCGGTCTTGGTGGCGACGCTCACGCTAGTGCACCCGCACTCTCGGGTCGATGAGGCTGTACGCCACGTCCACCAGCAGGTTGATCAGGACGTACACCATCGCGATGAACATGATGAACCCGACGAGCACGGGGTAGTCTCGGCCGTCGATCGCGGTCCGGATGAAGGAGCCGATACCGCCGAAGTCGAACACGGACTCGGTCAGGACCGCGCCGGACAGCAGGGAGCCCGTGAGCAGGCCGACCGCGGTCACCACGGGGAGCATCGCGTTGCGCAGCACGTGCCGGCCGCGGACGACGCTCCGCTTGAGGCCCTTGGCCTCGGCGGTGCGGACGTAGTCCTCGTCCTGCACCTCGAGGACGCTGGCGCGGGTCATGCGCACGATGACCGCGAGCGGGATGGAGGACAGGGCGACGGCAGGCAGGACCAGGTGGTGGAGCGCGTCCCCGGTGGCGTCGAACTCCCCGGTGAGGATGCCGTCCAGGACGGCGAGACCGGTCACGCTCGTGGCGTCGATGCCGGTCTCCTGGCGTCCGGAGACGGGGAAGAACCCGAGCTCGACGGCGAAGACGCTCTTGAGGATCAGGGCAAGGAAGAAGACCGGGATGCAGATGCCGATGAGCGAACCGGAGACCGCGGTGACGTCGAGCCAGCCGCCGCGGTTGCGGGCGGCGAAGTAACCGAGCGGGATGCCGACGACCACGGCGATGAGGATCGCGAGGAGGGACAGCTCCACGGTCGCGGGGAAGCGCTGGGCGAACTCGTCCCACACCGGCTGTCCGGTCTGGGTGGAGGTGCCCAGGTCGAGTTCGGCGATGCGCTTGAGGAAGCGCCAGTACTGGACGTAGACGGGCTGGTCCAGCCCGAGCGCACGGTTGATGCGGATTACTTCGGCCTCGGTGGCCTTTTCCCCCAGGATCGCTGAGGCGGGTCCGCCGGGCAGCCGGTCGAGCCACAGGAAGAGCAGTACCGACAGGCCGAGCAGCGTGGGTATGAGCTGGAGCAGTCTTCGTACGACGAGACGCAGCACCCCGCATGCCCCTTTCTTGCGTGATGTCTTACATGAATGGACCCGCCCGGCCGCCGGTTTCCGACGGCCGGGCGGACCCCCCGTTTTTCGTTTCTTCGTTTCCTGCCGCTTACGCGCTTACTTGAAGGAGGCCTCGGAGAAGACTTCCTGCGTCAGCGGGGAGACGTTCGGCGGGTTCACGTTCTTGCCGAAGGCGATGGCCGGCGGGGAGGACGAGACCGGGACACCCGGCAGGTACTCCATGACGACCTCGTTGGCCTTCTTGTAGGCGGCGACGCGCTCGTCGTGCTTGCCGAGCTTCGAGCCGGCGTTCACGGCGTCGAAGACCTTCTTGTCCTTGAAGCCCCACTGCTTGTCGTACCCGGAGAACCAGGTGCCGATGAAGTTGAAGCCGTCGTTGAAGTCACCGGTCCAGCCGAGCATGTGCAGGTCACAGGAGCCCGCCTCGGTGGCGTCCAGGTAGTCCGGGGCCCACTTCATGGCCTTCGGCGTGACGGTGATGCCGGACTTCTCCAGGTCGGCCTTCATCAGCTCGAACAGGTCCTGCGGGGCAGGCATGTACGGGCGGGTGACCTCGGTCGGGTAGCAGAAGTCGACCTTCAGCTTCTCCTGACCGGCCTTCTTCAGGAGCTTCTTGGCGGCGTCCGTGTCGAAGGGGTACTGCTTGACGTCCTTGGAGTAGCCCTCGATCGTGTCGGGCATGAACTGGTCGGCGACCTTGCCGCCCTCGGGCAGCTGGGTCTTGACCAGGTTCTCCCGGTCGATCGACTGCGCGATGGCCTGGCGGACTTCCTTCTTCTTCAGCGCGGGGTTGGCCTCCTGGCTCATACCCACGTAGAAGAGGTTGAAGACGCCACGGGTCGGGACGGCGAAACCCTCCTTCTCGAGGGTATTGACGTCGGCCGGAGCGACGAGGTCGTAGCCGTCGATGTCACCGGCCTGCAGCGCCTGGCGGCGCGTCTGCTCGTCGGAGATCGTGCGGAAGACCAGGTTCTTGATCTTCGCCTTCTCGCCCCAGTAGTCGTCGAAGCGCTCGAGGGAAACTTCCTTGTTGCCCTTGTTCCACTTCGTGATCTTGTACGGGCCGGTACCGGCGACCGTGCCGGCCTCCTGGCTGTACTTGGGGTACGTGATGGCGTCGCCCTTGGCGGAGGCGTCCTGCTTCTTGTACTCCTCGATCGCCTTCGGCGAGTGGATCGCCAGGGCGTTGAGGGAGAAGCCGCCGGGGAGGTTGGCGGAAGGCTCCTTGACCTCGATGACGGCGGTGTTCTCGTCCTTCGCGGTGCAGGACTTGTAGTTCGCCTCGGGCGCCTCCTTGTCCTCGTTCTTCGCGAAGCCGCCCATGATGGTCTGCCAGTAGTAGGAGACCGCGCTGGACTGGTAGGTGCCCGTCCAGTTGAACCAGTGGTCGTAGTTGGCGCAGACGGCCTCGGCGTTGAACGCCTCGCCGTCGTGGAACTTCACGTTCTTGCGGAGGTTGAAGGTCCAGACGGTGCCCTTGTCGTTGCTGGACCAGTCCTCGGCGAGACCGCCGACCATCTCGCTGCCGCCGGACTCGTGCTCGATGAGAGCCTCGAACGCCTGCCGCGTCACACGGAAGGTTTCACCGTCGCTCGCGAGGGAAGGGTCCAGGGAGCCTGGGTCACCGGCACCGGCGAAGACGAAGGTGTCCTTCCTGCCTTCGCTCTTGTTGTCACTGTCCCGTTCACTGGAGCAGCCCGTGGCGATCAGAGCGACCGCCACCGCGGCCGTGATCGCCCGAGCCGCTCGGGACTTGGTTATGCGCATATTGGGGCCACTCCGGGTCCGCTATGTGGATGCATCTTGACCGGCCGAACACTACAGATGTTCACAGCGAGTCGAGAACAGTCCGGATACCGGTGATACCTACCTGAGATCTGAACAGTTGACATAAGGGACGCTTCAGGCGCCCCTCCGCCGGGAAGTGACCGTCTCGAGACATCCGACATCCCCCCAACCGCCGCCCGATAAGCGCCGAACGGTGTGAAGAACGGGTGAAACCGCAGGTGACGGGCGGTCAGCCAGCCATAGCCGAGCGCACATGACCTGAAGACTGACGTGACATCAGTCTCGTCGACGGCACGAACGTCCGCCGCCGGCACTCATGTCCACCATCTGGACACCGTCACGCTGAGTCAGGAACGGCGGGCACGACGGCCCCGGCCGTCCCGGCCTCTCGCGGAGACGGCCCGGTCAGCGCTGGTGCGCGGGCGGGTAGCCGGAGCCGGCGACGGGGGGCGGAACGGCCCCGTGGGCCTCACGGTCGTAGAACGGGCGGGCGTTGGCCCGCAGCCACATGGCGACCGGGTCGTGCTCGTCGGTCATCGCGACGGTCGACACCGGGAGCCCGTCCGGGACGGCACCGATGGACTGCTGCATCATCGCGCGCACCGCGTCGACGGCCGGCGGCGAGGTGTCGTACACGTCGAGTCCGATGGCGAGGTACGGCGCGCCCAGCGCCGGCTGCACCCAGGCGCGGCGCAACGCGCGCACGGCGGGCGTACGGTGCGCGTTCTGCGTGAGCAGGGCGTAGAACTGGGGGATCTCGATGGCGGGTTCGGACAGCCGCAGGGGCCCGGCGGGCTGCCGGTCGAGGCCGGTGGCGAGTCGGCGCAGATCGAGCCACGGGATGCCGAGGCCGCCGCCGGGGGCGTGCGGGTTGAGCCAGAGGCCGTAGCGGTCGGGGTAGAGGGCGCGGGCGGCCTCGAGGCCGTCGACCACCTCGTACGACCGGTTCCAGCCACTGGCGGACAGCTCCTGGGCGGAGGTCACGCAGGGCGCGTAGCCGAAGCCGTCGACCTCCATGTTCCCGTACTGGGCGTCCGGGGAGCCGGCCTGACCGTGCCACAGCAGCATCCAGACATGACCGGAGGAGGGGGTCGCGAGCGCGCGCAGCAACGCCTCATAGGCGTCGTAACGCCCGGGGGTCACCTGGCGCAGCATGTGCTCGACCTGTCCGGCCGCCGCGGTGCCAGCGCTCACTTTGTATCGCCCCTCCGTACAACACCCTCGCCCCAGCCAACGAACCTAGCTTAAGCCGCCCGCGGCCCGGGGGGCTCCGCCCGTCCGCCGGGCACCGGCGAGCCGACGGACGGGCGACCTCCCGCTCGCTCCGCCGGGCGGGTCAGCCCTCGCGCTGGTAGAAGGGGCGGACGCGGTCGCGCATCCATTCGCCGACCGGGTCCTGGGCCACGTCCAGGAGGACCAGGTTGACGGGCCACTTCACCGGCCGGAGGCCCAGCGCGCGGCCCAGGGCCTCGCCGGGCAGGGTCTGCAGATCGCCCTCCCACTGGGACAGTTCGACCCCGACGAACAGCACCGGGTCCGCGGTCTCGACCTCGGCGAGGCAGCGGCGTGCGGTGCTGACGACGCCGATCGCCTCGAACTCCGCGCCCGCGGCGGCGAGGAAGTCCACCGGATCGTCCTGCCAGTCGGGCTCGAACAGCTTGACCCGGCCGCCGCCCGCCGGACCGTCCAGCGGGCCGCGTCCGGCGCGGCACAGTTCGGCCACGGCGGGCGGCGGCAGCGGGACGCCGACCACGCCGCCGGGGTTCACCGCGATCCCGGCCTGCGGCGGCAGACCCCGCGCGAACTCCACCGCGGGCGCGACGGTGAACGACATGTGGGAGCCGACGACCTGGCGGAACTGTTCCTCGGAGCTGAAGACCGGGACGTACGCCTGTCCCTCGATCTCCAGGGTGGGCAGGTCCAGCGGGCCGCTGTGCGGGCCGCCGCCGTTCGGCAGCGGAACCCAGACGAAGCTCCTGCCCAGCACCTCGATGATCCGGCCGTCCGCCGAGGGCACGCCGAGGGAGGCGGAGAGCACCTCCTCCAACTCGTTGCCGGGCCATCCTCCGTGCGGATGGGGGTGAGTCTGTGCCGGGAAGTCCGCGGAGAAGCCCGCCGGGAAGTCCATCTGCCTACCGCCTGCCTGGAACCACTGCTGTGGCTGAAAAGGCTAACCGCTGCCGCGCCGCGGCCGTCAGCCCGTGCGACCGCCCGCCCCCTGCGGCCGTCAGCCCGTGAAGTCGATGCGGCGCAGCGCGTTCGCCGCGTCCCGGTCGACCAGGACCGCCGAGCCGCAGCCCGCGGGCGGGTCGCCGCGCTCCACGGACCGCAGCAGCCGGTGGACGGCGGTGCGGTGCCGCAGGAAGGCGTACCGGGAGACGCCGCGGCCGCGCTCACGCTGGCCGTCCAGCGCCTGTTCCGGGGGGACGTCGAGCAGCAGCAGATGCAGCCCCGCGCCCCGGCGGCGGGCCTCGCGGGCCAGCCAGCGGCGCACCCAGGCGTGGGTACCGCAGTCGTGCACGACGACCCCCTCGCCGGTGCGCAGGGCGCGGCGCAGCCCGGCGTAGTGGTCGAGGCGGACCAGGGGCCGGTACACCCCGTACGGCAGGAGGCGCGGCATGCGGCGGTCCCAGCGGTCGCGGGTGTCCTGGGAGTCGATCCGGGTGCCGTGCACCGCGCGCCGCATCAGTGTGGATTTGCCGCTGCCGGGCAGTCCGGTGACCACCACGAGGTCGCGGGGGCCGAAGCGCAGGGCGTGCGGACCGCGGCCGGCGCTCTCGCGCAGGTCGCGGACGACGGGCGCCGGCAGCGCGCCGTGGGCCTCCCCGGCCGAAGGGGCCTGCTGCCCGGGCGGCGCGACACCCGTGGTGGCGTACGCCGTGGTCCTGTTCACCGTGAGTCCTCCCCTGGGGCAGGCGCCTGAGCACCGTCCCCACCGAGTGTAAAGAGACGGTAACGGCGGAGCCTCTTCATTCCGTCCGTTTCCCGACACAGACCTGTCACAGCCGTCCGTACAGGCCTGGACACCCTGTGCGTACGAGGGAAAGGTCCCCCTGCCGAAGCCCCACGATGCATGCAATGATGAGCGCGCCAACTGCATACCGGCCGTTTGAATCCGCGCGGGAGAGTCCCTGGCATATTTCGCCGGGGCGCCGAAGGAGCAAGTCCCTCCCTTGAATCTCTCAGGCACCGTTACCGCGCGGGCCAGGCACATCTGAAAAGCGGGCCGCCGTGCGAGTTTCCGGCGGCTCCACCCAAGGTGCAAGCCGTGACGTCCCCTGCGCGGACGGTCATGGCGAACCTCTCAGGTTCCGATGACAGATGGGGAGGAACGTCCTCACCCTCCCCGTGCCCGGCCCCGGCCGACGGGGGACCCCATCGCCCTGGGAGACCGACCGATGAGCAGTACCGAACTCCGCCGGACAGCGCTCGACGCCCTGCATCGTTCGCTCGGCGCCACGATGACCGACTTCGCCGGCTGGGACATGCCCCTGCGCTACGGCTCCGAGCGCGACGAACACAACGCCGTGCGCACGAAGGCGGGCCTCTTCGACCTCTCGCACATGGGCGAGATCACCGTCACCGGCCCGCAGGCGGCGCGGTTCCTGGACTACGCCCTGATCGGCAACATCGGGACCGTCAAGCCCGGCCGCGCCCGCTACACCATGATCTGCAACGAGGACGGCGGCATCCTGGACGACCTGATCGTCTACCGGCTCGGTGAGCCCGAGGCCCCCGAGTACCTGGTCGTCGCCAACGCCTCCAACGCCCAGGTGGTGCTGGACGCCCTCGTGGAGCGGTCGGCGGGCTTCGACGCCGAGGTCCGCGACGACCGCGACGCGTACGCGCTGATCGCGGTGCAGGGCCCCGAGGCCGCCGGCATCCTCAAGACCCTGACCGATTCCGACCTGGACGGCCTGAAGTACTACGCCGGCCTGCCCGGTACGGTCGCCGGCGTCCCCGCGCTCATCGCCCGTACCGGCTACACCGGCGAGGACGGCTTCGAGCTGTTCGTCGCGCCGGAGCACGCGGTCGAGGTGTGGCAGGCGCTGACCGGGGCGGGCGAGGGCGTGGGGCTGGCCCCGTGCGGGCTGGCCTGCCGGGACACGCTGCGCCTGGAGGCCGGCATGCCGCTGTACGGCAATGAGCTGAGCGCCTCGCTGACGCCGTTCGACGCCGGGTTCGGCCGGGTCGTGAAGTTCGAGAAGGAGGGCGACTTCGTGGGCCGTGCCGCCCTGACCGAGGCCGCCGCCCGCGCCGAGCGGACCCCGCCCCGCGCCCTGGTGGGCCTGGTCGCCGAGGGCCGCCGGGTCCCGCGCGCCGGGTACCCGGTGGTGTCCGGCGGCGAGGTGATCGGCGAGGTCACCTCCGGCGCGCCCGCACCGACGCTGGGCAAGCCGATCGCGATGGCGTACGTCGACGTGGCTCACTCGGCGCCGGGCACCCCGGGCGTGGGCGTGGACATCCGCGGCAGCCACGAGCCGTACGAGGTCGTGGCGCTGCCGTTCTACCAGCGGCAGAAGTGACACCGTCCTAGGACGTGGGCCGCGTGCGCAGCCGCATCAGCCGGCCCCGTGCCCCCGGCCCCCTTTCATCCCCATTTCCCCCGTCCCCCCTTCACCCCTTTCACCCCCTTTCCTCGCCGTCGGTCCCGGCGGTCCCTCGCACACAGGAGGATCCAGATCATGAGCAACCCCCAGCAGCTGCGTTACAGCAAGGAGCACGAGTGGCTGACGGCCGCCGAGGACGGCGTGTCGACGATCGGCATCACGGAGCACGCGGCCAACGCGCTCGGCGACATCGTGTTCGTCCAGCTTCCCGGGGTCGGCGACACCGTGACCGCGGGTGAGACCTGCGGCGAGCTGGAGTCGACCAAGTCGGTCAGCGACCTGTACTGCCCGGTCACCGGCGAGGTCACCGAGGTCAACGAGGACGTGGTGAGCGACCCGTCGCTGGTGAACTCGGCCCCCTTCGAGGGCGGCTGGCTGTTCAAGGTGCGGGTGAGCGACGAGCCGGCCGACCTGCTCTCGGCCGCCGAGTACGACGCCTTCATCCAGGGCTGAGGAGGCCGTAACCCCATGTCGCTTCTGAACACCCCGCTGCACGAGCTCGACCCGGCCGTCGCGGCGGCGGTCGACGCCGAGCTGCACCGCCAGCAGTCCACCCTCGAGATGATCGCCTCGGAGAACTTCGCCCCGGTCGCGGTCATGGAGGCCCAGGGCACGGTCCTCACCAACAAGTACGCCGAGGGCTACCCCGGCCGCCGCTACTACGGCGGCTGCGAGCACGTCGACGTGATCGAGCAGATCGCCATCGACCGGGTCAAGGAACTCTTCGGCGCCGAGCACGCCAACGTGCAGCCGCACTCGGGTGCGCAGGCCAACGCCGCCGCGATGTTCGCGCTGCTCAAGCCCGGTGACACCATCATGGGCCTGAACCTCGCGCACGGCGGTCACCTGACCCACGGCATGAAGATCAACTTCTCCGGCAAGCTCTACGACGTGGTCGCGTACCACGTCGGTGACGACGGCCAGGTCGACATGGCCGAGGTCGAGCGGCTGGCCAAGGAGAGCAAGCCGAAGCTGATCGTCGCCGGCTGGTCGGCGTACCCGCGTCAGCTGGACTTCGCCGCGTTCCGCCGGATCGCGGACGAGGTCGGCGCGTACCTCATGGTCGACATGGCGCACTTCGCCGGTCTGGTCGCGGCGGGCCTGCACCCGAACCCGGTACCGCACGCCCACGTCGTCACCACGACCACGCACAAGACCCTCGGCGGTCCGCGCGGCGGTGTGATCCTCTCCACGGCCGAGCTGGCCAAGAAGATCAACTCCGCGGTCTTCCCCGGCCAGCAGGGAGGCCCGCTGGAGCACGTGATCGCGGCCAAGGCGGTCGCCTTCAAGGTCGCCGCGTCCGAGGACTTCAAGGACCGGCAGCGCCGCACCCTGGAGGGCGCCCGCATCCTGGCCGAGCGCCTGGTCAAGGACGACGTCAAGGCCGTGGGCGTGGACGTGCTGTCCGGCGGCACGGACGTGCACCTGGTCCTGGTCGACCTGCGCGACTCCGAGCTGGACGGGCAGCAGGCCGAGGACCGTCTCCACGAGGTCGGCATCACCGTCAACCGCAACGCGATCCCGAACGACCCGCGCCCCCCGATGGTCACCTCGGGTCTGCGGATCGGCACGCCCGCCCTGGCCACCCGCGGCTTCACGGCCGAGGACTTCGCCGAGGTGGCGGACGTGATCGCCGAGACGCTGAAGCCGTCCTACGACGTCGACGCGCTCCGGGCCCGGGTGACGGCGCTCGCCGAGAAGTACCCGCTGTACCCGGGTCTGAAGTAGTTTCGTAATTCTCGCAGTTTTCAGAATTTCGTACGCTTTTGTTCGTACGGGCGGGGCATCGCGCACACTGGACCGGTGGGCACGGTGCCCCGCACCATGCACCGCACGCCTCCAGTGCCGAGCCCTCTCCCCCGGCCTTTCCCGGCCCCACCCCGGCGGACAGCGCCGTCCACCGAACCCCTAGGAGTCCTCCCGTGGCCCTCTCGGTCTTCGACCTCTTCTCGATCGGCATCGGCCCGTCCAGCTCGCACACGGTCGGCCCGATGCGGGCCGCCCGCATGTTCGCCCGGCGGCTGGACAACGAGGGCCTGCTGAACTCGGTCGCCTCGGTCCGGGCGGAGCTGTACGGCTCGCTGGGCGCCACCGGCCACGGCCACGGCACCCCCAAGGCGGTGCTGCTCGGCCTGGAGGGCGACTCGCCCCGCACGGTGGACGTGGAGACGGCCGACGAACGGGTGGAGAAGATCAAGGAATCGGGCCGCCTGCGGCTGCTCGACGACCACGAGATCGCGTTCTCCTTCGACGACGACCTGGTGCTGCACCGCCGCGAGGCACTCCCGTACCACGCGAACGGCATGACCCTCCAGGCCTTCGACGCGTCCGGCGCCGAGGTGCTGTCGAAGACGTACTACTCGGTGGGCGGCGGCTTCGTCGTCGACGAGGAGGCGGTGGGCGCGGACCGCATCAAGCTCAACGACACGGTCCTGAAGTACCCCTTCCGCACCGGCGACGAGCTGCTGCGCCTGACCCGGGAGACGGGTCTGTCCATCTCCGCGCTGATGCTGGAGAACGAGTGCTCCTGGCGGACCGAGGAGGAGGTCCGCCGGGATCTGCTGGAGATCTGGAGGGTGATGCAGGCGTGCGTGGCGCGCGGCATGTCCCGCGAGGGCATCCTGCCGGGCGGACTGAAGGTGCGCCGCCGCGCCGCGAACACGGCGCGCAAGCTGCGCTCCGAGGGCGACCCGAAGGCCCTCGCCATGGAGTGGATCACGCTCTACGCCATGGCCGTGAACGAGGAGAACGCCGGGGGCGGCCGCGTCGTCACCGCCCCGACCAACGGCGCGGCCGGCATCATCCCCGCCGTCCTGCACTACTACATGAACTTCGTCCCCGGTGCCGACGAGGAGGGTGTGGTCCGCTTCCTGCTCGCGGCCGGCGCGATCGGCATGCTCTTCAAGGAGAACGCCTCCATCTCCGGCGCCGAGGTCGGCTGCCAGGGCGAGGTCGGCTCCGCCTGCTCGATGGCGGCGGGCGCCCTCGCCGAGGTGATGGGCGGCTCTCCGGAACAGGTCGAGAACGCCGCGGAGATCGGCATGGAGCACAACCTCGGCCTGACCTGCGACCCGGTCGGCGGCCTCGTCCAGATCCCGTGCATCGAGCGCAACGGCATGGCGGCGGTGAAGGCCGTCACCGCCGCGCGCATGGCCCTGCGCGGCGACGGCTCGCACAAGGTGTCCCTCGACAAGGTCATCAAGACGATGAAGGACACCGGCGCGGACATGTCCGTCAAGTACAAGGAGACGGCCCGGGGCGGGCTGGCGGTCAACATCATCGAGTGCTGAGGGAACAGGCCCTGACCCGAAGGCCGCGGGACGGCGCCTACGCCGCGCGAACGGCCGCGGCGAGGGCCTCTCCGACGGCCCGGGCTCCTGAGGCGTTGGGATGCAGCGGCGCGGCCGCACGGGTGGGGACCAGTCCCTCGACGTAGCGGTCGGCGGGGGCGGCGCAGACGTCGTGTCCGATGCTCGGGGTGTAGGTGTCGACGAAGGCGGCGCCGTGCTCTTCGGCCGCCTTCCTCAGTACGGTGTTGAGGTGGTTGATCGCGCCTTGGAGGTGGTTGGCGTCCTGCTTCCAGAAGGGCTGGGCGGGGTGGCAGCCGTCTTTGCGGAAGTAGTTGCCGTAGCCGACGACGAAGACCTCGGCACGCGGTGCCCGTCGCGCGATGCCGTCCAGGACCGCGGCGAAGGCCGGTGCCCAGGCGTCGATGCGGGCCCTGACCTTGTCGGTGCCGCCGGCGGTGTTCTCTTTCGCGCAGCTGGTGCCGTAAGGCGGGGGCAGGATGTTGACGCAGCCCAGCAGCTCGCCGAAGAGGCCGGCGTCGTTGCCGCCGATGGTGACGCTGACGATGTCGGTGTCGGGCGTGAGCGCGTCGTACTGGGGC
Source organism: Streptomyces sp. M2CJ-2 (assembly GCF_016757295.1). Taxonomy (NCBI): domain Bacteria; kingdom Bacillati; phylum Actinomycetota; class Actinomycetes; order Kitasatosporales; family Streptomycetaceae; genus Streptomyces; species Streptomyces sp. M2CJ-2. Next base: position 25,922 of record NZ_JAESIF010000004.1, on the reverse strand, counting down.
GCGGTTCCCTGGTGCTGGGCGGTGCTCAGATGGCGGCTGGTGGCGCCGGAGCAGCTGACGTCGGTGAGTTTCGCGCCGAGGGCCTTGGCCGCGATGTGGGGATAGTCGGCCAGGGAGCGCAGGCACTTCAGGTCGGCCGGGTCGGTGGGCGGCACCAGCGGTGCGGCCGCGTAGGAATCGCCGAGCGCGACGTACCGCGGTGGTTCGGCTGCGGCGGACGCGGCCGGGGCCGATGTCGTGGCCCCTACGGCCCCGGTGGACAGAACGGTGGCCAGGGCCAGGCGCAGGGCTGTTTTCAAGGACGTCTCCATTCGGCACGTGCGCGGACGTGGTCCCGCCTTGCCATGATCTTGCTCGAGCAGGGGTGCCGCCGCACGGCGGCCTGCGGGAACCGGTCCCTCCGGAGCAAGACGCCACCGGACCACTGCCCGCCGGGCTTCCCCGCTGTGCAAGGAGGTTCCGGTCAACCGGTCAGGGCGGGGGCGAAGCCTCAGGTTCACCTGTTCGGCCGCCGCCCGTTCGGCGTACTCTTGTCTGTTGGGACTCCGGTCCGGGCACGGGGTCCGGACAGGGGCTCGGGTACGGGGTCCGGTGTTCTGCTGGGGGTCGGAATCATGGTTGCTGGTCGTGTGGTGCGGTTCGACGCCGTACGGGGTTACGGGTTCATCGCTCCCGAGCACGGCGGGGAGGACGTCTTCCTCCACGTCAACGACGTACGGATCCCGGAGCACCAGTTGCGTCCCGGGATCGCCGTGGAGTTCGAGATCGAGGAGGGCGACCGGGGTCTCAAGGCCTCGGGCGTGCGGCTGGCCCAGGGAGCCGGCGGGGTGTCCTCCGCCGTGGGCAGGCATCCGGACGGCGACGACTCGCTGTGCGACGTGCTCACCGCCGAGGAGTACCTCCAGGAGGTCACGGAGGTCCTGCTGTCCGCCGCGCCCACGCTGACCGGCGAGCAGATCCTCCAGGCACGCCGCGGGCTGCTGCAGTTCGGCAAGACCCACGGCTGGTGCGACGGCTGAGACCGGCCCAGGGCCCTGGGGGCAGGTCTGCCGGAGCGGGAGTCGCGGTCCTTCCTCACTCCTTGCGGGGAGAAGTTGACGTTTCCACCACTTGCGTAGGACTCGCGTGCCACCGTGAGCGCAGTGAGCCATTCGACTCCCCTCCCCCCACCAGCACCGCAGGGAGCCTCATGCTGCGCGGCATCGATGTGAGTTCGTACCAGTCCTCGTCGTTCGACACCGACGGCCTCTCCTTCGTCTTCATCAAGGCGACGGAAGGCCGTTCCTATGTCAGCCCCGGACTCTCCGCCCAGACGGAGAACGCCCGCGAGGCCGGACTGGTCGTCGGCTTCTACCACTTCCTGTGGCCGGGCAACCTGACCGCACAGGCGGAGCACTTCGTCTCCGAGGCGCCCGGGCGGCGGGGCGACGTCCTCGCCGTCGACTGGGAGACGACCGGCGAGGGCACCCGCGCGAGCAACGCGGGGAAGGACCGCTTCATCCGCAAGGTGAAGGAGCTACGGCCGCACAATCGGGTGATCCTGTACGCGAACAGGCACTTCTGGCTCGACGTCGACACCACCTCCTACGCCGGTGACGGCCTCTGGATCGCCGACCACGTCACCGCGGGCAAGCCCCGCATCAAGGCGAAGTGGCGCTTCCACCAGTACACCGACGCCCCCCTGGACAAGAACGTCGCCGACTTCCCCGACCGCGCGGCCCTGGAGGAGTGGGCCGACGGCATGTGAGGGGACCTGGTGACGGCCGCGGTTCAGCGGTCGGTGACGCGCATCTCGAACCAGGTCGTCTTGCCCCGCGGGAGCAGGTCGACGCCCCAGCGGTCGGCGAGGGTGTCGACGAGGAAGAGGCCGCGCCCGCTGACGTCCAGCTCCTGGACCGGCATGAGACAGGGCAGGCCGCGGGACGGGTCGCGGACCTCGACGCGGATCCAGCGGGGGCGGCGGCGCAGCCGGAGACCGAAGACGCGGGCACCGGTGTGGCGTACCGCGTTGCCGACGAGCTCGGAGACGAGCAGAACGGCGTCCTCGGTGGTCGCGGCGGTGAGGCCCCACTGGCGCAGGAGCACGATCTGGGTGAGTCGGCGTGCGGTGGCGGCGGACTCGGGGCGGGACGGTAACGGAACCTCTGCCTCCGTCGGGTTGCCGAACAACTCCAGCGCCTTCTGGGCGCGTTCGTCCTCGACCGTCGGCGACCAGCGCGACGCGGTCGCACGTCCGTCTCCCCGCGGCTGTTCCCTGCCATCCAGCCCCGCCATGGCCCCATCATGGCCGTCCGGTGGGGCGTCCGGGGTCGTTCCGGGGGAATGCGCCCCCCGCACGCCCCCGCTCCGGGCCGGGCCGCCGGCATATGCCTCAGGCACTTCGGGGCCGTCAGCGGCCCCTGCTACCTGCGGCAACGGCTCGCTGTGCGGCAATCGACAGACTCCCTCGACGCGGCAGACTTAAGGGCCCGTTAAGGCTCCCATAAACCGCCCCGTCGAGGGGCCCGGATCAGACATCGCGTCAATTGCAAGCCCTCGGAAGAGGGTTCAGAGGAACTTTGCCTTGCCGGGGCCGTCCTCCACGAAGCTGCGCATCCCCCGTTCACGGTCCTCGGTGGCGAACAGGCCCGCGAACCAGTTGCGCTCGACGGCGAGGCCGGTGTCGATGTCGGTCTCCAGACCGGTGTCGATCGACTCCTTGGCCGCGCGCAGCGCGATCGCCGGCCCCTTGGCGAGCCGCGCGGCCCACGCGTGCGCCTGCTCGTAGACCTCGGCTGCGGGGACCACACGGTCCACCAGGCCCAGTGCGAGCGCCTCGTCGGCCTTCACCTGACGGCCCGTGAAGATGAGGTCCTTCGCCCTCGACGGGCCGATGAGGCGGGCCAGGCGCTGCGTACCGCCGGCTCCCGGGATCAGCCCGAGCAGGATCTCCGGCTGGCCCAGCTTGGCGTTCTCCCCGGCGATGCGGAAGTCGGCGCAGAGCGCGAGTTCACAGCCGCCGCCGAGCGCGTAACCGGTCACCGCGGCCACCACCGGCTTGGGGATGCGGGCCACGGCCGTGAAGGAGTCCTGCAGGGCGCGGGCGCGCAGGACCATCGCGGTGTGGTCCATGGCCTGCATCTCCTTGATGTCCGCGCCCGCCGCGAACACCTTCTCCCCGCCGTGGATCACGACGGCGCGCACGTCCTCGCGGCGCGTGATCTCCTCGGCGAGTTCTTTCAGCCGGTCCTGCGTGGCGACGTCCAGTGCGTTCATGGGCGGGCGGTCCAGGCGCAGCGTGCCGACGCCCTCGGCGACTTCGAGATGTACGGTCATGCCAGCAGGTTAACGGCGACTAACGGCAACCGGTCCGGTGCTGTCGATCACATCCGGCCGGGGGTCCGGGGTTGCCCCCGGACAGACACAGCACGGTGACCAACGGCGACCGGTCCGGTGCGGTCGATCACACCCGGCCGACGGCAGCGGCCCCGGTGCCTTGTCGGGCAGCGGGGCCGCGTATGCCGTGACGGACCGGGCCGGTCCTACGCCTTCCACTCCTCCCAGGACATGTTCCAGCCGTTGAGGCCGTTGTCCGGGGCGATGGTGGCGTCGTTGGAGTTCTTCACGACGACCACGTCGCCGATCATGGTGTTCTCGTAGAACCAGGCGCCCGGGGCCTTCTTGTCCCAGCCGCCCCTGGTGTCGCGCAGCCCGATGCAGCCGTGGCTGGCGTTGTAGTTGCCGAAGGCGCCGCCGCCCCAGTAGTTGCCGTGGATGAAGGTGCCGGAGGTGCTCAGACGCATGGCGTGCGGCACGTCCTTGATGTCGTACTCGCCCTTGCCGTCGGCGTCGGTGAAGCCGACGGTCGCGCCGTTCATCCGGGTGACCTTGAGCCGCTCGCTGACGACCATCTTGCCGTTCCAGGTCTCGGTGCCGGGGGCGCCGGCCGTGATCGGGATGGTCTTGATGACCTTGCCGTCCCGCTCGACCTTCATGGTGTGCTTCTTGGCGTCGACGACGGAGACCTGGCTGCGGCCGATGGTGAAGGAGACGGTCTTGGACTGCTTGCCGTAGACGCCGGGGCGTCCCTCGACGCCGTCGAGGTCGAGGTCGACGGTGACCTTGGTGCCGGACTTCCAGTACTTCTCGGGCCGGAAGTCGAGCCGGTCGTTGCCGAACCAGTGGCCCTCGACCTCGACGGGCGGTTCGGTCGTGACGCGGACGGCCTTCTTGACGTCGTCCGGGTTGGTGATGCCCCGGGTGAAGCGGAGCGAGAACGGCATGCCGACGCCGACCTTGGAGCCGTCCTCGGGCGTGAAGGTGCCGACGAAGGTGTTCTTCGGCGTCAGGGTGGTGAAGCTGGAGTCCTCTGCGGCGGTGCGGCCGGCGGAGTCCTTGGCGACCGCGTGCACCGTGTACCTGGTGGCGGCGGCCAGGTGGGTCGACGGCGTCCAACTGGCGCCGTCACCGGATATCTCCCCGTCGACCTTCTTGCCGTCCGGGGCCTTGACGACGACCTCGGTCAGCTTCCCCTTGGTCGCGTCGACCTTCAGCGCACCGTTGGTCTTCACGGACTCGGCACCGTCCTCGGGCGCTATGCCGATGACCGCCTCGGACTGCTTGCTCTGCGCCGCGCCGGAGTCCTTGCCCTTGCCCTCGGCCGAGGCCGACCCGGAGCCCGGGCCCGTCTCCCCGCCGCCGCACGCGGTGACCGCCAGCATCACTCCGAGTGCCAGCGCCGCCAGCTTCCTGCCGCCATGCCTCCGCGCGTCAACCGACGCCCCCGGAACCGGCCCCACGTTCACTTGTTTCTCCCCTCGGCGGGCCTGGCCGGACCCGCGCCCCCGCGCGCCCCTCGCGCGCTTCGGCGCATAGTAACCACAGGCCAGGGGCGTTGGACGCGACGGGTTTGTCACCGTTCCGTTCCAACTTCAATGGCCTGCGGCGTACAACCGGGGCGCCCTCCCGGCGGTCCGCGCGAGGGCACCACGAGGAGTCACCTCGTGGAAACACTGCGAGGAGTCACCTCGAGGAGACACTGCGAGAGGTCACTTCACGGCGCTGCCCTTCGTCCACTCCTTCCAGTCCATGTTCCAGCCGCCGAGGCCGTTGTCGGGGGCGACCGTCGTGTCCTTGCTGTTGACCACCTCGACGACGTCACCGATGAGGCTGCGGTCGAAGAACCAGCCCGCCGGGGTGTCCGCGCCACCGCCCTTCACGTCGTGCAGTCCCACGCACCCGTGACTGACGTTGGTGTCGCCGAAGATGTCCTCATCGGCCCAGTAGTTGCCGTGCAGGAAGGTGCCAGATGCGGTCAGGCGGATGGCGTGCGGGACGTCGGGGATGTCGTACTCGCCCTTGCCGTCGGCGTCGGTGAAGCCGACGGTCGCGCCGTTCATCCGGGTGACCTCGAGCATCTCGGTGATCACCATCTTCCCGTTGTACGTGGGGGTCTTCGGCGCCCCGGCCGTGATCGGCACCGTGGCGAGTTCCTCACCGTCCCGGCTCACCTTCATGGTGTGCCGGCCCGCGTCGACCACCGAGATCTGGCTGCGGCCGACGGTGAAGGAGAACGTGCGGTGCTGGAGTCCGTACACGCCGGGCGCGCCCTCGACGTCCCGCAGGCCCAGCTCGACGGTGACCTCGGTGCCGGGCTTCCAGTACTTCTCGGGCCGGAAGTCGAGCCGGTCCTTGCCGAACCAGTGCGGGCGGATGTCGACGGCCGGGCGGGAGGTGACCCGGATGGCCCGTTCGACCGCCGCGCGGTGGACGATCTCACGGTTGAACGCCAGGGAGACGATCATCCCGGTGCCGACGACGGAGCGGTGTTCCGGGGCGACGTAGCCGATGAAGCGTTCCTCGGGGACGTACGTCGTGAACGTGGTGCGGCGGGAGGAGCGTCGGCCGGCGCCGTCCAGGGCCACGGCGTCGACCGTGTACTTCGCGGCGAGCGCCAGCCGTTCGTCGTCGGGCTTCCAGCTCCGCCCGTCGGCGGAGATGCGCCCGGGGACCGGGGACTCCCGCGCGTCCTGCGATCTGACGACCTTCACCGACTCCAGCCGCCCTTCGGGCGCCCGCACCCGCAGCATGCTGCCGGGGCGCACCTCCTTGCTGCCGTCGGCGGGCGCGACCCGGATGACCTCCTCGGGCGCCGGAGGGCCGAACGCCCCTCCGATCGCGCCCTCCGAGGTACAGCCGACGGTTCCGGCCAACAACAATCCTGTCCATGTCAGTACGGCGGCCAGTGCGGCCCTCGCGCGCCGTGCGCGCCCTTGTACGTGGCTCACGCGGTACCCAACGACGGTCCGCGCCGTCGGGAAACGACCATGCGCCCCCTCGGGGCACGCGGGGGTACGCCCTCTGGGGGAATCCGTGGGTGCGCCCCCGCTCCAGGTGTGCCGCCCCGCGGACAGGTCGTGCTCTCGGCGGCACGTGAGTGCGCGGCATGCTCTGGGCAGAACTGTGGGGAGGACGACGCGCCGGGGAGCCGCGGCCGCTTTCCCTGCCCGCCGTCGTCCCACGAGCCGCGGGAGGCGGACAGGTGTCCAGCGCAGCCGAGCAGGAGTCGGTGGCCGGGGAACGGGCCACCGGCGACGGGCGCCCGGCCGTCGCCGTCAACGGCGTGCGGGCGGCGACACCGCCGCCGGCGGCCGTGCCCGTGCGGCCCGGCCCGCCGGCACCGCTGGGCGCCCGTTTCCGGGCCGGCCCGGACGGGGTGCCGGGGACCGACTTCGCCCTGTGGGCGGGCGGCGCGGAGGGGGTCGAGGTCTGCCTGTTCGACGAGGGCGGCGGGGAGGTCCGGGCCCGGCTCACCGAGCTGACGAACGGCGTCTGGCACGGCTTCGTACCCGGCGTCCTGCCCGGCCGGCGCTACGGCTACCGGGTGCACGGCCGCTGGGATCCGTGGACCGGCGCCCGCTGGAACCCGGCGAAGCTGCTGCTCGACCCGTACGCCCGCGCGGTGGACGGCGACTACGCCACGCACGGGCTGTCGCCCGAGGTGTACGGGCACGTCCGGGACTGGCCGGAGCAGCATGTCGCGGACACCGTGCGCGACGACCGGGACTCCGCCCCGTACGTGCCGAAGGCCGTCGTCGTCCACGAGCCCGACAACGGCACCGACGGCACCGACGACGCGGCGGCCGACCGCCGGCCCCGCACCCCGTGGGCGGACACGGTCCTCTACGAGCTGCACGTCAGGGGGTTCACCCGACGCCACCCCGGCGTCCCCGAGGAGCTGCGCGGCACCTACGCGGGGCTCGCGCATCCGGCCGCGATCGAGCACCTGGTGAAGCTGGGCGTGACGGCCGTGGAGCTGCTGCCGGTGCATCAGTTCGCGCACGAGGACCATCTGCTGCGGCGCGGGCTGCGCAACCACTGGGGGTACAACTCCATCGGCTACTTCGCCCCGCACGCCGGCTACGCGGCCTCCGGGACGGCCGGGCAGCAGGTCGGCGAGTTCAAGCGGATGGTGCGCGCCCTGCACGCGGCGGGCATTGAGGTCGTCCTCGACGTGGTCTACAACCACACCGCCGAGTCGAACGAGCTGGGTCCCACGCTGTCCCTGAAGGGCGTCGACAACCGCGGCCACTACCGGCTCCAGGCCGACGCCCGCCGGTACGCCGACTACACCGGCTGCGGGAACACCCTGGACGTCGGCCGGCCGCACGTCCTGCGCCTGATCATGGATTCGCTGCGCTACTGGGTGACCGAGATGGGCGTCGACGGCTTCCGCTTCGACCTAGCGGCGGCGCTGGCCCGCTCCGCGCACGACGTCGACATGAACTCCCCGTTCCTCTCGGTGATCGCCCAGGACCCGGTGCTGCGCGGGGTGAAACTGATCGCCGAGCCGTGGGACGTGGGCCCCGGGGGCTACCAGGTGGGGGCGTTCCCTCCGCTGTGGTCGGAGTGGAACGACCGGTACCGCGACGCCGTGCGGGACTTCTGGCGGCCCGCGGCGGCGGACCTGAGGGAGATCGGCTACCGGCTCTCCGGTTCGAGCGACCTCTACGACTGGGGCGGGCGGCGCCCGTACGCCTCGGTCAACCACGTCACCGCGCACGACGGGTTCACGCTGCGCGACCTCGTGTCGTACGACCGCAAGCACAACGAGGCCAACGGCGAGGGCAACCGGGACGGCACCGACGACAACCGTTCCTGGAACTGCGGCACCGAGGGCGAGACCGACGACCCGGACGTCCTGGCGCTGCGGCGGCGGCAGCTGCGCAACCTGCTGACCACGCTGCTGCTGTCGACGGGTGTGCCGATGCTGGTCGCCGGTGACGAGATGGGGCGCACGCAGCGCGGCAACAACAACGCCTACTGCCAGGACAACGAGATCGGCTGGGTGGACTGGGAGCTGCTGGCGGAACCGGGGTGGAAGGCCCTGTTCGACCTCACGTCCCGGCTGATCGCCCTGCGCCGCCGCCATCCGGTGCTGCGCCGCCGGGCGTTCTTCTCCGGGCGGGCTCACTCCCCCGACGGCCTGCGCGACCTGGCCTGGTTCACCGCGCGGGGCACGGAGATGACCGAGGAGGACTGGTACGCGCCCGCCGCCACGCTCGGCATGTACCTCTCCGGGCGGGACATCCCGGACCACGACGAACTCGGGGAGCCGATACGCGACGACAGCTTCCTCGCCGTGCTGCACGCCGGTGACGCACCGGTGGACGTCCTGCTGCCGGGGCCGCCGTGGGCGCGGCGCTACGAGGTGGTCCTGGACACCGGCCGGGAGGACCAGGCGGACGCGCCGGGCACGGTCCACCCGGCGGACACGACGATCACGGTGCCGGGGCGGACGGTGCTGCTGCTGCGGGTCCGGTAGTGGGCCGGCAGGCAGCGGGGAGGGGAGCCGGGGGCGCGGTCAGCCGAGGATGCCGCGGTCGTAGGCGGCCGCCACGGCCGCGGCGCGGTCCTTGACGCCCAGTTTGGCGTACAGGTGGGTGAGGTGGGTCTTCACGGTCGCCTCGCTGATGAAGAGTTCGCGGGCGATCTCACGGTTGGAGGTGCCCCGGGCGACCAGGCCGAGGACCTCACGCTCCCGGGCGGACAGCGGTTCGCCGCCGGACGAGCGGGGGGAGCGGACCGCGGAGACCAGGCGGGAGGCCACCGCCGGGGAGAGGACCGTACGGCCCTCGGCCGCCGCCCGCACGGCCGTGAACAGCTCCTCGCGCGGCGCGTCCTTCAGCAGATAGCCGGTCGCGCCCGCCTCGATCGCGGGCAGGGTGTCGGAGTCGGTGTCGTAGGTGGTCAGGACGAGCACCTTGGCCCGCGCGCCCCGGCGGGACAGTTCCCGAATGGCGTCCACGCCCGAACCGCCCGGCATGCGCAGGTCCATGAGCACCACGTCCGGGTCCAGGGCGGCGGCCCGTTCCAGTGCCTCGACGCCGTTCGCCGCCTCGCCGAGGACGCGGAAGCCGGGCGCGGACTCGAACATGCCGCGCAGGCCGTCCCGTACGACGGGGTGGTCGTCGACGATCAGCACGGAGACGGCCGGGGGGTCCGTCGTGGCCGGGGTGTCAGTCATGGCGGACCAACGGTACGCGAGCCGACACCGCCGTACCGTGGCCGGGCTCGGACTCCACGGTGAGGGAGCCGGCGATGCGCTCCGCGCGGGCGCGCATCCCGTCGAGGCCGAAGCCGCCGCTGCCGGTGCGGGCGGGGCGCACCCGCGGGTCGAAGCCGCGGCCGTCGTCGCGGATGTCGAGGGTGACCTCGTCGCCGATGTAGGAGAGCGTGACGCCGACCCGGGTGGCGCGGGCGTGCCGGGAGGCGTTGGACAGGGCCTCCTGGGCGATCCGCAGCAGGGTGGCGGCGACCTCCTCGTGGAGGGGCTCGACGGTGCCGGTGACCGTGCAGTCGGCGCGGGCGCCGGTGCGTTCGCCCCATTCCGCGACCGTCTTCTCCAGGGCCTGCGGCAGTCCGTCCCGGTCGAGGGCGACCGGGGCGAGGTTGTGCACGGAGCGGCGGGCCTCGCCGAGGCTCTCGCGGGCCAGGTCGGTGGCCCGCACCACGTGGACGCGGGCCAGGTCGGGGTCGCGGGTGTTCGCGACGACCTGGAGCTGGGCGATGATGCCGGTCAGGCCCTGGGCGAGGGTGTCGTGGATCTCGGCGGCCAGCCGTCGGCGTTCATCGGCGACCCCCGCCTCCCTTGCCTGGACGAGGAGTTGGGTGTGCAGGGCGGCGTTCTCGCCGAGGGCCTGCTGCAACGCGGCGTTGGTGCGCTCCAGTTCGGCGATGGTGGCGGCCTGCGCGCGGGTACGCTCCTCCTCCAGTTCGCCGAAGTGGGCGAACAGGGCCACCAGCAGGGCGTTGACCAGGAGGACCGCGCCGAAGAACACCCAGCCCAGGCCGTCGCGCGGCGGCATCCCGCCCGACTGTGAGCCCGCCGTGGTCACCGCGGTGGCGAGCAGGCCCCACCGGACCAGACGTCTCGGGAGCTGGCGCCCGACGCCGAAGTAGCCGATGACCGCGTAGAAGGCGAACAGCGGGTTCAGCCAGGTGAGCGCGAACCCGACGGCCCAGCGGACGGCGTAGTAGCAGGCGCTCTCGGCGGACGGCCCGGGGCGTCTGCGCTCCGCGCTGCCCCAGGCCAGTTGCAGAACGACGGCCGCGACGACCAGCACACCGCCCGCCCACCGCTCACCGCGGGTCATGCCGACCGCGTCGGCTGCCGCCACCGAGAGCAGGGTGCCGGCCGCGAGCAGCACGTACGGCCCCCAGCGGTGGAACACCGCCCAGCGCTGCTCGACCGCCGCCCCGTCCGACATGGCGCCGTTCTCGGTGTTCTCGGTGGTCTCGGTGTTCTCGGTGTTCTCGGTGTTCTCGGTGTTCTCGGTGGTCTCGGTGGTCTCGGTGGTCTCGGTGGTCTCGGTGGTCTCGGTGGTCTCGGTCACCCGCCCGGTCATCCGCTCACTCCCAGCGGAACCAGCGTGCGGCGGCGGCCGTCAGCAGCAGGGTCCAAACCGCCAGGACGGCCAGGTGGGTCCAGCCGGGCCAGGCGCCGGCGGCGGCCTGGTTCAGCGCCTCGGCGGCGGCGCCGAACGGGGTCCAGCCGACGATGTCGGCGAGCAGGTCCGGCATGGCCTGCACCGGCAGCCACACCCCCGCGCAGAACATCGCCGGGAACAGCGCGGCGGAGCCCACCGCGCCCGCGATCTTCGTCGTGCGGGACAGCGCGGAGAGCACGGCGCCCAGGGCGAGGGTGACGAACACGGCGAGGAGCAGCGCGAGGAGGTAGCCGAGGGGCTGGCGCGGCAGCCGCACTCCGAAGGCGAGCCGGCCGACGGCCAGCGAGAGCAGCGCCGAGAGCAGGGCGGCCCCGCCGTGCACCAGCATCTGCGCGCCGAGCAGGGCCGTGGCCCGTACCGGGGTGGTGGCCATCCGGCGCAGGATGCCGTGTTCGCGGTAGCCGGTGAGGGTCTGCGGCATGCCCTGCAGACCGCCGACGATCAGGCCGAGCAGCACGGCGACCGGGACGTACGCGTCCACCGGGCGCAGTCCGCCGAAGGACGGGTCGGTCTCGCGGAAGGACGGGATGGAGCCGAGGATCGCCAGCAGGAGGGTGGGGAACAGCAGGATCCAGAAGATTCCGCCGGGCTCACGGCGGAAGAGGCGGATCTCGCTGCGCAGGACGGCTGCGTTGAGGACAGGGGTGAGGACGGAAGTGGTCACGCCGGGACCTCCTCGGTGGCGTCGGGCTCGGGTGTGGTGTCGGGCTGCCCGGTCAGGTCCAGGAACGCGTCGTCCAGGGTGGCGTCGGTGACCCGGAGCTGGTGGGCGGTGACACGGGCGCGGGCGAGGAGGGTGATGACGGCGTTGACGGTCTCGTCCGTGCCGGACAGGGTGACGCGGCCGCCTTGGTGCTCGATCGAGGCGAGGCCGGGCAGGCCGTTCAGGTCGTGTTCGTCCAGGGGCGCGGAGGGCGTGAAGCTGATGACGGTGGCGCCCGCCGAGCGGCGGATCAGCCCGGCCGGGGTGTCCAGGGCGGCCACCCGGCCCTTGTCGATCACCGCGATCCGGTCGCAGAGGCGCTGGGCCTCCTCCATGAAGTGGGTGACCAGCAGGACGGTGACGCCGTTCGCGCGGATGTCCTCGATGAGCTGCCAGGTGTCGCGGCGGGCGCGGGGGTCCAGTCCGGTGGTGAGTTCGTCGAGGACGACGATCCGGGGGTCGCCGATGAGGGCGAGCGCGATGGACAGGCGTTGCTGCTGCCCGCCGGAGAGCTTGCCGAAGCGGCTGTTCAGGTGCGGGGTCAGGCCGAGGCGTTCGGCCAGGGGCCGCCAGTCGGCGGGTCGCGGGTGGAAGGCGGCGTACAGCTCCAGGGCCTCGCGGACGGTGAGTTTGGCCTGGAGCCGGCTCTGCTGGAGCTGGGCTCCGAGGACCTGGGCGACCTGCCCGTGGTCGGCGACCGGGTCGAGGCCGGTGACGCGGACGCGGCCCGCGTCGGGGACGCGCAGGCCCTCGACGCATTCGACGGTGGTCGTCTTGCCGGCGCCGTTGGGGCCGAGGACGCCGAAGATCTCGCCCTCCTCGACGGTGAAGGAGACGCCGTCCACGGCGGGCCGGCCCCCGTAGGACTTGCGCAGATCGGTGACTTCGATGACGGGCATGACACCCAGCGTCCCGGTGGACGGGGCGCCCGTACATCGGCCGTCACGCTCGAGACTCATCAACCGATCGGCTGATGGGTTGACATCCTCCCCCTCTTATAGACAGGGGGATTCCAACCCGGGTGGGTCGAGGTTCACGGGCGCTCGAACGGCCGGTGGCCGCTGTCACCCCTCCGGCACCGGCTGCCCGCCGGGGGCGGGGGATCCCGCCCTGTCCTGCCGCGACGTTGACCGCTGCGTTCTCATCCGCGTTGCAGCTGAACCCGCAGGACACGCAGACGAACTCGGCTTGGCTCTTGCGCGAGTCCTTCTCGATCCAGCCACAGGCACTGCACCGCAACGAGGTGTACGGGGCGGGCACGTCCTCCACCCGCCCGGGAGCCTTCTCCCCGGTCCGGCGGCGCAGCAGGCCCCAGCCCTGGGCGAGGATCACCCGGTTCAGCCCGGCCTTCTGCCGCACCCGCGTGCCCGGCTGTTCGGCGGTCCCCTTCGCCGAGCGGGTCATCGTGGTGATGTTCAGTTTCTCGAACCGGACCAGGCGGTAGGTACGGGCGAGCATGGTGGAGGTCTTCTCGCACCAGTCCTTGCGCCGGGCCGCCTCCCGCGCCTTGAGCCGGGCGACCTTCGCGTACTCCTCCCGCTTGCGATCGCTGCCCCTGGGGGCGCGGGCCGCCCGGCGCTGGTGCTTGCGGACCCGCGCCCGTTCCCGGGGAGTGAGCTGGGGGCAGTTCAGCCTCCGCCCGTCGGACAGGGCAGCGGTGATCTTCACGCCCCGGTCGACACCGACGATGCTGTCCGCGCCGGGCGCCTCGACCGGCTCGGGGATCACGGCAAAGGCGATGTGCCACTGGTTGTTGCGAAAAGTGACCCGGAACGTCTTCGCCGAGGGCAGCTCGCGCCGGGTGAGACGGAAGCGGACCCAGCCGCAGCCCGGCACCTTCACCCGGGCCCACCGGCGGTTGAGTTTCTGCACCACCACCGAGCGGCCCATGACCTGCCTGCCCCTGGCGTTCAGCCTCGGGGTGCCGTCCGGATTGGACTCCGGGATCCGGTCGGTGCCGATGACCCGGAAGCCCTCATGCACGAACCTCTTCCGCCAGGTCGGCTCGCCGAACCCGGAAGCGAAACGCGCGGCTTTGGCTCTGGCGAAGTCCCGCAACGCCTGCTGCTGCACCTCCGCATTCCCCGCACGTAGCCACGCACTGTTCCGGCGCGCCTCGGTGAGCTGACGGCACTGCTCCGCGAAACCCGGCGCGGACCTGCCGCCCGGCCGCCAGTGCGCATGCTGCTCGACGGCCAGGTTCCACACGTACCGGGCGTGCGCGCAGTGCCCGAGCATGACGCCCGCCTGCTCACCTGTCGGGTACATCCGAAACCGTGACATGCCGCCAACCTAGCCCCACCACTCGCCGCCCTCCTCGCTTCCCGCCACACCCACCCGAACGAGTGACCGACCACGCCACCATCCGCAACGACGCCTTCCACTCCCAGACCGCCGCGCCCACCTAAGGCCGCCCCGGCACCGTCGAGGGCACAACATCGCACCACCCCGGAAACAATTGCGACGCCCCTGAGCCACCACGCGGAAGCGGACACCCGCCCCGACCCCGAAGGACCGGGCACCCTGCCCGAAAACCAGGTGGTACGACCCCCACGGTTCCCGCGCCCGGGAAGCCGGGGCCGCAGGTCGTAGGTCCGAAGACCGAGTCCGGTCCGGCCAAAACTCGGTGGGCAGTGTCAGTTGTGTTCCGTAGGCTCACTGCTGATGGTCACGACACCCCCACCCGCGCCCCCGTCTCTCGAAACGCGCGAAGCGCCCGAAGCGCGGTCCACGGTCCGTACGTTGCTGCGCCTGTGGCCGTACGTGCGGCCCGTGCGGGCGCGGCTGTTCACCGCCGCCTTCATCGCGATCCTCGCCTCGTGCATCGGCCTGGTCATCCCGCTGGTCCTGAAGTGGATGGTGGACGGTCCGATCGCCGACCGGGACCCGGCGGGTGTGTGGCTCGGCGCGCTGTACCTGCTGCTGCTCGGGCTCGCGGAAGCCCTGCTGTTCGGGTTCCGGCGGTGGCTGGTGGCGCGCCCGCTGTCGGGGGTCGAGGCGGGGATGCGGGCGGACCTGTACCGGCGTCTGCAGCGGCTGCCGGTGACGTTCCACGACCGTTGGCCGTCGGGGCAGTTGCTGTCCCGGGGGACCACGGACCTGATGCTGCTGCGCATGTTCCTGGCCTTCCCGCTGACGTTCCTTCTGGTCAACGGGGTGACGATCCTTGTCGGTGTGATCATCATGCTGGTCCAGGACTGGGCTCTGGGGCTGGTGGTCCTGATTCCGGCCGTGCCGGTGATGGTCATCTGCGTGGCCTTCGAGAAGCGGTACTCCAAGGCGTCCCGGCTCTCCCAGGACCAGGTCGGCGACCTGACGACGGTCGTCGAGGAGAGCGTGCTCGGCATCCGCGTCATCAAGGGGTTCGGACGGCACCGCAGCCAGGCGCGGGCGTTCCGGGAGCTGTCGAAGGAGCTGCGCGGGACGGAACTGCACAAGGCCCGGCTGCTGGCCTCCATCATGAGCGTCATCGTGACGCTCCCGGAGCTGGCCATCGGCACGACACTGGTGCTGGGGGCCATGCGGGTGGCCGACGGGGACCTGTCCGCGGGCACCCTGGTGGCGTTCCTGTCGACGGCCCTGGCACTGCGCTGGCCCGTGGACTCGATCGGCTTCCTGCTGGCGATGAGCCAGGAGGCGGCGACCGCGACCGAGCGGTACTTCGAGGTGATGGACGCCGAGGAGGAGTCCCCGGGTCCCGACGGCGCACGGACATCGGTCACCCCCGAGGGCGGCGACGGCGGGCTGCGCTTCCACGACGTCACCTTCCGCTACCCCGACGCCCCCTCCGGCTCCCCGCCCGTCCTGGACCGCGTCGACCTGCACATCCGGCCCGGTGAGTCGATGGCCCTGGTCGGCGCGACCGGCAGCGGCAAGACCACGCTCACCGCCCTGGTCCCGCGGCTGCACGAGGCGACCTCGGGGCGGATCACCCTGGACGGCACGGACATCACCGCGCTCTCCCGCGAGGAGCTGCGCAGCAGGGTCTCCGTCGCCTTCGAGGAGCCCACCCTGTTCTCGGCCGCGGTCGGGGAGAACGTGCTGATGGGCGCGGGGCCCGGGGCCGGGAGGGCCGAGCTGGAGCGGGCGCTGGGCGTGGCGCAGGCCGACTTCGTGGACGCGTTGCCCCAGGGCACCGACACGCAGGTCGGCGAGCAGGGGCTCAGCCTCTCCGGCGGGCAGCGGCAGCGTCTCGCGCTGGCCCGCGCGGTGGTCGGGCAGCCCGAGTTCCTGGTGCTGGACGATCCGCTGTCCGCGCTCGACGTGCACACGGAGGCCGCGGTCGAGGCCGCCCTGCGCCGGGTGCTCTCCGACACCACCGCCCTGATCGTGGCGCACCGCCCGTCCACGGTGCTGCTGGCCGACCGCGTCGCCCTGCTCTCCGGCGGCCGGATCAAGGCGGTCGGCACCCACCACGAACTGCTGCGCACCCACCCCGAGTACGCCCACCTCATGTCCGGCGACCCGGCGGGGGAACAGGAGGACCAGCGATGACGGCGGCGCCCACCACGCCCGCGCGGGACGAGGACGGCAAGAACGGCGAGCCGCGCACCCCGCAGGCCGGCGACCCCTTCGACCAGGACGTACTGCCCACTCCCCCGGGCGCCACCGGCGTCCTGCTGCGTTCCCTGCTGGCCCCGATGCGGGGCAGGGTCGCCCTCACCGCGCTCCTGCTGCTGCTCCAGCAGACGGCGGTGCAGGCGGGTCCGCTGCTGGTGGCGTACGCGATCGACCGGGGCGTGCCCGCGTTCCGGTCCGCCGACCACGGGCCGCTGATCGCGGTCGCGGTGGGCTACCTGCTGTGCGCGGCCTCGGGCGGTGTGCTGCAGTACGCGTTCATCGCCACCGCCGCCCGGGTCAGCCAGGACGTGCTGCTGGATCTGCGCGGCCGGATCTTCCGGCACGCGCAGGCGCTCAGCGTCGACTTCCACGAGCGCTACACCTCGGGCCGGCTCATCTCCCGCTCCACCACGGACGTCGAGTCGCTGCGGGAGCTGCTGGAGGAGGGCCTGCAGGAGCTGGTCACGGTCATCGTGTCCTGCGTCTACGTCTCGGTGCTGCTGCTCTGGCTGGACCTCGGGCTGGGCGCGATGGCGGCGGCGTCCTTCGTCCCGCTGTACGCACTCGTACGGTCGTACCGGCGGCGCGTCACGGAGGTGTACCGGCAGCGGTCGACGGCGATCGCCGCGGTGATCGTGAAGTTCGTCGAGACGATGAACGGCATCCGCCCGGTGCGCGCCTTCCGCCGCGAGGCC
This sequence comes from Streptomyces sp. M2CJ-2, assembly GCF_016757295.1. NCBI lineage: Bacteria > Bacillati > Actinomycetota > Actinomycetes > Kitasatosporales > Streptomycetaceae > Streptomyces > Streptomyces sp. M2CJ-2. Next base: position 8,976 of record NZ_JAESIF010000004.1, on the reverse strand, counting down.
GCCAACGACGCCGACTTCGGCGCGCTGAACCGGCGGCACGAGCGGACCAACGGGGACGCCCTGCTGGAGATGGCCCGCTATGTCGTCGGTTCCCGGGTGGTCGCCAACACGACGGTCGCGCTGATCGTGCTGTGGGGTGCCTACCGGGTCGCGGACGGGACGCTCGCGCTCGGTGTGCTGGCGGCGGCGGTGCTGTACCTGCGGCGGCTGTACGACCCGATCGACCGGCTGGGCATGTTCCTCAACGCGTACCAGTCGGCGGCCGCCTCGCTGGAGAAGATCGCCGGACTCCTGGCACAGGTCCCGTCCGTGCCGGAGCCCGCGGCCCCCCGGGAGCTTCCGGAGGCGCCCTCGCGGCACCCGGGGCGCGAAGTCGTCTTCGACTCGGTCCGTTTCGCGTACCGGACCGGCGGCGAGGTGCTGCCCCGCTTCGACCTCACCCTCCCGGCCGGGCAGACCGTCGCCGTCGTCGGCTCGACCGGCGCGGGCAAGTCGACGCTGGCCAAACTGCTCGCCCGCTTCTACGACCCCACCGACGGCCGGGTCCTGCTGGACGGCGTCGACCTGCGCGACCTCGCGGGGCCCGAACTGCGGTGCGGGGTGGTCATGGTGACGCAGGAGGCGTTCCTGTTCTCCGGCACGGTCGCCGAGAACATCGCCATCGGCCGCCCGGACGCCACCCGTGCGGAGATCGAGCGGGCCGCGAAGGAGATCGGCGCGCACGACTTCATCGCCGCCCTGCCCGACGGCTACGACACCGACGTACGCAAGCGCGGCGGCCGCATCTCGGCCGGTCAGCGCCAACTCGTGGCCTTCGCCCGGGCGTTGCTCGCCGACCCGGCCGTACTGATCCTGGACGAGGCGACCAGCTCCCTGGACATCCCTGGCGAGCGGGCGGTGCAGCGGGCGATGGCGACGGTCCTGCGGGGGCGCACGGCGGTGGTGATCGCCCACCGTCTGTCCACCGTGGAGATCGCGGACCGCGTCCTGGTGATGGAACACGGCCGCATCGTGGAGGACGGCACCCCGGCCGAACTCATCGCGGGCACCGGCCGCTTCGCGGACCTCCACCGCGCCTGGCGGGACAGCCTGGCCTAGACGGAAGCGGGCAAACGCGAAGTCACCGCCACCACCGCCACCGCCGGCGAAACGCTCCGTTTATCGAACCCGAACTCCCGGACAACGGGGCGTTTTCGGCCAATGTCTTGACGCGCTCCTGACAGGAACCGCGGTCTCCTGCGACTCTTCCCAAGGCCACCGCGCGGCAACCCCACAGCGCCGTCGAACCGTCGTGCCCCGGCCACCGCTCCAGCACAGCAGCACGTGGTACCGCGTACCGCCTTGTTCTGCCCGGCCGGCTCACCAGTCGGCCGGTCTCCCCTGGCCGCACAACCCGCGGCCGCGCAGAAGGAGTCAGTGTTGAGAAGCAGGTCCTCCCACGGACGCACCCCCCACACCGCACGCCGCCGCACCGCCGCCGTCGCCCTCGCCGGGGTCGCCGCCCTGGTCGCCACGGCCGTGCAGTCCGGCAGCGCCACCGCCGCCCCGGACGACACCCCGTCGGCCGCGAGCCGGGCGAACCCGGCCGCCGAGTCGGTCCGGCTCACCCCCGCCCAGCGCGCCGAGCTGATCCGTGAGGCGAACGCCACCAAGGCGGACACCGCCGCGGACCTCGGCCTGGGCGAGAAGGAGCAGCTCGTCGTCCGTGACGTCCTCAAGGACCGCGACGGCACCGTCCACGTCCGCTACGAGCGCACCTACGACGGCCTGCCCGTCCTCGGCGGCGACCTGGTCGTGCAGGGCGAGAAGCCCGGCGAGACCGAGTCGGTCGTCAAGGCCACCCGGGCCTCGGTGAAGCCCGCCACCACCAAGGCCGCGGTGCCCGCCGCCGAGGCGGAGCAGCAGGCCCTCGGCGCCGCGAAGGCCGAGGACGCCAAGAGCCCCGACGTCGAGGGCGCCCCGCGCAAGGTCGTCTGGGCCGCGGACGGTGCGCCGACCCTCGCGTACGAGACCGTCGTCGGCGGGCTCCAGCACGACGGCACCCCGCAGGAGCTGCACGTCGTCACCGACGCCACCACGGGCGAGAAGCTGTACGAGTGGCAGGCCGTCCAGACCGGCACCGGCCACACCGTCTACAGCGGCACCGTCGGCCTGACGACCGCCCGATCCGGGTCGTCGTACAACCTCACCGACGGGGCGCGCGGCAACCACAGGACGTACAACCTGAACCGCGGCACCTCCGGCACCGGCACCCTGTTCTCCGGCTCCGACGACGTCTGGGGCAACGGCAGCCCCTCCAACGCGGAGTCGGCCGCCGCCGACGCCCACTACGGGGCCGCGCTGACCTGGGACTACTACAAGAACGTGCACGGCCGCAACGGCATCCGCGGCGACGGGGTGGGCGCCTACTCCCGGGTCCACTACGGCAACAACTACGTCAACGCCTTCTGGTCGGACAGCTGCTTCTGCATGACCTACGGCGACGGATCGGGCAACGCCAACCCGCTGACCTCGATCGACGTGGCCGCGCACGAGATGACCCACGGCCTCACCTCGAACACCGCCGGCCTGCGCTACAGCGGGGAGTCCGGCGGCCTCAACGAGGCGACCAGCGACATCTTCGGCGCGACGGTCGAGTTCCACGCGGGCAACTCCTCGGACGTCGGTGACTATCTCATAGGCGAGAAGATCAACATCCGCGGCAACGGCACCCCGCTGCGCTACATGGACAAGCCGAGCAAGGACGGCTCGTCCAAGGACTCCTGGTACTCCGGGCTCGGCTCGATCGACGTGCACTACTCCTCGGGCCCCGCGAACCACTTCTTCTACCTGCTGAGCGAGGGCAGCGGCGCCAAGACCATCAACGGCGTCAGCTACGACTCGCCCACCTCGGACGGCCTGCCGGTCACCGGCATCGGCCGCGCCAAGGCGGAGAAGATCTGGTACCGCGCGCTGACCACCAAGTTCACCTCGACCACCAACTACGCCGGCGCCCGCACCGGCACCCTGGCGGCGACCGGTGAGCTGTACGGCACGAACAGCGCCGAGTACAAGGCGGTGCAGAACGCCTGGGCCGCCGTCAACGTCGGCGCCCGCGCCAGTGGCTGAGGGCGCCGCGCCGGGCGGCCGGTAGGCCGCGGGCCCGCCGTACGCGGCACGGGGGCGCCCGTACCGGAGTCCGATCCTCCGGTACGGGCGCCCCCGTGCCACCGGGTGTGCGGGGCCGCCCTACCCTTGGGTTCCATGTCTTCGGCGGACTTCACCTACGACCACGTCGGCGCGACCCGGGAGCCGGGTTTCTGCCCTCCCGGGTTCCATCCCCTGCACGTACGCACCCGCCTCGGCGAGGGCGAGGCGGTCTTCCGCCAGGGCGCGGAGGCGGTGCTCACCTGGGAACTGCACCGGGCGCTGGGCGTCGGCCTCGCCACCACCGCCGACCGCGCGGCGCCCGGTGTCGACGTCACCGTCACGCTCGCCGGGGTGGTCAAGGCACCCTGCCGGGTGGTCTGGACGGTGGAGGAGGACCGCAGGGCCGGCTGGGCGTACGGCACCCTACCCGGTCACCCGGAGTGCGGCGAAGAGGCCTTCGTCGTGCACCGCACCGGTGACGGAACGGTCTGGCTGACCGTCTCCGCGTTCAGCAAGGCGGCCCGTTGGTACGCCCGTGCGGCCGGTCCGGCGGCCCGCGGAATGCAGCACGCCTACGCCCGCCGCTGCGGCACGGTGCTGCGGCGCCTGGCCACGAAGGGCCTCGAGGAGTTCTGAGGCCCTTCGCGTCACCTGCGGTCCGTCCGCCGGTGCTGCGGCCTATCGCATCAGCAGCCCCGCCGCATCGGACACCTCCTCCGAGGGGACCGCGACCAGACCCATCTCGGTGCCGTGCGCCAGCAGCGGATGGCTGGGCAGGATACGGACCGTGTAGCCGAAGGGCCCGGTGCGGTCCAGGGAGAGCGGGCCCTCGTACACCCAGCGGCCCTCCAGGTCGGCGGCCCCCACCGGTTTCAGCGGGACGGGCGTCGCGCAGGTGATGCGGTCCTCCTCGTCCACCCGCCCGGAGACCGCCTGGACCTCGACGTCGTCCGGATCGAGGTCGCCGAGGCCGACGCGCACCCGCAGCGCGAGGGTGGTGCCGAGCTCCGCGGTGGCCGTCGTCGTCCCGGACGTCTCGACGTGGTCGACGCTCACCTCGTGCCAGGCGGCGCGCACCCGGGTCTTCCACCGGGCGAGGTCGCGCGCACGGTCGGGTCCCATCGCCCGGTGGGCGCGCGCGGCGGGCGCGTACAGGCGCTCGACGTACTCGCGGACCATGCGGCCGGCCAGCACCTTCGGGCCGAGCAGGCTCAGGGTGTGCCGGACCATCTCCAGCCACCGGTCGGGCAGCCCGCTCTCACCGCGCTCGTAGAAGCGCGGCGTGATCCGCTGCTCCAGCAGGTCGTACAGCGCGGCGGCCTCCACGGCGTCGCGCCGGTCCGGGTCGTCCCCCACTGCCGAAAGCGTGGAGGCGCCCCCGCCCGCTCCGCCCGCGGTGGGGACGGCCCAGCCGAAGTCGGGCTGGAACCACTCGTCCCACCAGCCGTCCAGCACCGAGAGGTTGAGGCAGCCGTTGAGGGCGGCCTTCATACCGCTGGTCCCGCACGCCTCCAGCGGACGCAGCGGGTTGTTCAGCCAGATGTCGCAGCCGGGGTAGAGCTTCTGCGCCATCGCCATGCCGTAGTCGGGCAGGAAGACGATCCGGTGCCGCACCCGCGGGTCGTCGGCGAACCGGACCAGCTCCTGGATGAGCCGCTTGCCGCTCTCGTCCGCCGGGTGCGCCTTGCCCGCGACCACGATCTGCACCGGCCGCTCGGGGTGCAGCAGCAGGTCCGTCAGCCGGTCCCGGTCCTGCAGCATCAGCGTCAGCCGCTTGTACGAGGGAACCCGCCGGGCGAACCCGATGGTCAGCACGTCCGGGTCGAGCACCCGGTCGATCCAGCCGAGCTCCGCCGTCCCCGCGCCGCGCTGCCGCCACGAGGCGCGCAGCCGCTCCCGCACCTCCGTCACCAGCAGCGAGCGCAGGGACCTACGCAGCTCCCAGATGTCCCCGTCGGGGATGTCCCCGACCGAGTCCCAGCGGTCCGAGCCGCCGACGCTCAGCGCCTCCTCGGCGCGCTCGGCGCCGATCTGCCGGGCGCCGAGCCGGAGCACCTCGGGGGCGACCCAGGTCGGCGCGTGCACCCCGTTGGTCACGGAGGTGATGGGCACCTCCTCGGGGTCGAATCCGGGCCAGAGCCCGGCGAACATCTCACGGCTGACCCTGCCGTGCAGCAGGGAGACGCCGTTGGCGCGCTGGGCCAGGCGCAGGCCCATGACGGCCATGTTGAAGAGGTCGGGCTCGCCGCCGGGGTACGTCTCCATGCCGAGCCGGAGAATGCGGTCGACCTCGATGCCCGGCAGTTCGGCGTCGGGGCCGAAGTGGCGGGCGACCAGCCCGCGGTCGAAGCGGTCGATGCCGGCCGGTACGGGGGTGTGCGTGGTGAACACGGTCCCCGCCCGGACCGTCTCCAGTGCGGGGCCGAACTCCAGTCCTTCGGCGCGCAGTTCGGCGATGCGTTCCAGGCCGAGGAAACCGGCGTGGCCCTCGTTGGTGTGGAACACCTCGGGCGGCGCATGCCCGGTCAGCCTGCAGTACGCGCGCACCGCCCTGACCCCTCCTATGCCGAGCAGCATCTCCTGGAGCAGGCGGTGCTCGCTGCCGCCTCCGTAGAGCCGGTCGGTGACGCCGCGTTCGCCGAGGTCGTTCTCCTCGACGTCGGAGTCCAGCAGGAGCAGCGGGACCCTGCCCACCTGGGCCAGCCAGATCCGGGCGCGCAGCGAGCGGCCGCCGGGCAGCGCGAGGATCACCAGGACGGGGGTGCCGTCGGGTTCCTTGAGCTGGGCGAGGGGCAGTTCGTTGGGGTCGAGGACGGGGTAGTGCTCCTGCTGCCAGCCGTCCCGGGACAGCGACTGGCGGAAGTAGCCGTGCCGGTAGAGCAGACCGACGCCGATCAGCGGGACGCCGAGGTCGCTGGCTGCCTTGAGGTGGTCGCCGGCGAGGATGCCGAGCCCGCCGGAGTACTGCGGCAGGGCGGCCGTGATGCCGAACTCCGGGGAGAAGTAGGCGATGGCGGCGGGCAGTCGGTCACCCTGCGACCGGGGACCGGACCGGTCCTGGTACCAGCGGTCGCCGGTCATGTACGTGTGCAGGTCGCCCGCGACGGCGTCGAGACAGTCCAGGAACGGGCGGTCCCCGGCCAGTTCCGTGAGCCGGTCGGGCGGCACACTGCCCAGCAGCCGTACGGGGTCTCGGCCACAGGCGGTCCAGCGTTCGGGGTCGACGGATCGGAACAGGTCGCCGGTCGGCGTGTGCCAGGACCAGCGCAGGTTCCGGGCCAGTTCGCTGAGGGGCCGGAGGGGGTCGGGGAGAACGGGTCGGACGGTGAATCGACGGATCGCCTTCAAGTTCCACCTCGGCGCGAGTCGCGGTGCGGAAGGACGGCTGTGTGCGTCCGGTCGTCGCGCACGACAGTACCGGCGGGAACGCCCTCCACGGCGGAAGCCGGGCAATCCGGCCCCGCCGTACCCCGACCTGAACGATTCACCTCATGGCGGATATGGCCGATTCCCCACCCGCAGGCGTCCTTGTGGCGTTCCGTTCCGCACGAGACGCTGCCACGGTGGCGTACGGCGTCGCGCGCCGGGTGCGCCCCGGCCACGACGCCGTACACCGATTCGCCGTACGCGGAGTCAAGGAGGGGAACTCTGACCATGGCACGGACGCGAACGCGGCGTCTGCACCGGGCGGGGGTCATGACGGCGGTCCTGTGCACCGCGACGGTTTCGGCCGCGACCCTGCCCGCGCACGCCGCGCCTGAGGGGCGGATATCCGGCGCCGGGGCACCCGGCTCCGTGGCCGGCAGCTACCTGGTGACACTGGAGAAGGGGACCGCGGCACGCTCGGCGATCGGCAGGGATCTCGTGCGGCGCTACGGGGCGAGAATCAGCCATACCTACGGCACCGTGCTCAACGGCTACGCCGTCCGGGCCGACGCGAGAGCGGCAGCGCGGCTCGCGGCCGACCCACAGGTCGCCTCGGTCACCCAGGACACCCGGGTGACACCGGCCCGAACGCCGAAGGGGCCGAACGACACGCAGCAGAACCCGCCGTCCTGGGGACTGGACCGCGTGGATCAGCGGAACCTGCCGATGGACGAGCGGTACACCGTGCCGACCGCGGCGGGCGCGGGGGTGACGGTCTACGTCGTCGACACCGGCGTACGAATATCGCACCGCGACTTCGGCGGCCGGGCCCGGCACGGCTGGGACTTCGTCCAGAACGACCGGACCGCCCAGGACGGCAACGGCCACGGCACCCATGTGGCCGGCATCATCGCGGGGAAGAGCCACGGCGTCGCGAAGCGGGCCAGGATCGTCTCCGTCCGCGTGCTCGACGACAACGGCTCGGGCACCACGGCCCAGGTGCTCGCGGGCATCGACTGGGTGACCCGGAACGCGGTCAAGCCCGCGGTCGCCAACCTCAGCCTCGGCGGCTTCCACAACGCCCAACTGAACGCCGCCGTACGGACGTCCATCGCGTCCGGCGTCAGCTACACCGTCGCCGCGGGAAACGAGGGGGCGGCTGCGGCGCTGTACTCGCCCGCGGGTGTGAAGCAGGCGATCACGGTGGGTGCGACCGACCGGCAGGACAAGAAACCGGCCTTTTCCAACCACGGTTCCGCCGTCGATCTGTTCGCCCCGGGGGTGTCCATCACCTCGGCGTCGGCCGCGAGCGACACCGGGCACACCACCGCCTCGGGCACGTCGACGGCGTCCCCGCACGCGGCGGGCGCGGCGGCGCTGTACCTCGCCGAGCATCGGCGGGCCACCCCGGCACAGGTGACGAACGCTCTGGTCAAAGGGTCGACGAGCGGGAAGGTGAGCGGCCGCGGGCTCGGTTCGCCGGACCGGCTGCTCCGGACACCGACGCGGTAGTGCGCGCTTGCCGGGCTCCCGCACCACGATCACCCGGGCACCCGCGGGGAAGCGGGCGGGAGTCGGGAGCGGGCTCTTCCAGGACCGGCTCCGTCCCACACGGACGGGGCCGGTCTTGTATGTCGACATACGCGCGAGTAGTTAACAAAGCGCCGGATTGCCCACCCGAACAGTGTGGGAAGGCTCCTGCGGTACACCCCTCAGGAACCTCACGCAGCATCAAGCAGGACCCACCTCCCCACAGTCATCCGCCCACCCACGTTGACGCGGACAGGAGCGGTCATGCCCGCCACGCATCATTCGTCGTCGGCCCCCCCGACGCCTTCTCCGAAGCCCGCCGCCGGAGCGCCCCCACCGGCCGCGGTGAACTCGACTTCCCTGGGGCGCATCCCCGTCCTCGACGTCCGGCCGATGGTCCTTCAGGGGCGCCGGCCGGCGAAGGCCGTCGTCGGTGAGACGTTCGAGGTGACGGCCACCGTGTTCCGTGAGGGGCACGAGGCGGTGGCCGCCAACGTCGTCCTGAAGGACCCCGAGGGCCGTCGGCGGCCGTTCATCCCGATGCGGGAGCTGGCGCCGGGCACGGACCGGTGGGGGGCGACCGTCTGCGCCGACGCGACGGGGCGTTGGACGTACACCGTGGAGGCGTGGGGCGACCCGGTGACGACCTGGCGCCGCCACGCGCACATCAAGATCCCGGCGGGTACGGACACGGAGCTGGTGCTGGAGGAGGGCGCCCTGCTCCACGAACGGGCGGCGGCCGAAGTGCCGGAACCGGACCGACGGGCCGTGCTCCTCGCCGCGGTGGACGCGCTGCGCGACGAACGGCGGCCGACGGCCACCCGGTTGGCGGCGGCGTTGACGCCGGAGGTGGACGCGGTCCTGGCCCGCCACCCACTGCGCGAACCGGTCACCACCGGCGACCCGATGCCCCTGCTGGTGGAACGCGAACGCGCCCTGTACGGCTCCTGG
>NZ_JAESIF010000369.1:0-200 GCF_016757295.1 Streptomyces sp. M2CJ-2 | reverse complement strand
GGCTGCTGGCCGTGCGCGGCACCGCCACCACCCTCGGCGCCACCGCCGCCTGGCAGATCGGCCGGTTCACCGGCCGGCCGCGCCGTGCCGGCACCATGGGCCTGGCCGCCCTGGTGATCACCCAACTCGGCCAGACCCTCATCACCGACTGGCACAGCCCCCTGGTCGTGGCGACCGGGATCGTGTCCGCCGCCGCCCTC
>NZ_JAESIF010000039.1:0-65651 GCF_016757295.1 Streptomyces sp. M2CJ-2 | reverse complement strand
TCAGCTGCGCGGCGCCATCATCTGGCTGCGCAGCCTTGCCCCCGCCACATGATCACGATCCCGAACAGGCCCTAGCGCGCCGCGTCGTTCCGGCGTACCGACAGCAGGTCCTCCAGTTGCTCCTCGCGGGACTGGGCGGCCACGAAGAGCAGCTCGTCGCCCGCCTCCAGGGAGTCCTCCCGGGTCGGCGTGAGAACGCGGGTCCCACGGATGATCGTGACCAGTGAGGTGTCCTGGGGCCACTGGACGTTGCCGACCTGGGTGCCCGCCAGCGCCGACTCCTCGGGCAGGGTCAGCTCCACCAGGTTGGCGTCACCGTGGCTGAAGCGCAGCAGCCGGACCAGGTCGCCGACGCTGACCGCCTCCTCCACCAGGGCCGACATCAGGCGCGGGGTGGAGACGGCGACGTCCACGCCCCAGGACTCGTTGAACAGCCACTCGTTCTTGGGGTTGTTCACCCGGGAGACGACGCGCGGGACGCCGTACTCCGTCTTCGCCAGCAGGGACACGACCAGGTTGACCTTGTCGTCGCCGGTCGCGGCGATGACGACGTTGCAGCGCTGGATCGCCGCCTCGTCCAGGGATGTGATCTCGCAGGCGTCGGCGAGCAGCCACTCGGCCTGCGGAACGCGCTCGACCGAGATGGCGGTCGGCGCCTTGTCGATGAGCAGGACCTCGTGGCCGTTCTCCAGCAGCTCGCCCGCGATCGAGCGGCCGACGGCGCCGGCTCCTGCGATGGCGACTCTCATCGGTGACCGCCCTCCTCTTCGGGCCCCTTGGCGAACGCCGCCTCGACCCGGTCGATCTCGTCGGTGCGCATCATCACGTGCACCAGGTCCCCCTCCTGCAACACCGTCTGGGAGCTGGGCAGGATCGCCTCGCCGAGCCGGGTGAGGAAGGCCACGCGGACGCCGGTCCGGTCCTGCAGTTTGCTGATCTTGTGCCCCACCCAGGCCGGGGAGGTGTGCACCTCGGCGAGTTGGACCCCGCCGGTGGGGTCGCGCCACAGGGGCTCCGCGCCCGAGGGGAGCAGTCGGCGCAGCATCTGGTCGGCGGTCCAGCGGACCGTCGCGACCGTGGGGATGCCCAGGCGTTGGTAGACCTCCGCGCGGCGGGGGTCGTAGATGCGGGCGGCGACGTTCTCGACGCCGAACATCTCACGGGCCACCCGCGCGGCGATGATGTTGGAGTTGTCCCCGCTGGAGACGGCGGCGAAGGCGCCGGCCTCCTCGATGCCCGCCTCGCGCAGGGTGTCCTGGTCGAAGCCGATCCCGGTGATCCGGCGGCCGTTGAACGCGGAACCCAGCCGGCGGAAGGAGGTCGGGTCCCGGTCGACCACGGCGATCGTGTGCCCCCCCTCCTCCAGGGTCTGGGCCAGGGCGGAACCCACCCTTCCGCAACCCATGATGACAATATGCATCGCCTTACACCGCGCTTCCTGCAGGCCCGTCGATCTTCATGACCATCGTGCTCATGTCTCTCTTTCGGCTCGCCGGGCAACCCGTGGCGGCCTGAGTGCGGACCGCCGGGCAACATCATGCCGGGGCGGCGCGCTTCCGGTGCCCTCCGGGGCTCCGGCCACGGCGCGTGGGGGCCCGTGTGCGGGTGCCGTGTGCGGGTGCCGTGTCCTGGGAGCACGGGTCCAACGTATCGGCACGGCGGGGCGATCAGCGGCGGGTGATGCTGCGCACGCTCGCCAGGGTCAGGATCCCGAGGCCGAGAAGCGCGGCCGCGGCACCGATCAGTTCGGCGGACGCGTGCATGGAACCTCCACGGAGGGGCGGCGGACAGGGCCCAGTCATATAGGCATGGAACCGGCGCCTCCCGCGGAACCCGCAGCGCCACCACCCCGTGTTTTCACCCGGAGAGCAGAGGCGCCCGCCCGTGCCGCGTCCCCCGACACGGGTCCCGTTCGGAACCCGTACGGAAGCCGTATGGATGTGAGCGGCGGACGGGTGTCCCTGTGTTCGAAGGCATACGATCCTCAGTTGTGTCCAAACTGACCGACGTGCCCAAACGCATTCTCATCGGGCGCGCGTTGCGCAGCGACCGCTTGGGCGAAACGCTTCTGCCCAAGCGCGTCGCACTCCCCGTCTTCGCCTCCGACCCGCTGTCGTCCGTGGCGTACGCACCCGGTGAGGTCCTGCTCGTCCTCTCCGTCGCCGGTCTGTCGGCGTACCACTTCAGTCCCTGGATCGCGCTCGCGATCATCGCCCTGATGGTCACCGTGGTCGCCTCCTACCGGCAGAACGTGCACGCCTACCCCAGCGGCGGCGGTGCCTACGAGGTGGTGACCACCAACCTCGGTTCCAGGGCCGGCCGGACCGTCGCGAGCGCCCTGCTGGTCGACTACGTCCTCACCGTCGCCGTGTCGATCTCCGCCGGCGTCGAGAACCTGGGTTCGGCGATTCCGTTCATGGTCGAACACAAGGTGGCCTGCGCCATCGCCGTGATCGTGCTGCTGACGCTGATGAACCTGCGCGGCGTCCGGGAGTCGGGCACGCTCTTCGCCATCCCCACGTACGTCTTCGTGACAAGTGTCTTCATCATGATCGCGTGGGGCGCGTTCCGCGGCGTGGTGCTCGGCGACGAGATGCGGGCGCCGACGGCGGACTTCGAGATCAAACCCGAACACCCCGGCCTGGCGGGCTTCGCCCTGTTCTTCCTGCTGCTGCGCGCCTTCTCCTCCGGCTGCGCCGCGCTCACCGGCGTCGAGGCGATCTCCAACGGCGTCCCGGCCTTCCGCAGGCCCAAGTCCAAGAACGCGGCGACCACGCTCGCGATGATGGGACTGCTCGCCGTCACCATGTTCTGCGGCATCATCGTCCTGGCCGGCACGACCCGGGTGCGCCTGGCCGAGAACCCGGCCACGGACCTCTTCCACGACGGCGTACCGCTGGGTCCGGGCTACGTACAGCATCCGGTGATCTCGCAGGTGGCCGCAGCCGTGTTCGGCCAGGGCAGCCTGCTGTTCCTCCTGCTGGCCGCCGCCACGGCGCTGGTGCTGTTCCTCGCCGCGAACACCGCCTACAACGGCTTCCCGCTGCTCGGCTCGATCCTCGCCCAGGACCGCTACCTCCCGCGTCAGCTGCACACCCGCGGCGACCGGCTCGCCTTCTCCAACGGCATCGTGCTGCTCGCCGGTGCCGCCAGCGTGCTGGTGTGGGTGTACGGCGCCAGCACGACCCGCCTGATCCAGCTCTACATCGTCGGTGTCTTCGTGTCCTTCACCCTCAGCCAGATCGGCATGGTCCGGCACTGGAACCGCCTGCTGGCCATCGAGAAGGAGCAGGCCAAGCGCCGCCACATGATCCGCTCCCGGGCCATCAACGCCTTCGGCGCCTTCTTCACCGGCCTGGTCCTGGTCGTCGTGCTCGTCTCCAAGTTCACCCACGGCGCCTGGGTCGCGCTGCTCGGCATGTGCGTCTTCTACGTGACGATGACGATGATCCGCCGGCACTACGACCGCGTCGCCGAGGAGGTCGCCGCACCGGAGGAGCCGAGCGACGACATGGTGCGCCCCTCCCGGGTCCACTCGGTCGTCCTGGTCTCCAGGATCCACCGCCCCACCCTGCGCGCCCTCGCCTACGCCAAGCTGATGCGCTCGGACAGCCTCGAGGCGCTCAGCGTCAACGTCGACGCGGCGGAGACCCGGGCGCTGCACGAGGAGTGGGAGCGGCGCGGCATCGATGTACCCCTGAAGGTGCTGGACTCCCCCTACCGCGAGGTCACACGGCCGGTCATCGAGTACGTCAAGAACCTGCGCAGGGAGTCGCCGCGGGACGTGGTGTCCGTGTTCATCCCCGAGTACGTGGTCGGCCACTGGTACGAGCAGCTGCTGCACAACCAGAGCGCACTGCGGCTCAAGGGCCGGCTGCTGTTCACGCCGGGCGTGATGGTGACCTCGGTGCCGTACCAGCTGGAATCCTCCGAGGCGGCCAGGCGGCGCGCCCGCAAGCGGGCGAACTGGGCGGCGCCGGGTTCGGTGCGGCGCGGTCCGGCGGAGCGGTCGAAGGACTCCTCCCCGCACACGTAGACTGGACGGCTGTTGTCGCGGGCCACCGCCCGCATCTTCGCCCTCGATGTTGTGGAGTCACCCCGCCATGCAGGCAGAACCGAGGAAATCGCTGGTGGGGGAGGAGTACGAGGTCGAGGTCGGCCCCGTCGCCCACGGCGGCCACTGCATCGCCCGTACGTCCGAGGGGCAGGTGCTGTTCGTCCGGCACGCGCTGCCCGGCGAGCGGGTCGTCGCGCGGGTGACCGAGGGCGAGGAGGGGGCCCGCTTCCTGCGCGCGGACGCGGTGACGGTGCTCGACGCCTCCAAGGACCGGATCGACGCCCCCTGCCCGTACGCCGGGCCCGGCCGCTGCGGCGGCTGCGACTGGCAGCACGCCAAGCCGGGAGCGCAGCGGCGGCTGAAGGGCGAGGTCGTCGCCGAGCAGCTGCGGCGGCTCGCCGGGCTCACGCCCGAGGAGGTCGGCTGGGACGGCACGGTGGTCCCCGCCGAGGGCGACAAACTCCCCGCCGGCCAGGTCCCGGCGTGGCGCACGCGCGTGCAGTACGCGGTGACCGCCGACGGCCGCGCGGGACTGCGCCGGCACCGCTCGCACGAGGTCGAGCCCATCGACCACTGCATGATCGCCGCGGAAGGCGTCAGCGAGCTGGGCATCGAGAAGCGGGACTGGACGGGCATGGACTCCGTCGAGGCGATCGCCGCGACGGGCTCGCAGGACCGCCAGGTCGTCCTGACCCCGAAACCGGGCGCGCGCCTGCCCCTGGTCGAACTGGACCGCCCCGTCTCCGTCCTGCGCATCGACGAACGCAACGGCCAGGTCCACCGCGTCCACGGCCGCCCCTTCGTCCGCGAACGGGCGGACGGCCGCACCCACCGGGTCGCGAACGGCGGCTTCTGGCAGGTCCACCCGAAGTCGGCGGACACCCTGATCACCGCGGTCATGCAGGGCCTGCTGCCCCGCAAGGGCGACACGGCCCTCGACCTGTACTGCGGCGTCGGCCTCTTCGCGGGCGCCCTGGCCGACCGGGTCGGCGAGCAGGGCGCGGTCCTCGGCATAGAGTCCGGCAAGCGCGCGGTCGAGGACGCCCGGCACAACCTCGCCGACTTCCCCCGCGTCCGCATCGAACAGGGCAAGGTCGACTCCGTCCTGCCCCGCACCGGCATCACCGAGGTCGACCTCGTCGTCCTCGACCCGCCCCGCGCGGGCGCCGGCCGCAAGACCGTGGCCCACCTGACCTCCCTGGGCGCCCGTCGCATCGCCTACGTCGCCTGCGACCCGGCCGCCCTGGCCCGCGACCTGGCGTACTTCCGGGACGGGGGGTACCGGGTGCGGATGCTGCGCGTGTTCGACTTGTTCCCGATGACCCATCACGTGGAGTGCGTGGCGATTCTGGAGCCCGCGGGAAAGAGTCGCTGACCTGCGGTTCAGCAGGAGCGCCGACGGGTCTCGACCTGTTTCGCGGTATCCAGCAGGTCGAACCCTTCGGGCCCGCCTCACCTGCGGATCTGTGCTGGAGTGACTGACGGGAGCGGCTGTGTGATGGCCGGTCGTCGGGACTCTTGACGCTCGTATGACGCTCGACTCCCGTCGGCGAGGCCGACCGGAACAAGGTGTCGCGACACCCATGACGGCCTTGTCGAGGAGCCGCTGACCCGACTCTGCGACTCTGACTGTGAGTGACTTCTGTTGCCCGCCGTCAGGAAAGTCAGGCTGGACGGATTCTGTCTAAGTAGACTTGGACAGAATCGTGGTCGATCCAGGCTGGTAGGGAGTTCCGGTGGACGAGAGCGTGCTTGCCAAGCCCGAGGACGTGGTCGACCGTGATCGTGAGTGGGGGTTGCTCACCGAGTTCGTCACGGACCCGGATCCGGCGATGCGTCTGGGGATCGTGTCGGGGCGCAGGCGGCACGGGAAGTCGTATCTGCTGCAGGCGCTGTCGGAGCGGGTCGGGGGTCTGTACGTCACCGCGGTGCGGGAGGAAGGGCGGCTGCCGGCGATTCAGAGGTTCAGCGATGCCATCGCGGCCCACGCCGGTCTGCGGCCCGGCACGCTGCGGTTGGCCGACTGGCGTGAGGTCCTGTCCAACGCCCTTGACGTCACCGCGCGATCACAGACCCCGCTGCTGGTGATCGACGAGTTGCCGTATCTCCTCCAGCACTCTCCCGAGATCCCTGGTTTGCTCCAGCAGCTCTATGACGAGCGCCAGCGGGGCACCGGGGCCGGACCCGGAGCGCGGGTGATCCTGTGTGGGTCCGCGATGAGCGTCATGCACGAACTGCTGTCGGGAACGAAGCCGTTGCGCGGCCGTGCGGTGATCGATCTGCGGCTGGGGGCCTTCGACTACCGGGCCAGCCGTGAGTTCTGGCAGATCGACGACCCGCTGACCGCCCTGCAGGTGCACGCCGTCCTCGGCGGTGCTCCCGGTTACCGGCCGGTGGCGGCCCGCCCGCACCCGAGTGACGGCTTCGCCGCCTGGCTGACGCGGACGCTCCTGGACCCGGGGCGGGCGGTGTACTCGCGCACCGAGACGGAGTATCTGCTGCGCGAGGATCCGCGGATCACCCAGCACACCCTCTATTACGACATCCTCACCGCGATCGCCCGGGGCGCCACCACCCCCACCAGGATCGGCGCAGCTCTGGAACGGCAGCGCAACGCCGTCACCCACCCGCTCGACGTCCTGGAGTCCACCGGCTACGTCCAGCGCGAGCAGGACATCCTGCGCCCCCGCCACCCGGTCATCACCCTGACCGACCCCGTCATCCGCTTCAACCAGCTGATCACCCTGCCGCAGGCATCCACCGTCGAGCAGGGCTTCGCCGAAGAGGCGTGGCAGGCCGCCGCGCCGACCTTCAACTCCAAGATTCTCGGACCCCACTTCGAGGACCTCGCCCGCGCCTTCACCCGCCGCTATGCCCACGCCCTGCTTCCCGGTGGCCTGCCCGGCCCGGTCGGCACCACCGAGGTGGCCGACCCGGCGGCCCGCACCAAGCACGAGGTGGACGTCATCGCCCTGGCCCTGGGCGAGCGTCCGCAGGCCCCCCGTGCCCGGATCGCCCTCCTCGGCGAGGCCAAGGCCACCGCCGCCCGCCGTGGCACGGGCGACCTGCAACGCCTGGAGCGCATCCGCGCCCTGCTCACCGACCAGGGTTACGACACCACGGGCACCACCCTGGCCCTGTTCTCCCTGCACGGCTTCTACCCGGACCTGATCGAGTCCGCGGCCGGCCGCGACGATCTGCTCCTGGTTGACCTGGCGACTCTTTACGGGGTCGGGTAGCTATCACTCCTGTCGCGATGACAACGGCGAACTCAGCGGGCGCGGTGGGGCGTGTCCGCGCATAGCAGTGGCGCGCCGCGGGTTGTCAGGCGCGGCCAGTGCAGGACGGCAGTGGCGACGCCGATGCCGATGAACAGTCAGCCGGGTCGTCAGCGCTCGTTGAGATCGTCGGCGAGTGCGCGGTCGAGGTCGTGCTGTGCCCTGTCCACCAGAGACTTGTAGAAGAGGTCAACGACAGAGTCCCGCGGGAGTCCGGCGCGGATACGCTGAGCGCGTTCGCTGATGTCGACATCTTCCGCATACGGCTTGCCAGGAGTTCCCCAGCGGACGCCGAAAAAGACCGTAGCCTGGAGGTTTCCTCCACTACGGCGGTACAAAGCTTCCGAGAGCTTGGATGCTGTCTTCAGCAATGCCGTCACGAAGTCGACCCGGTCCCAAACCGCGCTTTTGGGTATCTTGCTCAAGAGCGGGGCGGCGGCATGAGCGAGATCGCTGTCTGAACCCTCCACGGTTGGAACACCCGTCCCAGGAACCCGCGCATCCGATGTGTGCCGACTACTCCGGGTCTGGTTGGTCAGAGAGACATAGGAGGGTGACGACGGCTGCGCCTGTGATCCCGCTGGGCTGGGCACCATCTGGCAGATCATGTGAGGGTCTGACGAATCGCGAGTGGTTGTTTCCGGGGGCGCACCTGCCCTCTTCGGGCAGACGGGGAGGCCGGTTCCACAGGGCATGACCCTGCCGGGATTCGATCGTTGTCGTCCGGGCTTCGGGGAATCAACTGCCGGCCGCCCCGTGGGCGGGCGATGATGCAAGTGACAGGTGATCAGGTCGGTGGTCGCGCGACTACGGGGGAGTGGCCTGCCCGGATGAACTTGGGGGAAATTCATGACGTTCGAGCAGGAATGGGCCGAACTGCGCGAGGCGGCGGCCAAGCGGACTGCCATGCAGACCAACGGCATTCCGGCCGACGGCGGCGGAGGTGGTGGTGGCGGGAAAGACCTGGTGGTCAATCGGGACGACCTCGGCGCCATCGGCAATGACGCGTACGACCTGCTGGGCCGGCTGGCGAAGGAGGGCGACATCGCCCGTGCCTCCACGTTCGAGGCGGCGACGGCGCTGACCAACGGGAACTTCGTGAGCGGTTCGGCCGTGCTGAAGGTGCATGACTTCTGGCAGACCCACCTGAAGACGCTGCTGGACGCCTGTGCACGGATCTCGAATCACCTCGATTACAGCAAGGCCCAGCACGCCAAGGACGAGGCGAAGATCGAGGGAGAGCTGACGCGGATCTCCGTGCTCTCGGAATACATGAACTAGCTCGGGGGAGCGCTCAGCATGCTGAAGTACGAGGACATCGTCGACGCCCCGGTGGCGAAGCTGAAGGCCGCCGTCGACGACTGGGCGGAGATGGTGGGGAAGCTGGACAAGCTCGCCACCGCCGCCGCCGACGGGATGAAGACGAAGGCGGACAGAGCGGCCTGGGAGGGCGTCAACGCGGGGGTCACCAAGGCGTTCATCGGTAAGACGGCCAAGGAGTTCACGGACGCCGCGGCCGAGGCCAGGGGTGTGAAGCGGGTCCTGGAAGAGGGCTACGCGGCCATCAAGAAGGCCAGGGACGACCTGGTCGACATCCGGGACCACGAGGGGCCCGCGGCCGGCATCCACGTGGACGGCAACGGCAAGGTCACGGCGAAGAACCCGTTGTCCGAGAACGAGGCGGCGCGGCACGACCCCGACTACAGCGAGCTCCTGCGAAAGGAGAAGCGGAACATCGCGTCGTGGCAGAAGAGGATCGACCTCATCGTCGACAACTGCAACGACACCGACCTCGCCCTCAAGAACACCCTCGAGGCCAACGTCACCGACCGCAAGGACTTCAGCGCCCCGACGTACACGAAGCTGGACCAGGAGGAGGCCGCCCGCGCCGCCGCCCTGGCGGCCAAGGGCCGGGCCATCACACACGCCGAACTTCAGCAGCTCAACGAGCTGCTGAAGGACAACAGTTCGTCGGTGGAGTTCGCCAAGGGCTTCTATGAGAAGCTCGGTCCCGAGAAGTCGCTCGCGTTCTTCGGTCAGCTCTCCACGGACACGCACGAGCTCGGCAAGGTCGATCCGGAGCGGCTCAAGGAGGTCCAGGAGCTCCAGAGGAACCTGGGCCTCAACCTGGCCACCGCCTCCCACGACAAGGCGTTCACCGACAAGTGGGGCCCGGAGCTCCGCAAGCTGGGTATGGAGCAGATCCCGCTGAGCAGGTACGACCACAGCGCACCGTTCGGGTACCAGCTGCTCGGCGGGATCATGCGGCACGGGGACTACGACGCGAAGTTCCTCAACCCGATCGCCGAGCACGTGGCACAGCTGCACCAGAAGGACCCGGACCTGTTCACCACCAACAGAGGGATGGGGAGTACGGCCAGGAACCCGTTCAACCCCTCCGGAGTGAACGGCGCCGGCTACGACCCGGTCACCGCCATGCTGGAGGCGCTCGGCAACAGCCCGGAAGCGGCGAAGAGTTTCTTCGCCGACCCCCCGACCGCGTACAACGAGGACGGCACGGTCAACCGTGGTGCCACGGCCGATCTCGGCAAGGACGAGAACGGCGAGGCGATCGACAACTACCTCGACTTCTTCGGCAACGAGAAGTGGGAGCCGTTCTGTGACGCCGAGCTGAACGACCTGGAGGGTGTCGAGGCGTCGGTCGGTCACATGCCCGACGCCCTCGGGCACGCCCTGGAGGCGGCGACCCTCGGCTACCCGGCCGGACAGCCGGACCCCGGCGTGGTGCGGGACGCGGACAACGCCGCGGTCATGCAGAAGGTCATGGAGAAGTACGGCGACGAGCCGGGACTGCTCAAGAAACACGAGGTGATGGCCGACAGCCTGGGCGTCATGGGTGCCGGCTACATCGACGACATCAACTGGGCGCTGGCCAAGAACGAACAGGGCAGCGTGTTCGCGCCGGGCCGGAACCCGGAGGGGCGCATCGACTTCGCGGACACCGCGGACGGGGACGGGCGGAGCGTCGTCCGGGGCTTCCTCAGCACCTTGGGCCAGCACCCGGACGCCTACGCGACGCTCTCGACCGCGGAGCAGGTCTACACCCGCAGTGTCCTGGAGGAGAAGGCGGTGGGCCCGGACGGAACGATCAAGGAGGGCCCCGCCAGGGCGGCCGTGCGCGTGGGCGCCGAGGTGCAGGGCATGCTCGACCAGGCCCGGGCCGACCAGGTGGAGGCGACGAACCTCAAGCTCCACGAGGACTACGAGAAGGCGGTCGCCAAGAGGGCGGGCTGGATCGAGTTCGGGGCCACGGCGGGCATCGCGGCGGGCGTCGCCTTCCTGCCCGCCACCGCGGCCGTGGGTGCGGCCGCGGTACTCGTCCCGCTGGCGACCGACACCGCCAGCGGCGCTGCCGAACAGGTCATCGGCCAGGTGATCGGTGATATCTCCGACAACTCGGTGGATGAGCACAAGGAGAAGGTGGAAGACCTCAACGACAAGGAGAAGGAGAAGATCTACTTCGCCGGTGAGAGCCTGGCCGAGGCTCCGGCAGAGGATTTCTTGAAGCGTCACGGTCAGGACGGAGAAGGCCCGGCTAGTCAAAATATCAAAGAATCGGTATTGATCGGTTACGGGGTCGGCAACGACCGGCAGCAGCAGCAGGGCAACTCCCCGGAAACCGGTTGAGCCGGTGGAAGGCCGAAGACACGTGAGGATGCGGGCAGTGATCAGTCGTAGGTCGGTACGTAGAAGGCTCCTTGCCACGGTCACGACCAGCTCATTGGTTTTCGGGGCCACAGGTTGTGGGGGGGACGGAGAGGTGGATGGGACTCCGAAGACTCCGAAGGGCTACAAGGTGGTCTCGGGGACGGAGCTCTGTGGTGGTAAGGCGATGTCCGCCGAGGCTTCCAAAGCGTTGAAGGTGATTACGGGGACGTCGCGGTTCGAGGCGTCGGGGGAAGAGGACACCATTACGCAGGCTGCGGAGAATCTGATCGAGGCGTTCCCGGTCCCCACCGTTACCAAGGACATCTGCCGTACCTACACGCCTATCGGGACGCCGGATTTCGATCTGAGAATCACATGGAGTCTGGAAGACGGTGCCCCGACGGGACCCCCGGCCCCGGAGTTCACCGTGCTGAAGATGGGGGAGCGGGCCGTGACGGCGGCGAACAAGGCGTACGTCCGGTTCGCGTGCCGGAGCGAGAGGCTGCTCAACTCGTCGAGGGTGGGCCACATCGTCATCGGCGTGCGGCATTGGGCCGTGCCGACGGAGCCCGAGGGCGACGTCGAGGCGTTGAAGGACGCCTACGCGACCGTGGCCCACTCCGTCTCGCTGGCCATGGCCAAGGAACTGCGCTGTGAGAAGGACGGCGGACTTCCCGCGCGGCCCGTGCTGGATCCCGCGTAGCCGCCGGCGTGCGCGGAAACGACCGTGAGCAGGCGGCCCTTCCTGTCCGGTGGAGGGGCCGTCTGCCGTGTGCGGTGCGCCACGGCTGAGCGGTGCACGGACCTCACCTTCAAGAGGCCGCCGGCCTCGCACGCGCTCACGATCCCGGCCCGGCCCCCCGTACCGGACGGTGCGGAGAAGCCCTGCTCGGCGAAGACCCGGTCGAGGTCTGCGTACCGGTCACCCCCCTCGTCGGCTGGGCCGTGCTGACACTGTCGCCGGGGAAGAGCTACAGTCCACACTTCGAGGAGCTCGCCCGCCAGTGGTGTTTCGAACATGCCGTGCCGGAAAGCCTCGGGGCCGGGCAAGCTGGGTGTGCCTGACTGAGATCGCCGGCCGGGAACATCGGCGCGGTCACGAACTGGACCTGGTGGTCGCGGAGTCGCCGGCGTTCGGGGCCGAGCGGATCACCGCGATCGGTGAGGCCAAGGGGACGCTCACGCCTGTCGGCCTGCCGCAGTTGGAGCGGCTGGAGCACCTGCGGGGGCTGCTGCCCAGCGCCAGGGTGGGGTCCTGCCGAAGCTCCTGCTTTTCGCCCGCTCTGGCTTCACCGGAGATCTGAGGCGCGAGGCCGACCGGCGCGGTGATGTCGAGCTGGTCGACCTGCACCGCATTCACCGCTGAGAGTGATGCACAGCGGGTACGGCGGCCGGCCCAGGCATTGCAGGACGCAGCCGCACTCCTCGGCCCACTCTGCTCGCCGCCTCTTCGTCCTGCGCAGCCCCACATGCACGGCCATGAGGCTTGAAGCTCGTTTGACGCTCAGGAGCTTGGGGGGCGTCAGGGGCACTCGGAAGACCGCTTCTGACCTGGGGTTCTGTACCGCCTTCCGGTACTGACATGTTCCCGATGACCCACCACGTGGAGTGCGTGGCGGTTCTGGAACCAGCTGTTAAGGGTGCCTGACCTGCGGGTTCTTCTGGATTGCCAGTCACGGGCTTGACCTTGACACGGTGGCAAGGTGTCCCCTGGGTGCAGGAGGTGGTTTCGATCAACCCGAGCAACGGAACCCCGCAGAACGCCCGTGTGGTCGGTGCCCTGAGCGCCGAGGACGCGTCGGTCCGGCTGCAGGCGGCCCTGGCGGTCGGCTCGACCCCCGACCCCGGCTTCCTCGAGACGCTCGTCGAACGGTGCGCGGTCGAGCCGGACTTCTTCGTGCGGGACATGCTGTCCTGGGCCCTGACCCGCCTCCCGTCGGAGATCACCCTGCCCCGGATCCGCCGGGAACTCGCCTCCGAGCGGACTCAGGCCCGCAGCCAGGCGTTGCACACGCTATCCAAGATCGGCGACGGGAGCGCCTGGGTCTGGATCACGCACGACCTGCTGCGCGACGCCGACGACGAGGTCGCGCGGACCGCGTGGCGGGTCGCGGTCGCCCTCGTACCCGAGGACGAGAAGAAGGAGCTGGCCGACGAACTGGTCATGCAGCTCGGCCGCGGCGACCGCGATGTGCGGCTGAGCCTGAGCCGGGCCCTCGTCGAGCTCGGCGACGTGACCGAGCCCGCCCTGGAGAAGGCCGCGGCGAGCCCCGACCCGGCGGTGGCCACGCACGCCCGTGCCACCGAGCTGCTGCGGCAGAACCCGGAGACCGGTTTCGACGCGGCCGTCGAGGAGGCGAAGCGAGTCGTCGCGCTCGGCCCGGAACGAGCCGCTGCCGCCGCGGAGGCAGCGGAATGCTGATCGGTGAGGTGTCCCGCCGCTCGGGGGTGAGTACCCGGATGCTCCGGCACTACGACGCCCTCGGGCTGGTGCGGCCGACCGGTCGCACCGTCGGCGGCTACCGCGAGTACTCCGCCGAGGACGTCCGCAGGATCTTCCACGTGGAGAGCCTGCGCTCCCTCGGGCTCTCGCTCAAACAGATCGGACGCGCGCTGGAGGACCCGGCCTTCACGCCGTCCGCCCTGGTCGGCGATCTCATCCGGTGGACGGAAGACCGCTTGGAGCGGGAACGGGAACTGCTCGAGCGGCTCCGTGCCGTCGACGCGTCGGCGCCCACCGGCTGGCAGGACGTCCTGCGCATCGTCGAACTCATGCAGGGGCTCGACTCGACCAGCGCTGCGCGCAGACAGCAGGCCGTCCTGGCCCGGCCGGGGAGTGTGTCGGTTCCCGCCGAGCTGCTGGCCGGGGCGGTCCTGGCCGAATCCGACGCCAACGTCGCCGGCGCCCTGCGCTGGGCGCTCGCCCGATCGGACGGCGACGGCGTGGCGGCACTGGCTGACGGCGTGTACGCGCAGGATGTCGACATCCGGCGGCGCGCGGTGCTGGCGATCGCCGAGATGGCCGAGGCCCCGGGTGCGGCCGCGGTGCTCGCGGACGCCCTCGGGGACCCGGACACGGTGGTGCGCAGGCACGCCGCTCTGGCTCTGGGCAGGCGGGGAGTGACCGCGACCGTGCCGACACTCGTCGGCATGGTGGTCGAGGGTTCCCACGACGTCGACGCGGCGGAGGTCCTGGGAACGCTGTCCCGGGACCCCGGGTGCGCGGACCGGATCACGACCGCACTGGTCGACGAACTCGCCGCCCCCACCGCGGACTCCGCGACGCGGATACGTCTGGCCCAGGCGCTGGTCGAGCTGCCGGGGACCACCGTGCGGGATGTCCTGCGTCAACTGGCTCGCGACGACGACCCCGCCGTCGCCCTCGTCGCCTCGGCCTTCGTCACGGTCCTCGACGAGCGGTCCCCCGAAGACCGAGGAGCCGAGGATTCCTGAAGACGTACGACCGAGGCGCCGCGGCACCCTGTCCCGACAGGCATGCCAGCCGTGGGATCGGAGACGGCGCTCACTTCCTCACGGCCATCACCCACCCCTTTTCGGCGACGACTCCTGGCGACTCGCCCTCGTTGCTCCGGGGTACACCTCATGTCACGGGCGCGTGCCACTACTCGCCCCGGCTGCGGTCCGAGCAGTCTCAAAGGGGGAGGCACACAGGCGTGTTGGCAGGCAAGACGGCACTGGTGACGGGGGCGAGCAGGGGGATAGGGCGGGGCATCGCGCAGCGACTGGCGCAGGACGGCGCCCTGGTGGCGGTGCACTTCCACGAGGACGAGAGCGCGGCCGAGGAAACCCTCGAGGCGATCCGGGACGGCGGCGGACGCGCTTTCGCGATACAGGCGGACCTCGGCGCGCCGGGGGGAGTGGAGAGTCTGTACGCCCGGTTCGACGCCGGAGTGGCACGGTACGGCACGAGTCCGGGCCTGGACGTACTCGTCAACAACGCCGGCGTCAGCGGGTCCGCCCGTATCGACGAGGTGACGCCCGAACTCTTCGACCGGATCTTCGCAGTGAACACAAAATCCCTGGTGTTCATGGCACAGCAGGCCCTGAAACGCATGCCCGACGGGGGCCGCATCATCAACATCTCATCCGCGGTGACCCGCGTCGCCTATCCGGAGTCCCTCGTCTACTCCATGAGCAAGGGGGCGGTCGACACCTTCACCCTGGCGCTGGCCAAGGAAGTCGGGGCGCGCGCCATCACGGTGAACTGTGTCCGGCCCGGATTCGTCGAGACGGACATGAACGCGGGGAAGCGGCGTACGAGGGAAGCGGCGGCGGGCCTGGCGTCCCTGTCCGTCTTCGGACGGCTGGGACAGCCGTCCGACGTGGCCGACATCGTCGCCTTCCTGGCGTCCGAGTCCTCGCGGTGGATCACCGGCCAGTGCATCGACGCCTCGGGCGGATCCCGGCTGTGAGGATTCCTGACGCTCGTGTTGAAGGCGGTGGTGGCAGTGCCGGACGTGGCCCCGGCGAGCCGGCCGCCCATGGAGGTCGCCCGGCTGCCGACCTTGTCGTGTCCGGCCCCGGTGGGCCGGGGCCGGACACGAGGTCGGCGTGGCAGAGGGCGCGGTGGAGGCGACCGAGTCGGTGTCGGTGTGCGGTGCCGTCGACGCTCGCCGCGCTCGCCGTCGTCCGACGGCGCTGCCCTGCACCGGGCCATCCCGTGGCGCTCACCCGCATGGCCGTCCTGGATGCGGACGGGACGGCTCATGCGATGCTCAGCTCGTCGGTACGGCGGCCCCGAGTACCGGAGGTTCGGTTTTCGCCCTGACCTCCTCGACGGTGAGGTCCGGGGCCAGTTCGACCAGGCGCAGGCCGTCGGGGGTGACGTCCAGGACGCACAGGTCGGTGATGATCCGCTGGACGACCCCCTTGCCGGTGTAGGGCAGGGAGCACTCCTCGACGATCTTGAAGCTGCCGTCCCGGGCCACGTGTTCCATGAGGACCACGACCTTCTTGGCGCCGTGCACCAGGTCCATGGCCCCGCCCATGCCCTTGACCATCTTGCCGGGGATCATCCAGTTGGCGATGTCGCCGGTGGCGGAGACCTGCATCGCGCCGAGGACGGCCGCGTCGATCTTGCCGCCGCGGATCATCCCGAAGGACAGGGCGGAGTCGAAGAAGCTCGCGCCGCGGCGTACGGTCACGGTCTCCTTGCCGGCGTTGACGAGGTCGGGGTCGACCTCGTCCTCGGTCGGGTAGGGGCCCCGTGCCGAGGATGCCGTTCTCCGACTGCAGCACCAACTCCACGTCGTCGGGAACGTGGTTCGGGATGAGGGTCGGGAGGCCGATACCGAGGTTGACGTAGTCGCCGTCCCGCAGTTCCCGGGCCGCGCGTGCGGCCATCTGCTCGCGTGTCCAGCTCATGCGCGTGCGCCTTCCGCACTCATGCCCGTACCGTCCTCTTCTCGATGCGCTTCTCGGCGGCCTGCTCCGGGGCGAGGGCGACGACCCGGTGGACGTAGACGCCGGGGACGTGGACCTCGTCGGGATCGATGTCGCCGGGTTCGACCAGGTGCTCGACCTCGGCGACGGTGGTCCGGCCGCACATCGCCGCGAGCGGGTTGAAGTTGCGGGCCGCGTCCTTGAAGACGAGGTTGCCGTGCCGGTCGCCCTTCCAGGCCCGTACCAGCCCGAAGTCGGCCACGATCGCGCGCTCGAGCACGTGGTCGAGGCCGTCGAAGGTCTCCACCGGCTTGGCCGGGGAGGTCACCTCGACGCTGCCGTCGGTCGCGTACTTCCAGGGCATGCCGCCCTCGGCGACCTGGGTGCCCACGCCGGTGCGGGTGTAGAACGCCGCGATGCCGGAGCCGCCGGCCCGCATCCGCTCCGCGAGCGTGCCCTGCGGAGTCAGCTCGACCTCCAGCTCCCCGGCGAGGTACTGCCGGGCGAACTCCCTGTTCTCCCCGACATGCGACGCCACCACCCGGCGCAGACGGCCCGCGCCGAGCAGGATGCCCAGCCCCCAGTCGTCGACGCCGGCATTGTTGGACACCGTCTCGAGCCGGTCGGTGCCGGTCTCCAGCAGTGCCCGGATCAGCACGGCGGGGATGCCGCACAGCCCGAAGCCGCCCACCGCGAGGGTGCTGCCCGAGGGGATGTCGGCGACCGCCTCGGCGGCCGAGGCCACGACCTTGTCCATCACGCCGCCACCCCTGCGGCCGGAGCGAGGTGTTCGCGCAGCGCCCCGGGGACCGGTGCCGGGCGGCCGGTGGCATCCACGTGCACGACGGCGTGTGCGCCGCGTACGCAGACACCGGCCGGACCGGTGACCGTCCAGGTGTAGGTGATCGAGCTGTTCCCGAGGCGGTCGAGTTCGAGGTCGACCGTGTACGCGTCACCGGCCGTGAGCGGTCGCTCGTACGTGGCCGACGTGGAGCGGCGGGGGAACCGGCCGATGTCGACGTCCGGGAGCACCGAACGGTAGAACGCGTGCTCGGTGTTCTCCGCCCACCGGTACGCGGCGGTGTGGTGGAACCGGCCGGAGGCGTCGGTGTCGGAGAAGGCGACGACGCCGGACGTGCTGTGGACGCTCATGCCGGCACCTCGTCGAGCTGCCCCAGTCCCAGCATCTCGCGCGCCTCGCTCGGGGTGGCGATCTCGTGGCCGAGTTCGCGGATGATCCGCACGGCGCGCTCGGCCAGCTCCAGGTTGGTCGCGAGCCGGCCGCGCGAGTAGTAGAGGTTGTCCTCGAGGCCGACCCGCATGTGGCCGCCGAGCAGCAGGCCGTGGGTCGTCGCCGGAAGCTGGGTCGGCCCGATGCCTGACACCCCCCCACACCGTGCCCTCGGGAAGGTGCTCCACGAGCATCTGGAGGATCTTGGGGGTGTACGGCAGGGCGCCCTGGAAGCCGCGCTGGCAGCCGAGCACGATGTTGCAGTAGTACGGCCGGGAGTCCAGGCCCTCGGCGGTCAGGGTGGTGAAGTCGGACAGGATCCTGGACAACCTCCACGCCGAGGCCGGCTCCGGTGCCTGGCTGCGCTACCGGTACCGGCACATCGTGGTCGACGAGGCCCAGGACCTCAGCGCCGCCCACTGGAAGATGCTGCGCGCCATGGCGCCGTCCGAGCCCGACGACATCTTCCTCGTCGGCGACACGCACCAGCGGATCTACGACAACCAGGTCACCCTCGGCAGCCTGGGCGTCCACATCCGCGGCCGGTCCTCCCGGCTGACCCTCAGCTACCGGACGACCCGGGAGATCCTCCGCGACGCGATCCGGGTCCTGGGCGACGCCGACTACGACGACCTCGACGAAAACGCCGACACCCTTGCCGGGTACCGCTCGGTCCTCCACGGCCCGGCCCCGTCGCTGCGCGGTGCGCGGAGCTGGGCCGAGGAGATGGACCTCGTCGTGGAGCAGCTGCGTGCCTGGCACGACGTGCCCCGTGAGTCCACGGCCGTCTGCGTCCCGACCAACGACATGGTCACCCAGCTCGCCGACCGCCTGGCCCGGCGCGGCATCACCCCGACGGAGATCACGCAGGACGGGCCGCGCGGCGATCAGGGCGTCCACATCGGCACCATGTACCGCTTCAAGGGACTGGAGTACCGCTGTCTGATCATCGCCGGGGTGGCCGAAGGACTCGTTCCCCGTGCTTCCGTGGACGCTTGGGAACACACGGACCTGAGCCGCCACCGGCGAGAACTGCACCGGGCGCGATCGCTGCTCTTCGTCGCGGCGACCCGTGCCCGTGATGCACTCGCCATCACCTGGCACGGCGAGCCGAGCCGCTTCCTGGCGCGTGTACGCGACTCCCCCGTGAGCCCGTGAACGGGGGTGGAAGAATGTGCCGAGATGACCTCTGCCGACTACACCCCCTTCGCCCACCTCACCGCCCCCAACGTGGCCCTCTACCGCCAGGTGATGCGGGCCTTCCTCGCCGCCAAGGAGCGGTTCGCCGTGCATCTGCGGCCGGAGGACGTGTACGCCGCCCTGGACGCGGGGAGCCGGCCCGCCGACCCCGAGGCGGTGACGCAGGCGCTGGACAAGCTCGTGGAGTGGGGGAACCTGCGGGCCGATCCGGACCACGCGCGGGTGACGGCGGTCGAGGACTTCTACCGTAGGCGGTTCATCTACCAGCTCACCCGGGCCGGTGAGGCGGTCGAGGCGGCGCTGGGGACGTACGACGAGGGGCTGGGGCGGCGCGGCGAGCTCCAGGCGGTCGCGCTGCACGACATCGTCACGCAGTTGCGGGCGCTGCTGGTGATCGCCGCGGAGGACGAGCCCGACCCGGCCAAGACGTACGTCGCCTTGTCCGTGCTGACGGCGCGGTTCACCGACCTCGCGGACAACGCCCGCGCCTTCATGGGCTCGCTCCAGCGCACCATCGACCTGCACGACATCGAGGTCGAGGCGTTCCTCGTGTACAAGGACCGGCTGATCCAGTACCTGGAGCGGTTCATCCAGGACCTCATCACCCTCGGCGGGCGGATCGCCCTGTTGATCGGGGAGCTGGAGGAGCGGGGGAGCGTGAAGCCGCTGCTCTCGCTCGCCGCCGCCCGCGAGGCCGCCGACGCCGCTCCGGAGGACGCCGAGCGCGCTCAGGCGGTGGCGTACGAGCGGTGGGCCGCCCGGTGGTCCGGGCTCGCCGAGTGGTTCGTGTCGGGGGAGGGACGGGAGTCGCAGGCCCGACTGCTGCGCGGGCGGGCGCTCGGTGCGATCCCGCAGCTCCTGGCCGTCGTACGGCAGCTCAACGAGCGGCGGGCCGGGCGTTCGGACCGCTCGGCCGACTTCCGCACCCTGGCGCGTTGGTTCGCCCAGGCGCCGGACGACGCGGCGCGGCACCGGCTGTGGCGGGTGGCGTTCGGGCTGCACTCCTCGCGGCACCTCACCGTGGACGCCGACACCCTGGCCGAACGGGCGGCCTCCCCGGAGCCGGCCTCCACCCCGTGGGGCGAGGCGCGACCGCTGCGGATCAGCCCCCAGCTGCGCCGCACCGGCAGCTACGAACGGCGCGGCAAGCCGCGCAAGGTGGCCGACCGGGGCGAGGCGAAGCGCCGGCTCGCCGAGATCGCCGCCCGGCAGACGGAGGAGACCAGGCGGGCCCGGGACCGCCTGGTGACGGGCGGGCCGGTGCGGCTGTCCCGGATCGGCGAACTCGAGCCGCCCGCCTTCCAGTTGTTCCTGCGGCTGCTCGGTGACGCGCTCGCCACCTGGCGGCCGGACACGACCACCACCGCGGTCACCAGCGGGGACGGTTCCATGGAGATCCGGCTGACCGCGCTCGACGACGGAGCGAGGGCCGAAGTGCGCACACCGGACGGGGTGTTCAGCGGCCCCGACCACCTGATCGACATCGTCGACCTCACGGCGGGGCACGGCGACCGCGCCGCACCCGGCCCCGTCCCCCTTCCCATACCCGCCCCACGGGAGGACATCTCCCCCCGGCTCACGGAGGACCGATGAGCAGCGGCCCCCTCGCCGAAGTCCTGGACGGCCAGCGCCAGGCCGACCTGCAGAAGGCTGCACGCGCCCTGCTGAAGGAGCCGCTGCTCACCGCCGACGGACCGTACGCCGACGAGTTCCGGCTGGTGCGCCGGCACGCCGCCGAGCTGCGGGAGTGGTTCGAGCGCAACGTCGGCTGGACGCTGCGCACGGACGCCGACGCCGCACGGCTGCGCAAGACACCGGGCACCCTCACCGACGCCACGCACCCGGCGCGCGAGGCCGCCCGCAGCGCCCTGCCCTTCACCCGCCGCCGCTACGTCCTGCTCTGCCTGGCCCTGGCCGCGCTGGAGCGGGGCGAGTCGCAGGTGGCGCTCGGGCGCCTTGCCGAACAGGTCGTGCTGGCCGCCGCCGATCCCGAACTCGTCGCCGCCGGGATCACGTTCACCCTGGAGCGGCGCGACGAGCGCCTCGACCTCGCCGCCGTCGTCCGCCTGCTGCTGCGGCTCGGGGTGCTGCGGCGGGTGGCCGGCGACGAGGACGCCTACGTCAGCGGATCGGGCGACGTGCTGTACGACGTGCGGCGGCGCGTGCTGGCCGGGATGCCGGCGTCCCTGCGGGGCCCCTCCATGGTCGAGACCGAGGGCTTCGAGGAGCGCCTGACGGAGATGACCGCGCGGACCGCGCTCGACAGCGACGAGCTCAGGTTCCGGGCGATCCGCTGGAAGCTGACCCGTATCCTCCTGGACGACCCGGTGCTCTACTACGACGACCTCACCGACGACGAACTGGCCTACCTCACCAGGCAGCGCGGCTTCATCACCGCGCGCATCAACGAACTGACCGGACTCGTCCCGGAGGTCCGGGCCGAGGGCATCGCCATGGTCGACCCCCTGGACGACCTCACGGACGTGCGCATGCCGGAACAGGGCACCCACGGTCACATCACCCTGCTGCTGGCGGGACACCTGGCACGGGCGGGCAGGCCGGTCGAACCGGCGGAGTTGGCGGCCCGCGTACGGGAACTGGCCGTGGAGCACGGCGGGTTCTGGTCCAAGTCGGCGAGGGAGCCGGGAGCGGAGCCCGAACTCGTCGAGCGGGCGCTGACCAAGCTGGTGGCGCTGGGACTCGCCGAGCGCACGGAACGGGGGGTCGTCCCGCGGTCGGCCCTCGCACGGTACGCGGTCGGCGAGCCCGTCGTCCGAGAACCAGAACCCGGACGGACCCGCCGACCCGCCACGACCGCGCAGACCGCAAAGGCAGCGCAGACCGCGCAGGCAGTGCAGAACATGCAGGACGAAAGGTGAACCGCCCCGTGACCGCGCTCCCCGGCCCCGGATTCCCTGGCCCCGCGCTCCCCGCTCCCGCCCCCGGCCGGTGGCGCCCCCTGCGCATCGGACTCGTCGACCTCTTCCACTACGACGTCGAGGAGTTCTGGTTCCGCGACGGCCGGCTGCTGCTGCGCGGCAACAACGGCACCGGCAAGTCGAAGGTGCTCGCCCTCACCCTGCCGTTCCTCCTGGACGGCGACCTCTCCGCCCGCCGCGTCGAGCCCGACGGCGACCCGGGCAAGCGCATGGAGTGGAACCTGCTCCTGGGCGGCGCGCACCCGCATCCCGAACGGCTCGGTTACACCTGGATCGAGTTCGGACGGCTCGACGGGACCACGGGCGAGGCGCACTTCCGCACCCTGCTGTGCGGACTGAAGGCGGTCGCCGGACGCGGCATCGCCCGCCACTGGTTCGCGGTCACCGACCAGCGGATCGGCGCCGGCCTCGCCCTGCTGGACGCGACGGGGACCGCCCTGTCCCGGGACCGGCTCGCCGAGGCCGTCGGCGACCGCGGCATGGTGTACGACACGGCGAAGGCCTACCGCAGGGCGGTCGACGAGGCGCTCTTCGGGCTCGGGGAGCGGCGCTACGGCGCCCTCGTCGACCTCCTGATCCAGCTGCGCCAGCCCCAGCTGTCCAAGCGCCCGAGCGAGGCCGCCCTGTCCCGGGCGCTGACCGAGGCGCTGCCGCCGATGGACCAGGCGGTCGTCGCCGACGCGGCGGAGGCGTTCCGGTCGCTGGACGAGGAGAAGGAGGAACTGCGGGCGGCCCGCGAGGCCGAACAGGCGTCCTCGGCGTTCCTCGACCACTACCGGCGCTACGCCCGCCTCGCCTCCCGGCGCCGCGCCCGCCTGCCCCGCCGCGAACACGCCCGGTACGAGAACCTCCAGCGGGAACTCTCCAAGGCGCAGGCGGACCGGGACCGGGCCGCGGCGGACCGCGAGGAGGCCCGGGCGAGGGGCGCCGCCCTCGACGAGCGGGCCGCGCGGCTGGCCGCCCAGGACGCCACGCTCCGCTCCCGGCCCGAGATGCGCGACGCCCGCGCGCTCGACCGGGCGGCGGACGACGCCTCCCGCACGGCCGGTGAGCTGAAGCGGGCCGAGGCGGACCGGCGTACGGCGGCCGAGGCGCACACCCGGGCCCTGGGCCGGCTCGCCACCGCGGACAACCGGCTCACGGCCGCCCGGGAAGCCCTGGACGACACCCTGAGCCGAGTGGCCGAGAGCGCCGCAGCCGCCCGGCTCGACGTCCCCAGGACGGAGGGAGCCCCCGACGCGGTCCTGCGCCGGGAGGCGGACGGGGCGACGGCGAGCAGGCGGCGCGCCGTCGAGCACGTGGCGGAACTCGCCGTGCGGGCCGAGCGGGCCGGGGAACAGCACCGGGCCGCCCGGCTGCGCGCCGACGAGGCCGACGAGGAGGCCGTGCACGCCGAGGAACGGCTGGCCGAGGCGGAGGAGGGCGTCACCCGGGCAGGGCGGGCACTGGTCACGGCCGTGCGGGAGCACCTCTCCGGGTGCGGGGAGCTGCGGATGCCCGAGCTGCCGGGGGTCCTGGACGCGGTACAGGACTGGGCGACCTCCCTGGACGGCCCGCTGCCGGCCCGTACGGCGGCGACCGACGCGCATCGCGCCGCCGCCTCGCGGCTGGCCGACCGGGCGGCCGGACTGGCCCACCGCGAGGAGGCGGCGGCAGAGCGGCAGCGGCTGGCGGCGGAGGAACTGACCGCCCTCGAAACGGGAGGGCAGCGCGGCCCGGCGGCCCCCCACACGCGCACACCCGGCGTGCGGGACCGGGGCCCCGGCGCTCCGCTGTGGCGGCTCGTCGACTTCCGTCCGCACGTCACCGAGGCCGACCGAGCGGGACTGGAAGCCGCGCTGGAGGCGTCGGGGCTCCTCGACGCCTGGGTGCGGCCGGACGGTTCCGCGGTCGGGGCGGACGGCCACGACGTGCTGCTCGACCCGGTCGGGCTGCTCGGCGGGGCCGGCCTCGACCGCGCGCTGTGCCCGGCGGTCGACCCCGCGGACGCCGGAGCCGCCGCCGTGGGGGAGGAGACGGTCGCGCGCCTGCTCGCCTCGATCGGGCTGGCCGCGGGCGGCGACGGGCCCGGGGAGGCCTCCTGGGAGGCCGGCGGCCAAGACACCTGGGTCTGCGCGGACGGCCGCTTCCGCGTCGGGGCGCTCACCGGAAGCTGGGCCAAGGACAGCGCCCAGTACGTCGGAGAAGGAGCGAGGGAGCAGGCGCGTCGCATCCGGATCGGAGAACTGCGCGCCGAGATCGACGACTTGACGGCGGAGCGGGAACGGCTGACCGAGGAAGCCCGCGCCGTGGCCGAGCGCCGCACCGTACTGGACGCCGAACTCGCCGCACTGCCGGGCGACGACGACCTGCGGCACGCCCACGCACGCGTCACCGCCGCGGCCGAGGCGGTCCGCCGCGCCCGCGCCCGGCGGGACGAACGAGCCGCGGAACTGGCCCCGGCGGCGGAACGGGCCGACCGCGCGGCGGCCGAACTCGCCGACACCGCCACCGCCCTGAACCTCCCCACCGAGCCCGCAGCACTGGGCGCCGTGCGCCAGGCGCTCGCCGACCACACCGCCCTCCTGGCGGCCCTGTGGCCCGCCCTGCGCGAACGCACGGAGGCCGAGCGCGCGATGACCGGCGAGCAGGAGGAGACCCACCGGGCCGAACTCCTCGTCTCCGAACTCGCGAAGCGTACGGCGGAGTCGGCCCGGATCGCCGCGGCGGCGGACGAACGCCTCGCGACACTCCGCTCCACCGTCGGGGCGGCCGTCGCCGAACTCCAGCGGCAGCTGGAGGAGACGGCCGAGGCCGTCCGGATCTGCGCGCACGAACAGGAGCAGACCCGGGCGGAGCACGGTGACGCCGATCGGCGGGCCAGCCGCGCCGAGGGACGTATGGAGCGGCTCGCCGAGGACGTCACCGAGGCGACCGCCGCACGGGAGGAAGCCGTCGCGGCGCTCCAGCGGTTCGCCGCGACGGGACTGCTCGCCGTCGCACTGCCCGACCTCGCCGTACCGGACGACGACGGCAGCACGTGGGCGGCGACCCCCGCCATCGCCCTCGCACGGGCCGTGGAGTCCCGGCTCTCCTCGGTCGACGACACCGACGCGGCCTGGGAGCGGGTGCAGAAACGGCTGAGCGAGGAGTTCGGCAGGCTCCAGGACGCGCTGTCGCGGCACGGTCACACCGCCACCGCCCGCCCGAGCGAGGACGGCATGCGGGTCGACATCGTCTACCAGGGCCGGGAACGGGCCGTGCCCGAACTCGCCGAGGCGCTGGCGGTGGAGGTCGAGGAGCTGACCCGCATCCTGTCCGCACACGAGCGCGAGATCCTCCAGACCCATCTGATCACCGAGGTCGCCGGCACGCTCCAGGAGCTGATCGGGGCGGCCGAACGGCAGGTGGCCGCCATGAACAGGGAGTTGGAGGAGCGCCCGACCTCCACGGGGATGAAGCTGCGGCTGGTGTGGAGGGCATCTCGTCGAGCCCCGCAGGGACTGGCCCAGGCCCGTGAACGGCTGCGCCAGTCCGCCGACGCCTGGTCGACCGAGGACCGGGCCGCGGTCGGCGCGTTCCTCCAGGAGCAGATCGCCCGACGGCAGGCCGACGACAGCGCCGGCAGCTGGCTGGAGGACCTCACCGCCGCCCTCGACTACCGGGCCTGGCACGAGTTCGGGGTCGAACGCCACCAGCACGGCAAGTGGGTGCCGGCCACCGGGCCCGCCTCGGGCGGGGAGCGGGTCCTGGCCGCGTCCGTACCCCTGTTCGCCGCCGCGTCCTCCCACTACGCGAGCGCGGGCGGCGCGTACGCCCCGCGCCTGGTCACCCTGGACGAGGCGTTCGCCGGCGTCGACGACGACTCGCGCGCCAAGTGCCTCGGCCTGCTGCACGCCTTCGATCTCGACGTCGTCATGACCAGCGAGCGCGAATGGGCCTGCTACCCCCAGGTGCCGGGCATCGCCATCGCCCAGCTCTCCCGCGTCGACGACATCGACGCCGTGCTGGTGACGCGGTGGGAGTGGGACGGCAACGAACGGCGGCGCGGTACGGAGCCCGGCGCACGGGCGGACGCGTCGAGGCCGGCTCCTCTCGCGGACGGCCTGGGCAAGGCGGCCGAGGAACCGGTGGGTCCCCCCGGTGAGCCGGGGCGGACCGCCGTTGAAGGTGCCGGAGATGCCGAGGGCGCCGGAAGTCAGGAGTCCCGGTGGACGTGAACCCCGCGACGAGTCCGTCCGCCCGCGACGGTCGTGTTCCCCCGGTCCGCGCGGCGGCCGGGCGGGCGACACCGGTGGACGGCACCGTCGCGGACACGGCGTCGGCCGTGCCGCCGCCGGAGATCGGGCACCGGGCCGGCATCGACATCGAGCGTCTCGGCCGTCTGCTCGGGGACCCCGGCCTCGTCTGGCTCGTGGACCGAGCCCGGCAGCGGATGGCCCGTGGGCGGCAGCTCACCGGCCCCGTCACCCTGTCCGCCCCCGACGCGTCCCAACGCCTGGCCGTCGAGCGCCTGTTGGGGCGAGCGCCACGAGCAGGCGGTTCCCTGAGCGTCCGCCTCGACACCGTGGACGCGGTCCTGCGCCGCTCCGGCGTCAGCCCCGACGGACTGGCGGCCGCCGTGGTGGCCCTCACCGGCCCCGTCCCCCTCCGCGCGGAGACACGGGACAGGGAGGAACGGGCCTGGGCAAAGGCGTACGCCCCGCTCGACACCCTCGGTGCCGGACTGGCGCCCTGGGCCGAACGGATCCGCGGAGACGGTCTCGTACGGCGCCTCGCCCGTACCCCGCAGGACGCGGGCCCTCTGGTGCAGGCTGCCGTGCGCGCGTTGCGTGCGCTGCCCGCGGCACCCCCGATCTCGCGAGCGACGTTCGCGGCACGGAACCTTTCGGGCGCCCACGCCCTGGACGAGGGGAAGCCGCTCGCCACTCTCGTCCTGTCCGGCATCCGTCACTTCACCGGCTTCCCCGACGGCTCCGGTGCGCAGTGGCGGCGGGAGGCGTGGGCTTCGGCGGGGCTGCTCAAGGACGACGTGTCATCGACCGTGCTCACCCTCAACCTGCGCGGTACTCCACCTCTCGACTGGATGGCCGACGCGGGGGAGCCGGCGGTGCTGACGCTCCGCTCCCTCACCCGTCGCGCACCGGTTGTCGCCGTTCCGGTGACGGGAACCGTCCACATCTGCGAGAACCCGGCTGTGCTGTCCGCCGCCGCCGACACCCTCGGCCCGGCGTGCCCGCCCATGGTGTGCCTCCAGGGGCAGCCGTCGGCCGCCGCTCTCACCTTGCTGCGCGACCTGTCCGCACGGGGAGCCGGCCTTCTCTACCACGGCGATTTCGACTGGGGCGGTGTACGCATCGCCGCGGCGTTGGCGGGAAACGTCCCTTGGCGGCCGTGGCGCTACGAGGCCGTCCACTACCGAGCAGCAGTGGCCGCACTGGCCGAAGCCCCGGAGTTGACGGGCCCGCCCGCCGCGACTCCCTGGGACCCTGCCCTGGCCGTCGCTCTCGCCGAGCACGGTGTCCGGGTCGAGGAGGAAGCTGTGCTGGACGACCTGCTCGCGGACCTCGGGCCAGGATCCCGTTGAGGCGCGTCCCCCACGTGTGGCGGGCACGGAATCCGACGAGTACCGCGCCGATGGCGGCCAGAGTTCCCTCGGCATCGGGCGTCTTTCCGATGCCGCACCACGTGGAGTGCGTGGCGATCCTGGCGCCTGCGGGAAAGAGCGGCTGACCTGCGGTTCAGCGGTGGCGTCGGTGGTCTCGGCCTGTTTCACGGTGTCCAGCGGGTCGAGCCGATCGGGCTCGCCTCACCTGGAGATGTGTGCTGGAGTGACTGGTGGGAGCGGCTGCGTGCTGCCCGGCCGTCAGGACTCCTGACGCCCGTACGACGCTCGATTCCCGTCGGCGAGGCCGACGGGAGCAGGGTGTTGTGACGCCCGTGACGGGCGGGGGAGAGGAGAGGAACGCATGCGCACCTTCACCGGCACACGCGTACACACCGTGGCTCACGACAGCCCCCTGCACGGGCGCGTCGCCGTGGTGACCGGGGCGGCCCGCGGCGTCGGCGAAGCCCTCGCCCGGCGCCTGTCCGCGGACGGCATGCGCATCGCCCTGCTGGGCCGCGAGGAGAAGACCCTCGCCCGAGCGGCGGCCGCACTGGCCTCTCCGAGCCTCTGCGTCGAGACGGACGTGACCGACCAGGCCGCGCTCGACGAGGCCGCGCGGCAGGTCGAGGAGCGGCTCGGGCCGGCCGCCGTCGTCGTGGCCAACGCGGGGATCGCCGCGGGCGGCCCCTTCAGCCGTACGGCGGCCGACCTGTGGCGGCGCGTCGTCGACGTCAACCTCGTCGGGTCGGCGAACACGGCCAGGGCCTTCCTGCCGCAGCTCACCCGCGCCCACGGCTACTTCCTGCAGATCGCCTCGACCGCCGCCTTCGGGTCCGCCCCCATGATGAGCGCGTACTGCGCCTCCAAGGCGGGCGCGGAGTCCTTCGCCCAGGCCCTGCGGGGTGAGGTGGAGCCCGACGGGGTCGCCGTCGGCATCGCCTACCTCCACTGGACCGGCACCGACATGGTGGTCGGCATCGACGACCATCCGGTCCTGCGGGCCCTGCGGCGGCATCAGCCGTGGTTCGCACGCCGGGTGCACAGCCCCGACCAGGTGGCCGACTGGCTCGCCACCGGCATCGCACACCGCGCCCGGCACGTCTACGCCCCGCCGTGGCTGCGCTGGTGCCAGCCTCTGCGACCGCTCTTCCCGTCCGTGGTCGCCCGCATCGCCCGCCGTGAACTGCGGGAGCCGTCCACCGGCGACCTCGGGGCCGACGTCGGAGTACTGGGCGAGGGCGGCCGCGCCGACTGGGAGACGTTCCTGTCCACCACCCGTTCCGAAACCGCTCCGGGACGGGAGTAGGAGCTCTGGCGGCGGACGGTTCCGGTCGAATGCCCTGATGAACGGTGTCCTCGTCGCTTCGACCGGACGACCGGGACAGCCGAGCGAGACGGCGAGGGCGCAAGGGACGCCATGGACGCGGGCCGGGCCCCGGAGAAGACCCTCGACGGGCACTTCGTCGTCGTCCGGGGACGGAGACGGCGGGCGACGGATCCCTCCGTTCCGGAGGAGACCGCGGCCCGTCTGCGCCGTCACCTCATGGCGGCCCGGCGCGCGGTGCGGGCCGCGACGGCCGCGGGGGACGCCCGAGCCGAACGCTCCGCACGCGCCCGCGTCCACCGGGCGAAGGTGGCGTCGGGGACGCGGGGTACGCCGTGGTGGGAGCAGTCCGGGAGCGACCGCCGTCAGCGGTGGGAGCAGGGGTCGGCGCGGCTCGACGCGGACGCGCCGCGCTGAGGCGCTGGCAGCGCCTGGGCCGGGTCGGCTGCTCGGTTCGCGGGCTGGGTGCCGGTCGCGGGCTGGACGCCGGTCACGGGTGGTCCGGGCCTCGGCCGCGGAGCCGCCGGGTGGTGGGAGCAGGGGCCGGCTCGGTGAGCGGGTCTTCCGGGCGGAGCTTTCAGGCGGGGTCCGCGACGATGGGTGAGGCGGGGCGCGGGATGGCGCCGACGGGGACGTACTGGGCGGCCTGGGCGTCGAACATCGCGGCGTAGCGCCCTCGGGCGGCCATGAGTTCGTCGTGGCTGCCGTACTCGACCAGACGCCCCTGGTGCAGGACGTAGATGCGGTCGGCGTGGCGGACGCCGGACATGCGGTGCGTGACGAGGACGACGGCGCGGTTCGGTGCGGCGAGCCGGCGGATGCGGTCGAACGCCTCGATCTCGGCCTCCGGATCGAGGGCGGAGGTGGGTTCGTCCACGATGAGGACGCTGTCCGCCGGCGAGGTGGAGCTGCGCCAGTGGGTGCGGGCCAGGCCGATCTTCTGCCATTCGCCGCCGGACAGTTCGACGGCTCCGCGGAACACGCGGGCCAGCAGGCTCTGCAGCCCGTCGGGGAGTTTGGCGACGACCGAGTCGGCCCTCGCGTAGTCGACGGACGCCTGCAGGTCTTTCGAGGAGGCGTCGTGGTCGGGGCGCCCGATGCGGATGTTCATCGCGGCCGTCACCGGCCAGCGTTGGAAGTCCTGGGTGAGCAGTGCGACGCGGTCGAAGACCTGGGAGCGTTCCAGGCCGGCGAGGTCCGAGTCGCCCCACCGCACGATCCCCTCCTGGGGCAGCAGCAGGCCCGAGAGGATCTTCATGAGGGTGCTCTTGCCGGAACCGTTCTCGCCCACCACGGCCGTGACCGAGCCCATCGGCAGGGTGAGCGTCACCCGGTCCAACGCGGGAGCCTCGCGGTCGGGGTAGCGGTAGGTGACCCGGTCGAGGGAGACCTGCTCGACCCGTTTCGGGACCGGATCGCCGGTCCGGGGGAGGGCGTGCCGGGCGGCCTCGGTCAGGAAGCGTCCGTGATCGCGGACGTAGAGGGACTCCTCGTGCAGCGTGTTGATGTTCATCACCAGGGCGCCCAGGCTCGCCGAGCCGGAGCGGACGGCGATCACCGCGGTGCCGGCCACCGCCAGGCTCATGTGTCCGCTCATGATCAGCCAGATCATGGTTCCGTAGGTGGCCGCCATCGCGATCCCGGACAGCGCGGCGGCCACCCACTCGGTGACCGCTTTGCTGGAGGCCAGCCGCTCCTGCTCGGCCTCGGCGCTCCGGGCCATGCGCTTGTACCGGCTCAGCAGAAAAGGACCGACACCGTGGATGCGCACCTCCTGGGCGGCGGTGCGCTCGGTCAGGAGATTGCCGATGAGGCGACTGGCCCGCACGTGCTCGACCCAGCTCATCACCGACACATAGCGCTCCTGGGCCACGCGCATGGCACCCCAGCCGCGCGGCGCGGCGATGAGGATCAGCATGGGCAGCAGCGCCGGGTGCAGGACGGTGAGCACGCCGGCCGTGGCCACCAGGGAGATGGTGCTGTTCAGCGCGGCGACACAGGCGCTGATCATGCGGCGGGCGGAAGCCGGGCCGTACTGGGCGATGTCGATCAGGCGGCGGAAGTCCGGGTCGTCGATGGCCTCCAGCTCGACGGAGACGGCGGCAGCCAGGTACTGGGTGGTGGCGATCCGCTCGACGAGCGGTTCCAGACGGCCCGCCCGGGACGTGGACCACCCGGCGAGAACCGAGTTGACGACGGCGACCGCGGCGACGGCGAGCAGACCGGGCAACAGGGCGTGCAGCCGTTCCACGGCGCTGCCGGAGCCGAGGAGGGCGTGCATGACGGCGTTGACGGCGAGCAGTCCGACGGCAGCGGCGATGCCTTGCCCGACCTCGCTGATCCCGACGGCGATGAGGGCCCGGCGGTCCGCCTTCCACGCCATGCGCAGGGTCGCGCCGACCAGAGTCGGCATCGACCGGAGCGCGGACACCAGGGTCAGGTCCAGTTGGGCGTTCTCGTGTCGGGACCAGCCCATGTCGTAGCGCAGCGGGCCGCCGAACAGTTCGCGTTCTGCTTCGGACACCTCCGGCTCGGCCGGCCGGACCTTCCCGAAGAACCTCTTCACCGTGCGCCTCCCGGGGGTGAATTCGCAGTTCGCCAGAGAGAGTTGCGCGGTGGCCGTCCCTTTGAACAGGGAGCAGTCACCGCCGCCGGTTGCACACCCCCGGGCACGCGCCCGCGCACACCCCCGCCTTGATCACCCCGTGGCGGCAGGGAGAAGCGTGAGCACTCGAGCGGTTCGGTGCTCACGCTTTTCGCTTCCCGGGCCGGAGCGTCGTGGTGTTACGGGTGCAGCACCACCTTGGTGTAGCCCTCGATGCGCTTGTCGAACTTGTCGTAGGCCGACGCCGCCTGGTCCAGGGGCAGTTCGTGGGAGACGACGAAGCTGGGCTTCGCCCTGCCCTCGATGATCATGTCGCGCAGCTGCCGGTTGTAGCGCTTCACGTTGCACTGCCCCGTGCCCATCCGCAGGCCCTTCTCGAAGAGCTTGCCGATCGCGACGAGGAGCATGCCGCGCTTGGCCTGTTCGTCCGGGCCTCCGGGGTCGGACGGGACGTAGAGGCCGGGCACGCCGAGTGCTCCGGTGGCCCGGACCGTACCGACGAGCGAGTTCAGGACGGTCGCCGGTTCCTCGTGGTCCGCGCCGTGCGCCGACGCCTGGTAGCCGACCGCGTCGACGCCCTTGTCCGTGCCGATGCCCTCGGTCTGGTCCTTGATCTGCTCCGCCGGGTCGCCCTCGGCGAAGTTGATCGGAATCGCGCCTATCTCCTCGGCCTTCTGCAGCCGCTCGGGGACCCGGTCCACGGAGAACACCTTCTTCGCGCCGCGCAGCAGGGCCGAGTAGGCGGCCATCAGGCCGACCGGTCCCGCGCCGTACACCGCGACGCTCTCGCCGGGGCGGACCTGGGCGAGTTCACAGCCGTGGTAGCCCGTGGGGAAGATGTCCGCGAGCAGGATGAAGTCGGTCTCGTGCTCCTGTCCCTCCGGCAGCTTCAGGCAGTTGAAGTCGGCGTAGGGAACGCGCAGGTACTCGGCCTGGCCACCCTTCCAGGGACCCATGGCGACGTAGCCGTACGCGCCGCCCGGGAAGCCCGGGTTGACGGTCAGACAGTATCCGGTGAAGCCCTCGACGCAGTTGGTGCAGAAGCCGCAGGCGACGTTGAAGGGCATGACCACGCGGTCGCCCTCCTTGAGCGAGGTGACGCCCTGGCCGGCCTCCTCGATGATTCCCATGTTCTCGTGGCCGAAGACGATGCCGGGCTCGGCAGCGGTGCGGCCCTCGTACATATGCAGATCGGAGCCGCATATCGCGGTGGAGGTGACTCGTACGATCACATCGTTCGGATGCTGGATGCTGGGCTTCTCGACGTCTTCGACCGCGACGCTGAACGGCTCTTTGTACACGACGGCCTTCATGGCTGAGACCTCCACTCGGTGGCATACGTGTGCGACGGCCACGCCCCCGCCCGCTGTCCGCGTGACTCATGTCTCATGATTCTCCGGTCTACTCGATCGGGCAAACCGGTACTCTCCGGATATATGAATCTCCGGCGCCGCGCCGAGAAGGGAGTGGTGGAACATGGCAGCACAGAGGCTGGGGACCCTGCTCGTCCCCGTGCCGGGGTTGTCCGGCACCACGTACCCGCCGGGAACGACCGTGACGGTCCGTGGTCGCGGCGCGACGGTGGACGCCTTCGTCAACGGCGACTGGCTCCCCCTGTCATGGTGGGAGTTCTCCGACGGCCTCCGCGAGGACATCGCCGACCGCTGACAGCCGCGTCGGCTGCCGGCCCTCAGGTCAGGTGACCTTGACCCAGTCCAGGGTGCGTTCCACGGCGCGCTTCCAGTCCCGGTAGCCGTCCTGGCGCTGCTCTTCGCTCCACGCCGGGCTCCAGCGCTTCGACTCCTGCCAGTGCGAACGCAGTTCGTCGGTGTCGCGCCAGAACCCGGTGGCGAGCCCGGCGGCGTAGGCGGCGCCCAGCGCGGTGGTCTCGGCGACCACCGGACGGCTGACCGGCACACCCAGCACGTCCGCCTGGATCTGCATGCACAGGTCGTTCGCGGTCACGCCGCCGTCGACCTTGAGCACGTCCAGGTGCACGCCCGAGTCCTGTTCCATGGCGTCGACCACGTCACGGCTCTGGTAGCAGATGGCTTCCAACGTGGCCCGTGCGATGTGGCCCCCGGTGTTGTACCGGGCCAGGCCGACCATGGCGCCGCGGGCGTCGGAACGCCAGTACGGGGCGAACAGGCCGGAGAAGGCCGGCACGAAGTACATCCCGCCGTTGTCCTCCACCGAACGCGCCAGCCGCTCGCTCTCCGGGGCGCTCGTGATGATCTTCAACTGGTCGCGCAGCCACTGCACGGCCGCGCCGGTGACGGCGATGGATCCCTCCAGCGCGTAGACCGCCGGGCTGCCGGCGAACTGGTACGCCACCGTCGTCAGCAGCCCGTGCTGCGAACGCACCAGCTCCGTACCGGTGTTGAGCACCAGGAAGTTGCCGGTGCCGTAGGTGTTCTTGGCCTCGCCGGGGGAGAAGCAGACCTGGCCGACGGTCGCCGCCTGCTGATCGCCGAGTACGCCGGTGATCGGAACGGGGGCGCTCAGCGGCCGCGAGGTGCGGGCCTGGCCGTACGCCTCGGGATGGGCCGAGGGGTTGATGGCCGGCAGCATCGCGCGCGGGACGCCGAAGACGCCCAGCAGTTCGTCGTCCCAGTCCAGGGTCTCCAGGTTCATCAGCATGGTGCGGCTGGCGTTGGTCACGTCGGTGGCGTGCACTCCGCCGTTCGGCCCGCCGGTGAGGTTCCACAGCACCCAGGCGTCCGTGTTGCCGAACAGGGCGTGGCCCGCCTCGGCGGCCTCGCGCAGTCCGTCCACGTTCTCCAGCAGCCACTTGATCTTGCCGCCGGAGAAGTAGGTGGCCGGCGGCAGGCCGGCCTTGTGGCGAATGACCTCGCCGTGGCCCTCGCGCTCGAGGGCGGCGGCGATGCCGTCGGTGCGGGTGTCCTGCCAGACGATGGCGTTGTAGTACGGGCGGCCGGTGCGCGGGTCCCAGACCACGGTGGTCTCGCGCTGGTTGGTGATGCCGATGGCCTTCAGGTCGGTGGCCGACAGGTTCCCGGCACGGAGGGCGTTCTGGATCACCGTGTTGGTGCGCTCCCAGATCTCCACCGGGTCGTGCTCGACCCACCCCGGCCGCGGCAGGATCTGGCGGTGCTCGAGCTGGTGCTTCGCCACCTCGTTTCCGTCGTGGTCGAAGATCATGAAGCGTGAACTGGTGGTGCCCTGGTCCACCGCGCCGACGAATTCGGGCATCGCGGCCACTCTCCTCGTGGTCGTACGGGAAGGGATGCGGGCGTGCCCGCCCGTGGCAGGGCTAGGAGGGCTCCTCGGTGGCCGGACCTTCCTCGGCCGCACTGAGCCGGGCCTTGAGCACCGGGCTGATGAGCAGGTCGTACACGAGGGTCCCGATGACTCCGCCGATGAGGGGGCCGACAATGGGGATCCACCAATAGTTGCTGAACCAGCCGAAGGTTCCGGGTAGGGCAATGGAGCCCCAGCCTTCGAAATAGGTGAACAGTCTGGGGCCGAAATCTCGGGCGGGATTGATCGCATACCCGGCGTTGGTGCCGAATGTGAAACCGATCCCGACGACGATCAGGCCGATGAGGAACGGGCCGAGATTGGACCCGGGGGCCAGGTTTCGGGTGTCGATGAGTGCGCAGATCAGCAGCAGCAGAATCCCGGTGCCGATGATTTGGTCGAGCAGGGGGCCCCACCAGGAATTTCCGAAGTATTCGGCGGGGAACGTGGCGAAGATCGAGTATGTCGCCAGTGATTCGTCCCGTGGGATTCCCGCCTTGGTGTTGGCCGAGTCGATCGCCCACCGGTAGGACGCGTAGACGAGCGCGGCGCCGACGAACGCCCCCGCGACCTGCGCCAGCCAGTAGGGCAGGACCTTCCGCCAGGGGAAGTCCCGCCGGACGGCGAAGCCCAGCGTCACCGCGGGATTGATGTGGGCCCCGCTGATACCGCCGGCCACATAGATACCGAACACCACGGCGAGACCCCAGCCCCACGAAATGATGATCCAGTTGGCGGGACCGAAGGCCACCGTTTCTCGACCTGATCCGGGCAGGCCGACAACGGCGACGGCCACCGATCCGGTGCCCAGGAGAATCAGGACGAATGTTCCCAGGAATTCCGCGATCATCTCGCCGGCGAGGCCTTCGCGATAGCCGCGTCGGCGGGCAACTCTTTCAGCCATCGGTTCTCCTCGGCTGGAATGGCGCAGTCTTGCCCTCCCCATTACCGGAAGCCTATGGCCATC
Source organism: Streptomyces sp. M2CJ-2 (assembly GCF_016757295.1). Classification (NCBI taxonomy): domain Bacteria; kingdom Bacillati; phylum Actinomycetota; class Actinomycetes; order Kitasatosporales; family Streptomycetaceae; genus Streptomyces; species Streptomyces sp. M2CJ-2. The sequence continues at coordinate 30,130 of NZ_JAESIF010000039.1, read as the reverse complement.
AGCGGCGCCTCGCCTGCGCGGTACCGGAATTCCCTCCCATGGAGTAATGCGCTGTTTCCGCGCCGCCCGTCGTGAAGGGCCGGAGCCGGGGGCCGTCAGCCGGTGGGCGGGTCGAGAGCCCGCCGTCAGACCGGGTAGGCGTGGGTCTGGGCCGCCTTCACCGTGGCCCAGACGTCCGTGCCGGGGTGCAGGCCGAGTTCGGCGGCGGCGACCGCGGTGAGGTCGGCGGTCAGGGGGAGCTCCCCGGCGAGGGCGACGCGGATCTGGTCGCCGTGGATCTCCATACCGGTGACCTCGCCGTGCCAGAGGTTGCGGGCGCTGGAGCCGGTGGGGCGGTCGCGGTGGAGGGTGACGGCGCCGGGCGGGAACGCGACGAAGACCTGACCGGTGAGGTCCTCGGTGGTGGTGAGCGTCGGACCGGAATCCAACCGCACGGTGTGGCCCCGGGCCCGGCCGGTGTAGAGGTTCAGGCCGACCAGTCGGGCGACGTAGTCGGTGCGCGGGCGGCGGGCGATGTCCTGGGGCGTCCCCTCCTGGACGACCCTGCCGTGCTCGACGACCACCAGGCGGTCGGCCAGCACCATCGCGTCCAGCGGATCATGCGTGACCAGGACGGCCACGGCCTCGAACGCGGCCAGGTGGCGCCGGAGCTGGGCGCGTACGTCCAGACGGGTGCGGGCGTCCAGGGCGGCGAGGGGTTCGTCGAGGAGGAGCAGCCGGGGACCGGTGGCCAGGGCGCGGGCGAGCGCCACGCGCTGGGCCTGACCGCCGGAGAGGTGACGGGGCTTGGTACCGGTGTGGTCCGCCAGACCCATGCGCTCCAGCCACTCGGCGGCCGTCGCCCGTGCCTGCGCCTTCGTGGCGCCCTGGCAGCGGGGGCCGAAGGCCACGTTGTCCAGCGCGGTCAGGTGAGGGAAGAGAAGGTAGTCCTGGAAGACGACGCCGACGGGGCGGGATTCGGGTGGCGTACGGTCCAACCGCGCACCGTCCAGGTGCAGACGGCCGGCGGTGAGGGGCGCGAGGCCCGCGAGGGCGCGCAGCGCCGTGCTCTTGCCGGCGCCGTTCGGGCCGAGCAGGGCGACGACCTCGCCCGGGGCGGCGGTGAGCGCGATGTCCAGGCGGAAGGTGCCGTGGTCGACGACGAGACGGGCGTCGAGGCCCTCGGGCCCGGGGGCGCCGGGGCCGTCGCCGGTGGGGCCCTCGCCGGTGAGGTCGTGCCGGGGCCTGCCGGTTCGGGTCATGACGCGGTCAACCAGCGGTCGCGCAGGCCGGCCAGCACCGCGATCGAGACGGCGAGCAGGACCAGGCTGAGGGCGATGGCCGCCTCCGGGTCGCTCTGCAGGGCGAGGTAGACCGCGAGGGGCATGGTCTGGGTGCGGCCGGGAAAGTTGCCGGCGAAGGTGATCGTCGCCCCGAACTCGCCCAGTGCCCGCGCCCAGGCCAGCACGGAGCCCGCCGCGACGCCCGGCGCGATCAGCGGCAGCGTGACCCGGCGGAACGCGGTGAAGCGGGAGGCGCCCAGGGTGGCCGCCGCCTCCTCGTAGCGCCGGTCGGCGGCGCGCAGGGTGCCCTCGACGCTGATGACCAGGAACGGCATCGCCACGAACGCCTCCGCGAGCACCACGCCGGCGGTCGTGAAGGGCAGGGTGATGCCGAACCAGGCGTCCAGCCACTTCCCGACGATGCCGTTGCGGCCGAGTGCCATGAGCAGGGCCACACCGCCCACCACCGGGGGCAGCACCAGGGGCAGCGTCACCAGGGCCCGGACCAGACCGCGGCCGCGGAATTCCGTACGGGCCAGCAGCCAGGCCAGCGGTACACCGACGACCAGGCTCACCGCCGTCGCCGCGGTGGCGCACACCAGGGAGAGCCGCAGGGCCTGCCACACCTCGGGGCTGGTCAACTGCTCGGGCAGGCTCCGCCACGGGGCCCGGACCAGCAGGCCGAGCAGCGGCACCAGCAGGAACGCCAGACCGAGCAGCGCGGGCAGCAGCAGCGGAAGCGGTACACCCCGGCCGCCGCCCGCCGGTGTGCGGCGGAGCCGCGGACCGGAGCCCTTGCGGGCGGCGGCCGAGGGGCCCGGGGTGCCCGTGGGGGTCACGGCGTGAGGAACCCTGCGTCGGCCAGGACCTTCTGGCCCTCCTCGGATCGCACCAGCGCGATGAACGCCTCGGCGGCTTTGGCGTTGGGCGCGTCCTCGAGCAGGGCGATCGGGTAGTCGTTGACGGCCTGCGCGGCTTCGGGGAAGTCCACGCCCTCCACCCTGTCACCCGCCGCGCGCACATCGGTCCGGTAGACGAGGGCGGCGTCCGCCTCCTTCAGTTCGACCTTCGTCAGGGCGCTCTTGACGTCCTGCTCGTACGACGCCGGGGTGAGCTCCAGACCGCCGGCCTCTAGCGCCTTCTGCGCGGCGGCCCCGCACGGCACCGCCTCGTCGCACAGGACGACCTTCAGCTTCGAACCGGTCAGGTCCTTCAGCGAGGAGACGCCCTTCGGGTTGCCCGGCAGGGTGGCGATCTCCAGCCGGTTGCGGACGAAGGTGGCCGGGGTGCCGGAAACGCCCCCCGCGTCCGTGACGGTCTTCATCGTCCCGGGGCTGGCGGAGGCGAAGACGTCGGCGGGGGCGCCACTGGCGATCCCGGCGGCGAGACCGTCGCTGCCGCCGAAGTTGAACGTGACCTCGGTGCCGGGGTGCTCCTTCTCGAACTCCTCGCCCAGCGCCGTGAAGCTCTCCGTGAGGGAGGCGGCGGCGAAGACGGTCACCGTGCCGGACAACTCGCCGGAGGAAGAGCCCGAGGAGGGGGCGGCGGAGGACGACGAGCAGGCGGTCACGGCGCCCAGGACCAGCAGCGCGGCGGCGCCCGCGCCGGCCGTCCGCCTCGTCCGACGGGTCCGGGGAGCGGGACGGGTCATCACAGGGCTTCTCCCTCTGCCTACTGCTTGCTTCTCACGGGCCGGTCCAGGGGAACGCGTCCACTGATCATACTGCCGCAGATGCGAGGGGGAAATCCCTTGTCTGTGCGCACGTGCTGCCCAGATCACGCGCCAGGGCTGTATGTGCGACTTCAGAAGGAAGGTGGTCGGCATCTGGTGTATGAGATACGAAAGGGCGCACTCATGGCGTCCGGAGCCTTGTCAGTCCGGATGGAGGCACCCTATTCTCGCGGCGAGAAAGCGCTTTCCATCGAGTCGATGGCGTTCGACGGCACCCTGCATGACATGCCCATGACTTTAAGTGAACAGGGAGAGCCCCGCATGAAGAGATCAGCAGCACTGCGGTTCCACGCGACGCTGGCCACGGCGGCCCTCGCGGCCGCGACCGGACTGGTGGTGGCGATGCCCTCGGCGTCGGCCGCGACCGGCAGTGCCACCGGCTACGCGAGCCAGAACGGCGGGACCACCGGCGGCGCGGGCGGGCAGACGGTCCGGGCCGCCACCGGCACCGCGATCCACACCGCCCTGTGCAACCGCGCCAGCAGCAGCACCCCGATCATCATCGAGGTCCAGGGCACCATCAACCACGGCAACACCAGCAAGGTGTCGGGCAGCAGCTGCAACACCGCCGCCGGTGTGATCGAGCTCAAGCAGATCAGCAACGTCACGATCGTCGGGGTCGGCAGCGGTGCCGTCTTCGACCAGCTGGGCATCCACATCCGGGAGGCCCGCAACATCATCATCCAGAACGTGACCGTCCGGAACGTCAAGAAGTCCGGCTCGCCCACCTCCAACGGCGGCGACGCCATCGGCATGGAGACCGACGTCCGCAACGTCTGGGTCGACCACGTCACCCTGGAGGCGTCCGGCGGGGAGTCGGAGGGCTACGACGGCCTCTTCGACATGAAGGACAACACCCAGTACGTGACCCTGTCGTACAGCACCCTGCGCAACTCCGGCCGCGGTGGCCTCATCGGATCCAGCGAGAGCGACCGCTCCAACGGCAACATCACGTTCCACCACAACCTGTACGAGAACATCGACTCCCGTGCGCCGCTGCTGCGTGGCGGCATCGCCCACATGTACAACAACCACTACAAGCGCCTCAACGACTCCGGCATCAACTCCCGGGCCGGGGCGCGCGCCAAGGTGGACAACAACTACTTCGAGAACTCCAAGGACGTCCTCGGCACCTTCTACACCAGCGAAGCCGGCTACTGGCAGGTCGGCGGGAACGTCTTCGACAACGTGACCTGGTCCGCCCGCAGCGGCGACAACCAGCCCGCCGGTCCCAACCCGACCTCCAACACCTCGGTCGCCATCCCCTACTCCTACAAGCTCGACGCCGCCAACTGCGTGCCGGACGTGGTGAACCGGACGGCGGGCGCCGACAAGGGCCTGAAGGTGTCGGACGGCAACTGCACGCCGCAGAACCCCGCCCCGACCGACCCCACCGCCCCGACCGACCCGACCGACCCGACGGACCCGACCGACCCGACGGACCCGACGGATCCGACGGATCCCCCCACCGGGACCAACCTCAGCCGCGGTGCCGGTGCCGACGGCTCCAGCAAGGCCGGCGGGACGAGCTACGGCAACGTGATCGACGGCAACCTCGGCACCTACTGGTCGCCGAGCGGCTCGACCGGTTCCGTCTCGGTCAAGTGGTCGTCCGACACCGCGGTGTCGAAGGTGAACATCCGGGAGGCGTCGGGTTCCGAGGGCGCCGTCCGGTCCTGGCGGCTCCTCGACCACGACACCGGTGTCGTCCTGGCCTCCGGCAGCAGTGCGGGCGTCGTCTCCTTCGCGCGGACCTCGCTGCGCAAGATCACCTTCGAGATCACCGGCTCGAGCGGCACGCCGCGGATCGCCGAGTTCGAGACCTACAACGGATAGGGACGGGTGAGTCGTCGTCCCGTCCATCGGGTGCCGTGCACCGGCTCGGCACCCGATGCCCCGTGTTTTCGGACAGTGCCGTCCGAGAGGAGTGTACGTTCGTACGCTCCCTGGATAAGGTCAGGCGCATGACCACTGACGTACTGCGCCGGCCCGCCCTGGCCGAGCGGCAGGCTCGCGCAGCCGTTGCCGTCCTCTTCTTCACCAACGGGGCCCTGTTCGCGAACCTCCTGCCCCGCTATCCGCAGATCAAGGCGGATCTCGGCATCGGCAACGCCGCCTACGGGCTGGCCGTCGCGGCGTTCCCGACGGGGGCCATCGTCGCCGGTCTGGCGGCGGGGGTCCTCATCCGCCGCCTGGGGTCGGCGCGGGTGGCGGTGGTGAGCACCCTGCTGACCGGGGCGGGGATCCTCGTCGCGGGCATGGCGCCTTCGGTGGTGCTGTTCGCGGGAGCGCTGTTCCTGGCCGGAGCGATGGACGCGATCACCGACGTCGCGCAGAACGCCCACGGCCTGCGGGTGCAGCGCCGCTACGGGCGCTCCATCATCAACTCCTTCCACGCCATCTGGTCCATCGGTGCCGTCACCGGCGGCTCCATGGCCGCCGCCGCCATAGCGCTCGACCTCTCACGCGGGGCGCACCTGACGATCTCGGGGGTGGTTTTCGGTCTCGCCGCCTGTGCCGCCCTGCGGTTCGCCCTGCCCGGACCCGACACCGAGCCGGTCGAGGACACGGACGAGAAGGACGCCGGGAGCGGGGCGCCGCAGCGCAACGGGCGTCCGGCCGTGGCCTCACGCGTCCGCTACGTGATGATCGCGCTCGTCCTCATCGCGACGGCCGGCACGCTCGTCGAGGACGCCGGCAACTCCTGGGCCGCGCTCTACCTCTCCGACTCGCTGAACGCCTCGGCGGCGCTGGCGGCATCCGGCTTCATCGCCCTGGTGGGCGCCCAGTTCGTCGGCCGGATCCTCGGCGACCGGCTCGTCGACCGGTTCGGCCAGCGCGCGGTGGCCCGCGCCGGCGGCCTCATCACCGCGGTCGGCATGGGACTGGCGCTGGCCGTGCCCACGGTGCCCGGAACGATCCTCGGCTTCGCCGCGGCCGGGTTCGGCGTGGCGACGCTGGTGCCCGCGGCCATGCTCGAGGCCGACGAACTGCCCGGCCTCAAGCCCGGATCGGGGCTGACGATCGTCTCCTGGCTGATGCGGCTGGGATTCCTGCTCTCCCCGCCGGTCGTCGGGCTCGTCGCCGACGAGGCCGGCCTCCGGCTGGGACTGGTGGTGGTGCCCCTCGCGGGCGCGCTCGTGGTCGTGTGCGCGGGGGTGCTGCGGGCCGGCAGCGTCAAACGGTAGTCCCCGGCGCGGGGAGTGTACGTTCGTACGCTCCGGGTGTACCGTCGTTCCCATGGCGACGGACTACTTCGCGCAGGACCCCCGTACCCACCTGGAACGGATGCAGGCGGGCGACCTCTACATCGCCGACGACCCCGAGATCGCCCGCCGCCAGCAGCAGGCGGTACGCCTGGCCGCCCGCTACCAGGCGGCCTACGTCGAGGACGCCGAGGCGGCGGGACCGATCCTCGCCGAACTGCTCGGCGCGGTGGGCGAGCAGGCGCATGTGCGTCCGCCCCTGTACGTCGACTACGGCAGCAACATCACCATCGGGGCGCGCACCTTCGTCAACTACAACCTGACCGCGCTGGACGTCGCGGCCATCGTCATCGGCGAGGACTGCCAGATCGGTCCGAACGTCCAGCTCCTCACCCCCACGCACCCCCTGGAACCGCAGCCCCGGCGCGACAAGCTGGAGGCCGCGCAGCCGATCACCATCGGCGACAACGTCTGGATCGGCGGAGGAGCGATCGTCCTGCCCGGCGTGACCATCGGGGACAACTCCGTGATCGGAGCCGGTTCGGTCGTCACCAAGGACGTGCCGCCGAACGTGGTCGCCGTCGGCAGTCCCGCCCGTCCGGTCCGGACCCTCTGAGGCGCGACGCCCATGGCCACCGGACACACCGACCCGCAGCGGCGCGCACGCATCATCGCCGCCACCCTCGACCTCATCGCCGAGGAGGGGCTCGCGGCGGTCTCCCACCGCAAGATCGCCAAGCGGGCCGGGGTGCCGCTGGGGTCGATGACGTACCACTTCAGCGGGATCGACGAGTTGCTGCGGGAGGCGTTCAGCGACTTCACCGGCCACATAGTCGCCGTGTTCGACACGTACCTCGCGGCGCCGGCCGGCCGTGAGGAGGCCCGTACGGCCGTGGCCGACCTCGTCCACGCCCTGTCCGAGGGCAGCTCGCGCGACCTGGTGCTGACCCAGGAGCTGTACTCGCTCGCCGCCCGCCGGCCCGCCTACCGGGAGCTCACCCATGAGTGGATGCGCCGCAGCCGCAGTCACCTCGAGAAGCACTTCGACCCGGACACCGCCCGTCAACTCGACGCCCTCATAGAAGGATTGACGCTCCATCGTGCTTTGTCGCGGGAGCCGCACGACCGGTCCCTGACCCTCGAGGCGATCGCCCGCATCACCACGACGGACCGCCGGGAGCCCTGAGCGGCGGCCCCCCCAGCCGCCCGTGCGGCACAGTCCTGACCACTGTGCCGCACGGGCTTTTGACCGGGACGGTTCACGGTGCCGACGGCGTCCGAGGTGCCGGCGGCGTCAGGATCGCCGTGAACCGGTAGCGCGAGCCGCGGTACACCGCGCGGACCCACTCGACCGGTGTCCCCCGCTCGTCCCGTGAGTGGCGGGACAGCAGCAGCATCGGCAGGCCCACGTCCGTGTGGAGCAGACCGGCCTCCCGCGGTGTGGCGGGCGAGGTCTCGATGGTCTCGTCGGCCTCCGCCAGGCGCACCCCGTACACCTCGGTGAGCGTCGCGTAGAGCGAGGTGCGGCGGGCCAGGTTCCGGCGCAGGCCGGGGAAGCGGCGTGCGGACAGATGGGTCGCCTCGATCGCCATGGGCTCGCCCCCGGCCAGCCGCAGCCGCTCCACGCGCAGGACGCGCTCACCCCGTTCCACCTCGAGCAGGGCCGCCAGTTCCTGGTCGGCCGCGATGTGGTCGATGTTCAGGACCCGGGAGGCGGCGGTGAGCCCCTGGTTGCGCATGTCCTCGGTGTACGAGGTCAGTTGGAGGGTCCGGTAGATCTTCGGGCGGGCGACGAAGGTGCCCTTGCCCTGGATGCGGACCAGCCGCCCCTCGCTCACCAGCTCCTGCAGCGCCTTGCGCACGGTGGTGCGGGAGGTGCGGAACTCGAGGGCGAGGAAGCGCTCGGCCGGCATCGGCGATCCCGGCGCGCGCGCCTCGGTCATCCGCAGTAACCGCTGCTTGACGCGGTAGTACTTCGGTACGCGGTCGGCGCGGTCCGGCGTCCCCGGGACGGTCTGGGCGCTGCTGAGGTCGGTGCTCATGACCTGCCTTCCGGCTGCGGTGTCCGGCGCGCGGGCGGCAGGCGCCGACCGCGGTGCACATCGGCGGACGGCCGGGTTCGGCGCCGCACACTCGGCGGTCCCGTTATAACCGCACGCCCCTCTTTGGTCTAGTCCAACCGTCGACACGTCCCCGTTTGGGAGGACTTGCAGGTCCGTGCGGGGCGCCGGGAGCGGTCCGGGGATTGGCGGCGGGACCCTTGACAGGGTCATAGGTCTAGGCCAAGCTCCCCCTGCTGGTCTAAACCATTTAGAGGAAGCCGGGTCCCAGCCCGCCGAGTGCCGCGCCGTTGCGAGGGTCACCGCCGAAGGCGTGGGTGTGGAAGGCGTTCCTGAGGAGGGGTGGCGCGTGAAGCGCAAGCTGATAACCGCGATCGGGGTCGCGGGCATGTTGTTCTCCGTCGCCGCGTGCGGGGGAGACGACGGTGACGGCAAGAGCACCGGGGCGAACGGGTACGAGGGCCAGACGCTCACCGTGTGGGTGATGGACGGCTCCTCGCCGGACGAGTGGCAGAAGGACCTGGCCACGGAGTTCGAGGCGAAGACCAAGGCGAAGGTCGAGTTCGAGGTCCAGCAGTGGAACGGCATCCAGCAGAAGCTGACCACCGCCCTGTCCGAGGAGAACCCGCCCGACGTCTTCGAGATCGGCAACACCCACACCCCGGCCTATGCCAAGACCGGCGGTCTCGCGGACCTCGCCGACCTCAAGTCCGAGATCGGCGCCGACTGGACCGAGTCCCTCAACGAGTCGTCCGTCTACGACGGCAAGCAGTACGCGGCACCGTGGTACTTCGCCAACCGCGTCGTCCTCTACAACAAGAAGGTCTGGGCGGACGCGGGCCTCGAGGACACCCCCAAGACCCGCGACGAGTTCTACGACGCGCTCAAGAGGATCGGTGACAAGACCGACGCGGAGCCCATCTACCTGCCGGGCCAGAACTGGTACCACTTCGTCGGCCTGGTGATCGGCGAGGGCGGCGAACTGGTCAAGAAGGACGGCGACAAGCACGTCTCCAACCTCGGTGACCCGAAGGTCGCCGCCGCCGCGGAGACCTACAAGAAGTTCCAGGCCCTGTCGAAGGCGCCCAAGGACAAGGACGAGGCCACCCCGCAGCAGGGCGAGGTCTTCGCCAAGGGCGATGTCGGCGCCTTCATCGGCATGGGCTGGGAAGCCGGCATCGCCATCAAGGCCAACCCGAAGATCGAGAAGGAGATCGGCTACTTCACCATTCCCGGTGCCACGGCCGACAAGCCCGAGGGCGTCTTCCTCGGCGGCTCCAACCTCGCCGTCGCCGCGGGCAGCAAGAAGCAGGACCTCGCCCAGGAGTTCCTGAAGCTCGCCCTGTCCGACAAGTTCGAGGGCGGGCTGGCCAAGGCCAACGGCGTCATCCCCAACAAGGAGTCGCTGCAGGGCAACCTCGAGGGCAACGCCCCCGCCGAGGCCGCCGCCCCCGCCGCCGCCGTCGGCGGCACCACCCCGCTGATCCCCGAGTGGGCCGCGGTCGAGAACGCGCCCAACCCGATCAAGACGTATCTGACCGCCGTGCTGAACGGCAAGTCCCCGGCCGAGGCCGCCCAGCAGGTCGAGGGCGAGTTCAACAAGCGCCTGGCGCAGCAGCAGTAGAAGCGCACGCGCTCCGGCCGGAGCGGGGGCCGGCCACGCGACGGCCCCCGCACCGCGTCCGGGTACGTCGAGAAGAGAGATCGCGAGCATGACCGTGCAGACCGAACGGCCGCCCTCCGGCCCGGCGGACCTCCGCAAGGCGGACGACGGGGTGGTATCCGGCAGGCCTCCCTCGCGAGCCGGCGTGCTCGCCCCGTACCTGTTGCTGCTGCCCGCCTGCGCGGCCACCGTGCTGCTGCTCGGCTGGCCGCTGCTGAAGGACGTGCTGCTGTCCTTCCAGAACCTCAACATGGCACAGCTGATCCAGCACGTCACCGAGTGGAACGGCGTCGACAACTACAAGGAGACCCTCACCAGCGAGGACTTCTGGCGGGTCACCCTCCGCTCGGTCCTGTTCACGGCGGTCAACGTCGTCCTGATCATGGTCCTGGGCGCACTGGTCGGCCTGCTGCTCGCCCGCCTCGGCAGGCGGATGCGGTTCACCCTGCTGCTCGGCCTGGTGCTGGCCTGGGCCATGCCGATCGTGGCGGCCACCACGGTCTACCAGTGGCTGTTCGCCCAGCGCTTCGGCGTCGTCAACTGGGTCCTGGACAAGCTCGGCCTGCACTCCATGGCCGACTACAGCTGGACCAGCAGCCAGATGTCGACGTTCTTCGTCGTCACCCTGCTGATCGTCTGGGGGTCCATCCCGTTCGTCGCGATCAACCTCTACGCGGCGACCACCACCATCCCGAAGGAGCTCTACGAAGCCGCGTCCCTCGACGGCGCCGGTGCCTGGCGGAGCTTCACCACGGTCACGATGCCGTTCCTGCGGCCGTTCCTCTACGCCACGACGTTCCTGGAGATCATCTGGGTCTTCAAGGCGTTCGTCCAGGTCTTCACCTTCAACGGCGGCGGCCCCGACCGTCTCACCGAGATCCTCCCCGTCTACGCCTACGTCGAGGGTGTCGGCAACCAGCACTACGGCATGGGCGCGGCGATCGCGGTCCTGACCATCCTGATCCTGCTCGGCCTGACCGCGTACTACCTCAGGATTGTGCTCAAGCAGGAGAACGAAGAGGAGGCCGCGCTGTGAAGCGCTCGCTCTTTGCCCGGGTCTGGCCCAACGTCACGGCCGTCGTCCTGTTCATCGGCTTCGTCTTCCCCGTGTACTGGATGTTCGCCACGGCCTTCAAGCCGACCGGCGACATCATCGCGGAGGACCCGGTCTGGTTCCCGACCGACGTCACCTTCGAGCACTTCAAGAACGCGACCGCCGTCGACCACTTCTGGACGTTCGTCGGCAACTCGCTGATGGTCACCGTTCTCGCGGTCGTCTTCTCGCTGGGCATCGCGCTGGCCGGCTCCTTCGCCCTGGCGCGGATGCGGTTCAAGGGGCGGCGCGGTTTCGTCATCGGCTTCATGCTGGCCCAGATGGCGCCCTGGGAGGTCATGGTCATCGCGATCTACATGATCGTGCGGGACGCCTCGATGCTGAACAGCCTGGTGCCGCTCACCGCCTTCTACACGATGATGATCCTGCCCTTCACCATCCTGACGCTGCGCGGCTTCGTCGCCGCCGTGCCGAAGGAGCTGGAGGAGTCGGCGATGGTCGACGGCTGCACCCGCGCCCAGGCGTTCCGCCGGGTCATCCTGCCGCTGCTCGCCCCGGGCCTGATGTCCACCTCGCTGTTCGGCTTCATCACCGCCTGGAACGAGTTCCCGCTCGTGCTGGTGCTCAACAAGGAGGCCGAGGCCCAGACCCTGCCCCTGTGGCTGTCCGGTTTCCAGACCGTCTTCGGCAACGACTGGGGAGCGACCATGGCCGCATCCTCCCTGTTCGCCGTCCCGATCCTGATCCTCTTCGTCTACCTGCAGCGCAAGGCCGTCAGCGGCCTCACCGCGGGCGCCGTGAAGGGATAACGCCACCCGATGACGACATTCACCACCGGTACCGACACCCTCACCCGGGACGCCCTGGCCGTCCTGCAACCGGGCTTCGCCGGCACCACCGCGCCCGACTGGCTGCTGCGCCGCCTCGGCGAGGGCCTCACCTCCGTCGGCCTCTTCGGGCGCAACATCGCCTCGTCCGGGCAACTGGCCGCTCTGACCGAGCGACTGCGCGCCGAACGCCCGGACGTGCTGGTCGCGATCGACGAGGAGGGCGGCGACGTCACCCGTCTGGAGGTGCGCACCGGCTCCTCCTTCCCCGGCAACCACGCCCTGGGCGCGGTGGACGACACCGACCTGACCAGGGCGGTGGCCGCGGAGCTGGGCCGTCGGCTCGCGGCCTGCGGGGTGAACTTCAACTGGGCCCCCTCCGCCGACGTGAACTCCAACCCGGACAACCCGGTCATCGGCGTGCGCTCCTTCGGCGCCGACCCCGGCCTGGCCGCCCGGCACACCGCCGCCTACGTCGCCGGCCTGCAGTCGGCGGGTGTGGCGGCGTGCACCAAGCACTTCCCGGGGCACGGTGACACGGCCGTCGACTCCCACCTCGCCCTGCCGCGCATCGACGCGGACGCCGCCGTGCTGGCCGAACGCGAACTGGCACCGTTCCGCGCGGCCATCGCGGCCGGCTCGCGCGCCGTGATGAGCGCGCACATCCTGGTCCCCGCGCTGGACCCGGACCGTCCGGCGACGTTGTCCCGGCGGACACTGACCGACCTGCTGCGCGGCGAACTGGGCTACGACGGCCTGATCGTCACCGACGGCATGGAGATGCAGGCCATCGCCGGCCGCTACGGCATCGAACGCGGCAGTGTGCTGGCCCTCGCGGCCGGCGCCGACGCGATCTGTGTGGGCGGCGGTCTGACCGACGAGGAGACCGTACGGCGGCTGTGCGACACCCTGGTCGAGGCCGTCCGCTCGGGCGAGTTGCCCGAGGAGCGCCTGGCCGACGCGGCGGAGCGGGGCCGGGCGCTGGCCCGCTGGGCCGCGGAAGCGCGGCGGTCCCCGTCCCCGGGCGACCCCGAACCGGAGATCGGCCTCACGGCGGCCCGCCGCGCGGTGACCGTCACCCGCACCGGGCCCACCGCACCGGTCACCGCACCCGTGTACGCGGCCACCTTCAGCCCCGAGGCCAACATCGCCGTCGGCGACGAGACACCCTGGGGCGTCGGCGCGGAGCTGGAGCGGTTGCTGCCCGGCACCACCACCGGCTTCTTCACCGACGCCGACGCCGACGCCGGTGCGCGGGTGCTCGAGGCCGCGGCCGGCCGACGCGTGGTCGCCGTGGTCCGCGACGAGCACCGGCACCCGTGGATGCGCACCGCCCTGGACACCCTGCTCGCCGCCGCGCCGGACACCGTCGTCGTGGAGATGGGCGTCCCGCAGTCCGCGCCGCGCGGCACCCCGCACATCGCCACGCACGGCGCGGCCCGCGTCTGCGGTGTGGCGGCGGCGGAGGCGGTCGTCGCGGGCTGACCCGGAGAGGCGGTCCGGACCCCGGGGCCCGGACCGCCTCTCCGGGTGCCTGCCAGGCCGTCACCTGGTCACGGCGTCACGGCGTCACGGCGTCACGTTGTCACGTCGTCACGGATGGAGCTTCTCCCCCTCGGCGAGCATGGCGACGAACTTCTCGATACGGGCCGCCCTGGTCTGCGGACGCTTGGCGTCCTGCACGCGGTAGAGGATCGCGTACCGGTTGCGGCTGTCGAGGGTGCCGAAGAAGTCGCGGGCCGCCGGGACCGCGTCCAGCGCGGCTCGCAGGTCGTCGGGGACGGTCGCGGTGCTCTGGCTCGCGTACGCCGCTTCCCAGCGGCCGTCGGCCCGGGCACGCTCCACCTCGCGCAGTCCGGGCTCCCGCATCCGGCCGACCTCGATGAGCGCGGTGGCCTTCTGCCGGTTGATCCTGGACCATTTACTGCGCGGCTGCCGGGGAGTGAACCGCTGGAGCCAGTGGGTGTCGTCCAGCTTCTTCTTGTGCCCGTCGATCCAGCCGTAGCACAGTGCCGACTCCAGGGCGGCGGCGTAGTCGGGGCCGGGCAGTCCGGAGTCCTTCCTCGGGATCCGCAGCCAGACCCCGGGCAGTTCGTCGTGGTACTCCTCCAGCCACTTCTCCCAGTCGCCCTGCGTCCCGACGGCGAGGACCGGATCCCCCGTGTGCGCTTCGTCAGCCATGGCACACAGGGAACCCGGTCCGCGTCCGCGGGGTCAACGACACGGACCCCGCCGGTGTGGCGGTCTACTGCGCCGGAGCGGTGGTCGGGGCCTGGGGCCGGTCCGACGAGCCCTGCTCGGCTGTGTGTTCCGTGTGTTCCGTGTCCAGGGTGCGGGGGGCGCGGATGCCGGCCATGCCGATCACGGTCACGGCCGCGGCCACCGCGGCGGCGACCCCGCACACGGTGTAGGCGAGGCCGAAGCCGCTGCCCAGCGCGTCGAGGGCGATGCCCTGTGCGGCCGCTCCGGGGGCGTCCGGCGGCAGGCTGTTGACGGCGATCGGTCCGGCGGCCCGGCCGATCTCCGTGGCGGCGCCCAGCTGGTCGGGCGGCAGGTCCGCGCCGGCCAGCTTCGAGGCGAAGGTCTCGCCCGCGTGGCTGAGGGCGACCGCGCCGACGACCACCGGGCCCAGGGCGAAGCCGAGGTCGCGCAGCATGTTGGTGGTGGCGCTCGCCATGCCGGCCAGCCGGCCCGGCACGCTGTTCAGCGCGACGGCCGTGATCGAGCTGACGGCCAGCGCGAAGCCGATGCCGATGAGCAGGGTGGGCACGACGAACGGGGTCAGGCTCCGGTCGGTGACGTCCAGCCGGGCGCACAGGAACGACCCGACGGCCATCAGGCTGAAGCCGGAGGTCAGCAGCCAGTTCGGGGAGACCCGGTGGAGCAGCCGGGAGACGACCGGGATCAGGACGAACGCCGGTCCCTGGAGCAGCAGGAAGGGGAGGGCGACACGCAGCGGGTCCTGGTGCTGCACGGGGCCGAGCCACATGCTCGTCGCGAAGCACGCGCCGAGGAAGGCGATCATGCCGATGACCGCCACGACCGACCCCACCGCGAAGGCGCGGTCCTTGAACAGGGAGAGGTTGAGGATCGGGGACTCGGCGCGGCGCTCGATCAGCAGGAAGGCGATCAGGAAGCCCGCGCCGACGGCGAACGCGCCCACGATGTCCGGTGCGCCCCAGCCCTTCTCGGGTCCCTCCACGGCCGCGTACAGCACCAGGATGAGACCGATCGCGAAGGTGATCTGGCCCGGGACGTCGAGCCGGCGTCCCTCGGCGGCCTTCGACTCGGTGGCCAGGGCCAGCGAGAGCACCATGCTGACGAAGGCCAGCGCGACGAGGACCAGGAACGAGCCCCGCCACGACCCGACCTTGGCGAACGCCCCGCCGATCAGGGGGGAGAGCGCCGCACCGGCCGACAGGAAACCGCTCCACAGCGCGATGGCGCGGGCCCGCTCCAGGGCGCTGCGGGCGACGTCCGCGATCATGGTGAGCGATCCGGGGAACATGGCGCCGGCGCCGAGACCGTTCAGCGCGGCGCCGACCCACAGCCAGTGCACGGTGGGCGAGACGGCCGAGACGATGCTTCCGGCGACGACGAGCGCCGCACCCGAGGCGATGAGCTTGCGGCGTCCGAACAGGTCGCCGAGGACACCGAAGGTGAACTCGAAGACGACCACGGCGATCATGAAGGACGCCGTGATCCAGGTCAGCTGGGACCCGTGCGTGCCGAGGTCCTGCTGGAAGAGTCCGTTGAGCGAGGCCGGCAGGGCGTTGGCCAACTGGGCCACGAACACCGCGGCGCTCGCGGCAGCGAGCGTGCCCGCGTAGCCCGGCCTCCGGGCGGCCCCCGCGGAAGGGCCGGGGGACGTCGTCGTCCCGTTGTCGAGCGTCACTGCAGTCTCCCTGACTGGGGATGGTGGGACGGCCCGGCCCCTTGTGGCCGGTTCCGGTGGGTGTGACGGGGTGGGCGCGACCCGTCGGACCACGTGGTGACGTGGTGTGGAGTGGGGGGAGGGACGCAGACCGGGCTTCCGGGAGGTGGCGAAGGAAGCGCGGTGACGGCGAGAATGGCACTAGCTTTACGTCACGTCAAGGAAATGTACGAGGAGTATGAGAAGCGATCATGGAGTAAGGCGGGCGCCGTCGAGCGGGAGACCGGCGATAGGATGAGCGCCATGACCGCCCCCACGGCCGAACCGTCCCCCAAGCCGTCCGGCGCCAGGAAGCGGGGGCGCTGAGATGGCCGGGCTGCGCGAGGCGCAGAAGCAGATGACCCGCAAGCTCCTGCTGGACTCGGCACTGGAGCTGTTCCGCACCAAGGGCTACGCCGCCACCACCGTGGACGACATCGCGGCCGCGGCGGGCACCACCCGGGTGACGTTCTACGCGTACTTCCCGTCCCGCAGCGATCTGATGCGGGCGCTCATCGGAGAGTTGAACGAGAAGCTCGAGCGCATCGACTCACCCGTCCACGGCTCGACCGCCCGGCGCCTGGTCGAAGTCGTCCACGACGGCAGCCGCGAGGCGATCACCGAGTGGCTGTACGGCATCTCCGGCCGCTGGGAGTCGATCCGCCCCTACACGGTGGCCGCCTTCGAGGCGGCGGCGGTCGATCCGGAACTGCGCGGCCTGGTGAACGCGTGGCTGGAGGAGGCCGTCAGCGACATCGAGGAGGGCCTCGACCATGCGGACCGCTTCCCTCCCGAGAGCCGCCACCTGCGCGGTGTGCTCGCGATGGCCCAGCTCGACCACGTGGCCCGCACCTGGACCCCCGGCCGCTGGGGCGCCGACCGCGCGTCCGTGGTCGACGTCCTGGCCGAAAGCTGGACCGGCCTGCTGAGCACCGGCGCCCCGGACGTGCCGGAAGCGCGGCGCGACTGACCGCGGGGCGGACGCCCATCGTGTTCGGGGGGTCTCAAGCCGTCCCGGCCAGGTCCGTGCTCAGGGCCCGGGCCGCCGCCTGCAGGGTGCTGACCAGGAACTGCAGGTTGAGGGGGTCGTAGCGGGTGCCCGGCATGGAGATCGACAGGCCCGCCTGAACCGTGCCCTCGACGTCACGGACCGGGACCCCGACGGCCACCAGGCCCCGCTCGGAGCGGTTCCGGTTCACGGCGAAGCCCCCGCGGGCGATGTCCTTCAGCTCCGCGGACAAGGAGTCGAGATCCGGGCGCTCCTGGGGCCGGTCGCGGTAGTGCTCGCTCGCGTACACCTCCGCCAGCTCCTCCTCGCTCAGTTCCGCGAGCAGCAGCAGGCCGCCCGTCGTCCGGTGGGCCGGGAAGACCATCCCCTCCCGGGACCCGACCCGCAGCGCCCGGTCGCACTCCACGCTGGCGATGAACCGGGCCGTGTCCCCCGTGCGGATGGTGAGGTTCGTGGTCTCGTTCAGCCGGTCCACCACCCGGTGCAGGTGGGGCAGGGCCGCCGTCCGCAGCCGGGACACCAGGGAACGCGAGTGCGTCGCCAGCTCCAGCACCGGACCCGCGCGGTAGACCCGGTTCTCGTCCCGGATTGCGAAGTCCCGGTAGACCAGCATGGCCAGCAGCCGGTGCGCGGTCGACCGGGCCACCCCGAGCCGCTCGGCGACCTGCGTGACGGTCAGCGAGCCCTCCAGCTGGAGCATCGTCGCGGCCCGCAGCGCGTGGTCGACGCTGGCGATGGCGTACGGCGGCGGCGTCTTGAGCGGCTTGTCCACGGTGAACCTCCCGGTGCGGCCCGTTCCGAATGTCGTCGGTGTTCTGCTCTCCAGAATTTACATGTCCGTTCCGTGGACATGAAGCACAGTGGGAGCTGTGACCACCTCCTTCAGCACTCCCACTGCCACGGGCTCCCCCGTCCGCCTGAGCGCTGTCAGCGCCGCGGACCAGCCCGACGTCACCCCGGCGCTCGAGGAGCTGTACCGGGGCTTCGAAAGCGAACTGCTCGTCCCGCTGTGGACCGAGATCGGCGACCTCATGCCGGCTCACCCGCGCTCCCGCGCCGTACCGCACCTGTGGCGCTGGGAGAAGCTGCGGGAACTGGCCGCCCAGGCCGGTGAGATCGTCCCGGTCGGCCGGGGCGGCGAGCGGCGCGCCATCGCACTGGCCAACCCCGCCCTCGGCGGCCGCCCCTTCGCCACGCCCACCCTGTGGGCGGCCATCCAGTACCTGATGCCCGGCGAGGACGCCCCCGAGCACCGTCACACCCAGCACGCCTTCCGCTTCGTTGTCGAGGGCGAGGGCGTGTGGACGGTCGTCGGCCGTGACCCGGTGGCCATGCGGCGCGGCGACTTCCTCCCGCAGGCCGGGTGGAACATGCACGCCCACCACAACGCCACCACCGAGCCGATGGCCTGGATCGACGGTCTGGACATCCCGTTCCAGTACACCAGCGAGTCCCAGTTCTTCGAGTTCGGCCGCGACGAGATCAGCGACGCCGAGCGGATCACCCCGGACCGGTCCCGCTCCGAGCGCCTGTGGGGCCACCCGGGCCTGCGCCCGGTCGCCGCCGGCTCGGCCGCCCCCGGCACGCCCCTGCTGGCGTACCGCTGGGAGCACACCGACCGGGCGCTCACCGACCAGCTCGCCCTGGAGAAGGAAGGGTTCGACGGCACGGTCGAGCCCGGCCACGCCGCCGTCCGGTTCACCGACCCGTCGACCGGCGCCGATGTGCTGCCCACCATCCGCGCCGAGGTGCACCGTGTGGCCCGCGGCGCCGAGACCGCCCCGGTGCGCGAGACCGGCTCGTCCGTCTACCAGGTCTTCGACGGCTCCGGCACCGTCACCGTCGGCGACGTGTCCTGGTCCGTGACGCGCGGCGACCTGTTCGTCGTCCCGTCCTGGCAGCCGCTCTCCGTACGCTCCGAGGCCGGCGCCACCGACTCCGACTCGGGCGCCCTGGACCTGTTCCGGTTCAGCGACTCCCCGATCTTCGAAGCCCTCCGGCTCGACCGCACCCACGTGGAAGGAACCACCCGCTCATGAAGCTCGCCACCCTCCGTACCGACGGCACCACCAAGGCCGTCCGGCTCGACGGTGACGTCCTGGTCGACCTCGGGTTCCCCGACGTGGGCACCCTGCTCGCGCAGGACGACTGGGCCGAGCGCGCCGCCGCCCCCGCCGACGGCGCGACGACCTACCCCGCCGAGGGCGCCGATTTCGCCCCCGTGGTCCCGCAGCCCTCCAAGGTCGTGTGCGTCGGCCTCAACTACCGCAACCACATCCAGGAGATGGGCCGGGACCTGCCCGAACACCCCACCCTGTTCGCGAAGTTCGCCGACTCTCTGATCGGCGCGGGCGACGACATCGTCCGCCCGGAGGAGACCGACCAGTTCGACTGGGAGGTCGAGCTCGCCGTCGTCGTCGGCAAGCAGGTCCGCCGCGCCAAGGGCGAGCAGGCCGAGCAGGCCATCGCCGGCTTCACGGTGCTGAACGACATCACCACGCGCGACTGGCAGTTCCGCACCCGCGAGTGGCTCCAGGGCAAGACCTGGGACTCCACCACCCCCGTCGGCCCGTACCTGGTGACCCCCGACGAGCTGCCCGGCGGCGTCCGCCCCGCGCTCGACGTCAAGCTCACCGTGGACGGCGAGGTCATGCAGTCCGACAACACCGGTGACCTGCTCTTCGACCCGGTCGCCCTGGTCGAGTACGTCTCCACGATCATCCGCCTCAACCCCGGCGACATCATCGCCACCGGCACCCCCGGCGGCGTCGGCCACGCCCGCAAGCCCGCCCGCTACCTGCTCGGCGGCGAGACCGTGGTCACCGAGGTCCAGGGCATCGGCCGGCTGGAGAACAAGGTCGTCGAGGAGAAGCAGGCCTGATGCCCCGCACGTTCGACGACGCCCGCCGCTGGGCGGAGCTCGGCACGAACCTGGTGCTCGAGGCCACCGCCGGCTTCGACGACGAGGCCTACGACGCGCCCAGCGGCCTGCCCGGCTGGCGGCGCAGGCAGCTCGTCGCCCACGTCGCCGCCAACGCGGACGCCCTCGGCAACCTCGTGCACTGGGCCGCCACCGGCGAAGAGACCCCGATGTACGCGTCCCCCGAGGAACGGGCCGCCGGCATCGAGCGCGGCGTCGGGATGCCCGCCGCCGAACTCACCGGCTGGCTCCGCCGGTCCGCCGCCGAACTCGCCGCGTCGACGGCGAAGCTCAGCGACGGCCAGTGGCAGAACCAGGTCGTGACGGCACAGGGCCGTACGGTGCCCGCCACCGAACTGCCCTGGATGCGCTCCCGCGAGGTGTGCGTCCACGCCGTCGACCTGGACACCGGCATCACCTTCGCCGACCTGCCGGCCGACTTCCTCGCCGCGCTCTGCGACGACGTCATCGCCAAGCGCGCCAAGGCCCCCGGCCCGGCGCTGCGCCTGACGGAGACCGACACCGGAGAGGTCCGGGAACTCCCCGGCGACGGCGAGCCGACCGTGCTCACCGGCCCGCTCGCCGAGATCACGGCCTACCTCACCGGGCGCAGGCACGCCCTCACCGCCCCTGACGGCGGCCCGGCACCCACCTTGGGTCCCTGGCTCTGACCGACGGCGCCGGACCCCGGCGCGGCCAGGCAGAGCAGGGTCCCCTGCTCAGACAGGAAAAACGATGACCCCTGCAACCCCTCCCACCGAAGGCCGACCCGACGTCATCATCGTCGGCGGTGGCATCGGTGGCCTCAGCACCGCCTTCGCCCTCGCCCGGGAGGGGCTGCGCATCCGCGTTCTCGAACGGGCCAAGGAGTTCGGCGAGGTCGGCGCCGGCCTCCAGATCGCGCCCAACTGCACCCGCATCCTCGACGAGTACGGCCTGCTCGACGAGGCCAAGGAACTCGGCGTGGTCCCCGAGGGCATGGTCATGCGCGACGCGCTCGACTCCAGCGAGCTGGTCCGCCTCGACCTGGGCGAGCTCGAGCGCCGCTACGGCTTCCCGTACATGGTCATCCACCGCAGCGACCTGCACGCGATCTTCCTGCGTGCCTGCCGGCGGGCCGGCGTGGACCTGGTCACCGACCAGACGGTCGTCGACTACGAGAACCTCGAGAACACGGCCGGCGGCGCCCGCATCACCCTGGCCGACGGCCACACCGAGGAGGCGCCGCTCGTCATCGCCGCCGACGGACTGCGCTCCGTGGCCCGGCAGAAGCTGGTCGGCGACGACGTGGTCAGCTCCGACTACGTGGCCTACCGGGCGGCCGTCCCGATCGAGCAGGTCCGGGACAACGGCATCGCCGAGAAGGACGTCACCGTCTACATCGGCCCCCGCTGCCACTTCGTCCAGTACGCGCTGCGCGGCGGCGAGATGTTCAACCAGGTCGCCGTGTTCCAGTCGCCCAAGGCCCTCGCCGGGCAGGAGGACTGGGGCACCCCCGACGAGCTCGACGCGGCCTTCGAGGGGACCTGCGAGACCGTGGGCAAGGGCATCCCGCTGATGTGGCGGGACCGCTGGTGGCAGATGAAGGACCGCGACCCGATCGACACCTGGGTGCACGACCGCATCGTCCTGCTCGGCGACGCCGCCCACCCGCCGCTGCAGTACATGGCCCAGGGCGCGATCATGGCGATCGAGGACGGCTGGGTCCTCGCCCGGCACGTCGCCCGGCTGCGCGCAGAGGGCGCCGATCCGTCGGCCGTCGACTGGGACGCCGCACTGGCCGCGTACGAGGCGGTCCGCGTCGAGCACTGCCGCCGGGTGCTGACGACCGCCCGCGCCTGGGGCGAGCTGTGGCACCTCGACGGCACGCCGCGGCTGCAGCGCAACGCGATCATGCGTGAGGTCGACCCCGCCGAGTGGGCCTTCACCGACTGGGTGTACGGACCCACCGCCCTGTTCCCGGACGAGGAACCCGCCATGTTCACCCCCATCCCGCTGGCGTCGGCCCGGATCGAGGAGAGCGCCCCGGTGGTGACCGACGCCGCGGCCTAGGCCACGGAAGCCGGCGCGACCGCGCTCGCGGGTGGCACGGCCCGCTGACGACGGGAACCGAACACGAGAGCGCCGGCCGGTCCGCGACATGCGGACCGGCCGGCGCTCTGTCGTGCGCACACCCGGCGGCGTGCGGTCAGCCCCCGGCCGGGAGCATCAGCCGGGCCAGCAGGTCGTCCAGGGTGACCAGACCGGTGAGCCGGCCCGCGTCGTCGCGGACGACCGCCAGCGTGCCCCGGCGCCGGCGCAGTACGTCGATCGCGTCGGCGACCGTCGTGGTGTCCGTCAGCTCGGGCACCGGGCGGGCCAGCTCACGGGCACTGGTGGCGCGACCGCGGGCCCGGGCGACCAGGGCGTCGCGCGCGTGGACCGCGCCGAGGACGGTGCCGCCCTCACGGACGAGCAGCCGGGTGCGGTCGTGCGCGGTGGCCACCCGCAGCACCTCGTCGAGGCCCGCGCCACCCTCGACGGACGTGATCTCCTCGGCCGGGATCCGCAGGGCGGCGACCGGGGTGTCGGGCTCGGTCAGCGAGCGGGTGAGCAGCTGCGAGTCCGTCTTGCTGATCAGGCCGAGCCGCTCCGACTCCACCACCAGATGGGTGAGCTGCTCCCGGTCGTGGACCGAGGCCAGCTCGTCGCGCGGGCTCACCCGGCACAGCCGTACCAGGGCGTTGCTCACCACGTTCAGCACGTGGATCAGCGGCCGGACGGCCTTTACCACCGCACGGAACGACGGGGCGAGCAGCATCGCGGAACGCTCCGGATGGGCGATCGCCCACGACTTGGGGGCCATCTCGCCGACCACCATGTGCAGGAACACCACCACGGTCATCGCGACGGCGAACGCCACACCGTAGCTGACCGCGCTGGGCAGCCCCAGGGCGTGCAGCAGCGGGTCCAGCTGGTGCGAGATCGCGGGCTTGGACACCGAGCCCAGACCCAGCGTGCACACCGTGATGCCCAGCTGGGCACCGGCCAGCATGAGCGACAGCTCGCGCATTCCGGCCAGCGCGGCCCCGGCGCCGCGCCGTCCCTCGGCCGCCGCCTTCTCCATCCGGTGCCGCCTGGCGGCGACCAGTGCGAACTCGGCCGCCACGAAGAACCCGCTGCCGATCAGCAGCAGCACGGTCACGAAGAGAGCCATCGGGAAACTCATGCGGGCTCCTCCGTCGTGTGCTCTTCCCGGGCCAGGGGCGTGATCCGCACCCGCTCGGCGACATGCCGGTCCAAGGTGCGCACGTCGATCACCGCGCGGCCGCCCCCGGGCAGCTCGACGGTGACCCGGTCACCCACGATGGGGAAACGGCCCAGGCGGTCCACGATCAGCCCGGCCACCGTTTCGTAGTCGTCCTCCTCGGGCAGCCGGACACCGGTCGCCTCGGCCACCTCGTCCAGCCGGCGGCCCGCGTCCACGAGCCAGCCCTCGCCGTCGGCCACCGCGAGCTCGGTGACCTTGTCGGACTCGTCGGCGATGTCACCGACCAGTTCCTCGGCGATGTCCTCGTAGGTGACGATGCCCGCCACCCCGCCGTGCTCGTCGAGGACGACCGCGAACTCGTCGTCCTGCTCGCGCATCCGCGCGACCGCGTCCGGCAGCGGAAGCGTGTCCGGCAGCAGCAGGGGCCGCCTGGCCATCGCCCCGGCCGTGGCGCCCGCGAGCCGCCCGGCGGGCACCGCCATCAGCTCGCGCACGCCCAGCACCCCCGCGACGTCGTCGGGGTGGTCGCCGAGCACGGGGTAGTTGGAGTGGCCGTGCGCGGCGATCAGGGCGACCGCCTCGTCGGCGTTCGCCTCACCGCGCACGAAGACGGCGTCCGCGCGCGGCACCATCACCGCGTGCAGGGTGCGCTCGGAGAACTCCAGCGCGTGGTCCAGCAGGGTGGCGGTGTCCCCGGGCAGTGTCCCGTGCTCGTGGGACTCGCCGATCAGATGACCGAGCTCCTCCAGCGTGGCGCCGTGGTGCAGCTCCTCGACCGGCTCGATGCCGATGCGGCGCAGCAGCCGGGAGGCCGCGTTGTCGAAGATCCGCACCACCGGTCCGACGACCTTCAGATACGCCAGGGTCGAGCCGGCCAGCGCCTTCGCCAGCCGCTCGGGCACGGCGATGGCGAGGTTCTTCGGGGCCAGCTCGCCGAGCACCATCTGCACGATCGTGGCCAGCACGAAGGCGAGCACGACGGCGATGCCGCTCACGGCCGAGTCCGGCAGCCCGAGGCCGGACAGCGCCGGCCTGAGCAGCGCGGACACCGACGGCTCGGCGATGAAGCCGACGACCAGACCGGTGACGGTGATGCCGAGCTGGGCGCCCGACAGCATGAAGGACAGCCGCTCCAGCACCTTCAGCGCGCGGGCGGCCCCGCGGTCCCCGGCCTCGGCCTCGCGGCTGAGCGCGAGCCGGTCCACGGAGACGTAGGCGAACTCCTGGGCGACGAAGTAGCCGGTGCCGGCGGTCAGCACGAACACGGCGAACAGGCCCCACAGGGCCTCCACGGCACTCATCCAGCACCACCCCGCCGGGTGCCGATCTCAACCATCACGTGACGGGGCGGTCCGGGACTGTGTCCCGGGGGGTCCGTCGATCTGCCGGACACGTACGTGGCTCCTCGTATTCCTGCGGGTCGGGTCTGTCGGCGGTCCAACGATCCTGACGGGAGCCATGTTCCCGCGACGGGCCGGACCGCACGCCTCGGGGTGCGGTCCGGCCCGCGGCTCACAGGTCGAACTCGTGGGGCGAAGGCCACACCTCGGGCGCCCCGAGGTGGCGGAGTGTGTCGCATTGGGCCGAACGGGTGACCATGCGTAAGAATTGGCCGATGCAGACCATCAGCGCGACCCGGGACGGAGCATGCCGGTGAACAGCCACGACGTCACCGACGAACAGTGGGAGGGACTGGCCCAGGTCGTTCCGCTGCGGGGCCGGGACGCCTGGCCGTCCTCCGTGGGCCACCGCTCCATGCCGGAGGCCGAGACCGAGACACGCCGCCGCCTCGTCGTCCTTCGGGTGAACGTGTTCGCGGACGCCCGCGACGTCGCGGAGACCCTGATGGCCGGGATCCCCGTCCTGCTCGACCTGACCAGTGCGGAGGGCGATGTCGCCAAGCGGGTACTGGACTTCAGCACGGGCGTCGTCTTCGGCCTGGCGAGCGGAATGCACCGCGTCGACCGCAACGTGTTCCTGCTGACCCCGGCCGGCACCGAGGTGACCGGACTGATGGAGGGCATGGGGATCCCCGGGAACGGGCAGGGCTCCCGGCAGGGGTGAACTGCCGGGAGTCGACCGGGGTGTCGTCCGATCGGGGGAAGACCGGACAAGCGGAACGGTTCGCCCCGTACCGGAACCCTTACCTTCCGCACATGACCCCGCCGCTCCCGTCGCCGTCCTCCGTCCCTTCACCCAGGCCCGCGCCGTTTCCCTCCCCGCCGACCTCCCCGGCTTCCCTGCCTGCCGCGTCCACCGCGCCCTCCGGCACGGACGCCGCCCAAGGGCACCCCGACCGGCCGCGCGTCACCGAGCTGCTGCTGTCCGCGTTCGCCGGGCACCGCAACACCGGGCTCCGGCTCGGCCCGTTCACCCTGCTCGCCGGGGCCAGCGGCAGCGGCAAGACCAGCGCGCTGCGGGCCTACGAGGCGCTCGCCCGGCTCAGCGGCGGGGCCGAGCTGGGGGAGGTGTTCCCCGAGCCGGACGCGTGCGTGCCGGAGCGGGCCCGCGCCGACGCGCAGCGCCGCCGGGGCTTCCGGATCGGCTGCACCGCCGACGGCCCCGAGGGCCCGGTCCGGCTGGAGGTCGCCGTGCAGGCCGAACCGGAGCTGCGGATCGTGGGGGAGCGGCTGACGGCGGACGGGGTGGTCCTGCTGGAGACCGCGCTGCGCGACCCCGGCCGGCGCACCGTGCAGGCCGCATGGCACACGGCCGGGTCGACACCGGTCACCCGGGGCCCGCTGCCCGACGACCGGCTCGGCACCGCGCTGCTCCCGCTGCGCGTCGCGGGCAAGACGCCCGGACAGCGCAGGGTGCTGGCCGCCGCCGAACAGATGGTGGTCGCCCTGCGCTCCGTCTTCGCCTGCGACCCCCGCCCCGACCGCATGCGCGAGCCGGTGTCGCTCGGCAGCGGGCGGCTGCTCGGCGGCTGCGGCAACCTCGCCGACGTGCTGTGGCGCACCCAGGCCGAGTGCGCGATCCGCTACGGGCTCCTGGTGTCCGCCGTGCGCACGGGATGCGCCGGCCCGGTCGCCGGGCTGCGCGCCGAACCGTACGGCGCGGGACTGGTCCGCGCCCTGCTCGACCGGGGCGACGGCATCCGCACCGACCTCGGCCGGCTGGGGGACGGAGAGCTGCGGTACGTCGCCCTCGCGCTGGTGCTGCTCACCGGGCCCGGTGTGCTGGAGGTCGACGCGCCCGGCGAGGTGCCCGCCGCGCTGCAGACGCTCACCGTGCTCGCCGACGGGTTCGACCGGGGACTGGACCCGCTCCAGCGCGCGGAACTGCTGCGGCTGGCGGCGCGGATGTGCGAGCGCGGGCACATCCGGCTGGTCGGCGCGGTGAGCGACGCGTCCTGGGCCGTGGGGGTGGACGGAGTGACGGTGGTACACCTGAACCGTGACTGACCCGACCGACCCGACCGACCCGACCGACCCGGACCACCCCACCGGCTCGCGCGCCCCGCTCGACGTGGCCGGACTCCAGCGCAGGCTCGCCGAGTTCGCCGCCGCGCGGAACTGGCAGCCGTACCACACGCCGAAGAACCTCGTCACGGCGCTCAGCGTGGAGGCGTCCGAACTGGTCGAGATCTTCCAGTGGTTGACGCCCGAGGAGTCGGCCCGGGTGATGGACGACCCGGACACCGCGCACCGCGTCACCGACGAGGTGGCCGACGTGCTCGCGTACCTCCTCCAACTGTGCGAGGTGCTCGGCGTCGACCCGCTGACCGCGCTGGATGCCAAGATCGACCGCAACGAACGCCGCTTCCCGGCCTGAACCGCCCCCGCGCGGAAACGAACTCCCCGTCGTCACGCTCCGTGTTCAACATGTCGACCGTTTTTGAATTGTTGTCCCCAGATTTCCACCTTCTCCGTGGCTTTCTGACTGAACAAGGCTCACTCTGGGTAATTGACAGGGAAGTTGGGTGGACGCGTGGGCAGCGCGTCGGACAGACAGGGGCAGCGCACATGGACGCTGTGCGACTGATAGCGGAGAGCAGACGGGCCCTGACCGCTGCCGGCGATGTGCCGGAGCTCTCGGCGGAGGTGTGGCAGGCCCAGGCCCTCGCCCAGGCGATAGGGAGCCGCCTCGCGGTCGCCGGCCCGCCCGAACTGCGGGGCGAGGCGCTGGGGCTGACCGAACTGGCGGGCCGTGGCTGCGGTGTCCTGGACACCTCGCCCCTCGCTCCCGCCGACCTGCGCGCGGCCCGGCTCACCGACCTGGGCGACGCCCGGCAGACCCTGACACACCTCGGCGGACTGCTCGGAGAGGTCGGTATCGCACTGGTCGGCCTCGCCTGCTCCGCGGACGACGAGTCCGCGTACTGGCAGTGCGTGGAGGCCATCGACGCGGCGGACGAGTCCCGCGACCGCGTCCTGGAGATGCTCCGCAAACTGGCGGACCGCGACCGCGCCCTGTCGGAGCGCGAAGCGGAACGCGCCTGAAGATCGTCCCGTGTATCGCGGGCGTATCGAAAATCGCATACGCCACCGCAACCGCCCCCCGCCTCCAATGGGGGCATGAACCACGACGCATCCCCGTCGGCACCGCCCCGCCGCACACGCAGGATCATGCTCCTCGGCCTGGCGGTCCTCGCCCTGGCGAGCGCCCTGCTCACCGTGCGGCGGCCGCTCATGATGTCCGCCCCGATGTGCATGGCCGGGCGGTGGCACGGCTGCCTCGACACGTTCAACGGCGTGGTGCTCATCACGCTGGTCACGCTGCCGTTGGCCGCGCTGGTGGTGTGGGCGCTGGCGCGCCGTCGGCGGGCCGCCGGCGTCACATCGGCGTGGCGGATGTCGCTGGCCGAGGTGGGCATGGTCCACGGGACGGTGCCGTTCCTCTGGATGACCATGATGCCGGGCGCCGGGGCCGGCATCGTCCCCGGCCGGGTCAGCCTGGTACCGCTGCGGGACCTGCTCACGATGGGGACGCTCGGAATCGTCGGCAACCTGCTGGTCTTCGCATCGCTGGGGTTCTTCGCCCCGATGCGGTACGCGGCGCTGGCGTCCGTGCCGCGGATCCTGGCGCTCGGGGCGGTCTGCTCGGTCCTGGTCGAAACCGCACAGTACGTCCTGCGGCTGGACCGGGTGTCCTCCGTGGACGACGTCCTGGTCAACGCCACCGGCGCCGCGCTGGCCACACTGGCGTCGCGCCGCTGGTGGCGCACCACGACCGAAGCACCGTCGGACCGGCCCCACTCCGAGCCCACGCCCGTACCGGCAGGCTGAGTCGCGTCTCCGATGTGCACACGTCCTCGCATACATCGCCGATATGCCGTGCTGCCTAGGCTTCGGACATGCGCGTACTGATCGTGGAGGACGAGCCCTACCTGGCCGAAGCCGTCCGTGACGGTCTCCGGCTGGAAGCGATCGCCGCCGACATCGCCGGCGACGGCGACTCCGCCCTGGAACTGCTCGGCGTCCACTCCTACGACCTCGCGGTCCTCGACCGCGACATCCCGGGCCCCTCCGGCGACGAGGTCGCCCGGCACATCGTCGCCTCCGGCAGCGGCATCCCGATCCTCATGCTCACCGCCGCCGACCGGATCGACGACAAGGCGTCCGGGTTCGAACTCGGCGCCGACGACTACCTCACCAAGCCGTTCGAGCTGCGCGAACTCGTCCTGCGACTGCGGGCGCTCGACCGCAGGCGCGCGTACGCCCGGCCCCCGGTCCGCGAGATCGCGGGCCTGCACCTCGACCCCTTCCGCCGGGAGGTCTTCCGCGACGGACGCCACGTCGCGCTCACCCGCAAACAGTTCGCCGTGCTCGAAGTCCTCGTCGCCGCCGAAGGCGGGGTCCTCAGCGCCGAAGAGCTGCTGGAACGGGCCTGGGACGAGAACGCCGACCCCTTCACCAACGCCGTCCGCATCACCGTCTCCGCACTGCGCAAACGGCTCGGCGAACCATGGATCATCGCCACGGTGCCGGGCGTCGGCTACCGCATCGACACCGGCCCCGACACCACCCGCCCCGGCGGTACGCGTGCATAGACGCCCAGGGCTCAGCGCCCGACTGAAACTCACCCTCAGCTACGCCGGATTCCTCGCCGTCGCCGGCGCCCTCCTGCTGGTCGTGGTGTGGGTGTTCCTGCTGCGCTACGTGCCAGACAACCCCAAGGGCCTCCTCGGGATCTCACCCAACCGCTACCTCCTCGTGCGCACCTTCACCCCCGCCGCGGCCGTGGCGATGGCCTTCCTGCTCGTGTTCGGCCTCGTCGGGGGATGGATCCTCGCCGGCCGGATGCTCACACCGCTCACCCGGATCACGGACGCGGCACGGACGGCCGGGAACGGATCACTGTCCCACCGGATCCGCATGGAAGGCCGCCAGGACGAATTCCGCGAACTCGCCGACACGTTCGACACCATGCTCGAACAACTCGAGTCGCACGTCGCCGAGCAGCGGAGGTTCGCCGCGAACGCCTCCCACGAACTGCGCACCCCGCTGGCCGTCTCACAGGCACTGCTCGACGTCGCCCGCAGGGACCCCACGCGGGACCGGGGCGAACTCCTCCAACGCCTGCAGACCGTCAACACGCGCGCGATCGGCCTCACCGAGGCCCTCCTGCTGCTCAGCCGCAGCGACCGCGGGAACTTCACCCGCGAGAGCGTCGACCTCTCCCTCCTCGCCGAAGAGGCCGCCGAAACCCTGCTCCCCCTCGCCGAACAACGCGGGATCACGCTCGACGTCACTGGTGGGGCGACACGGACCGGCGGCTCCGCGGAACTCCTGCTGCGGATGGTGACGAACCTCCTCCAGAACGCCGTCGTCCACAACCTCCCCGCCGACGGCACCGTGACGGTCCACACCGAGACGCAGGGCGACACGAGCGTGCTGCGGGTCGAGAACACGGGGCACCCGCTCCCACCGGAACTGGTGCCGACCCTCACCGAACCCTTCCAGCGCGGAACGGAACGCGTACGCACCGACGAGCACGCCGGCGTCGGCCTCGGCCTCGCCCTCGTGCACAGCATCGTCCACGCCCACGACGGAACCCTCGACCTCGTCCCCCGCCCCGTCGGCGGCCTCCTCGTCACGGTCCGGCTGCCCGGCATGCTGTAGGCATCGTCCCCGATGGGACCGGCCCGACCGTACCGGGTCCCACCAGGCAGGATGGAGACATGGATCTCCGTATTTTCACCGAGACCCAGCAGCCCGACTTCATCAGTAGGTAGGCACACGTGGTCGGCGGATTCGCGGGCTGGCCTGCGAGAATGGCATGAGGAGCC